>JAFGWT010000418.1 GCA_016937015.1 Deltaproteobacteria bacterium | reverse complement strand
GTTGATTCACAATTTTAAACGGGATCAAAAAGTGGGGCTGGCGGCGTTTACGCTCGCGCGACTGCACCTCGAACAACTGGGCAATCCAGGAGAAGCGGCGGTGCTGTTTGAATACGCAATCTCTTCAAATTTACCCGCGGCAATGGTAGAAACGGCGATGGCCCGACGAGTGCAGGCATTCAGGCGGATTGGCGATGCCCGGCGTCTCGCGGCCGGAAACGAGTATCTGCAAAAATATCCCGAGGGCAGGTACAGAGACAGGGTTCAGGAATGGATGACACCATCAGCGCCGTAATATGAAAATATTTCTAATTTTACTTTTAGGCCTGTGGTCACCCTCTCTGCTTGCTCATGTCACCATTGCAGGCTGTCAGGAGAGATGGCTTTCCACTGCCAGGTTCGAGAAACTGTTGGCGGTGGAGCTGGTACAGCGACCTGAAGTTGACCCCGATCAACTGCAAATTTCAGTTACCGACTGCAAAGGCGACCAGGTCACGCTCAACATCATATACATGGACCGCAGTCGCCAAACGGCCATCCCACTGAGAGACATCAGCCCCGAAAACAGATTGCGTACACTCGTTTTGGCCTGCGCTGAAATGTTCACCGAACTCGAACACACTCCCCCGCCGCCTGGCAACCAGCCGCCACTTGCCAATGCCACTATGCTGGTCAGACCGGTTGCGTCCACTGGCGAACTGCCGACAAATCAGCCTTTGATTGGAATGAGTGATGTCCCCATAGAACCTGCTGCAGATCACACGAAGCAAATCCCGAAAAAAGCGAAACCCGCAGCGATGAAGACGACGCCGACCGTTGCATCCACACCTGTCAGCCGGCAGCCCCCCGCTGCTGCCCAAAACGACGTGTCAGACGATACGCTTTCCCTGCCACCTGCAACGGGTTCCAAACAGACGGTTCATTTTGGCATAACTGTTCATGGCATTGTGTTTCCTGCTCAGGGCACCATCGCGCCCCAGTTGCGGCTGGCATTTCAATTGAACCGCCTCCTTCTCGGAACCCACTTTTATGGACGTCGGTGGCGCGATTCGCTGGGAACCGTTTACGCCGTGGCCCCCCTCGGGTTTGCCGGTGCGCGACTGTGGGAGTACAGGGGCAAAGTCATATTGGGCTGGGATATACTGGCCGAACTGGGCGCGGTCATTTCAAAAAGCAGAGCCAGCGGCAATGCCCTGGATGCGCAAAAAAGCCATTTCGCCTTTGGGGGACAATCGGAGTTGTGGCTTCGCACTCTGAATCAGGGCACTCAGTTCGTGACCACAATCAGCGCCGGATGGCTCAGAGGCCTCAACGCTTTTGCCGCCAACCGCAAGCTGGGCGGATTTCACGGTGTCATGCTGTCCGCTGGGCTGGGCATCATCTGGTAGTACGCCTCCAGAAAATAACGCCACCGTCCGTGCAGGGGGCTTGCCAAAAAAACATACGACTGTCCGGATGTCGAACACGCTCAGGTCAGCTGCAGAATGCTGGTCTGAATCTGATTGAGCATCATCTTTTTTTGCCCATCGGTAATGGCAGTGAACCCAATGAAGCACAGGGTGTAATAATCGCTCTGGGCATCCTGGGCACGAATAACCAGCATGCCCTGCTGACGGTAGGTGAGTTCCATTGCCTGCACTTCACCACTGTTCAGCTCCATCTGTTTGAGCTGGTCCAGCGCCAGCTGCACATTGGCGCCCGCCCCTTCGAATCCATCATCGACAGACTCCTCGCCCTGTCTCATTAAAATAAACCCCTGGGGATCCACCACAAAGCACGATTTCGAGGAGGTCACGTCCATGCACCATTTCAGCATGGCGTCCCAGGTGTTAAACGGTTCCGCAGGTTGCTCCCAATCGGATTGTTTTGTCCTGTTCTCAACAGGCCTCTCGGATTGCACAGCCGTTGCAGGCGTGGGCGTCACCCGCGATTTGAATTGAACGTATGGCGCACTGCTTTCCAACTCAAATGTTGTATTCACGCCAGCCAGATGCAACGACAACGCCCGAGCGTCATCAACATTAAACAAGTCTTCTCTCGACACGTTCATTGGCTCCCTCGATTTCATCGCCCATCTGGGCAATCAGAAGTTCCAGTTCCATTGACAGTTTTTCAAAACGTCTGGCTTCGGGTCGTTTTTTTCCCGGCAAAAAGTCAACCGGCACCCCGGCGGCGTTGGCGGTGGCAAACACGTCCGCTCTTGGGATGTAGGTATCCAGTATGCCTCCAAATCCAGACCACACGGTATTCATCACATCCATGGAGGCATCGTTTTCCAGATTCACCATGGTGGGCAAAATCCCCAAAAGCCGAAAATCCGCATTTTCATTTTGCCGAACATGTTCCGCGACCCGGAGCAGCTGAGACACCGAGCGCAGAGCCAACGGTTCCGCCTGCAGCGGGGTTAAAAGGTACGCCCCCGCCCGCATGGCTGCCCGGGTAATCATGCCAAGGCCGGATGGGGTGTCCATCAGAATGAAGTCGTACTGCCCCGACAATTTTTTTACAATTCCCACAAGTGCGTCGCCGTTGTAAAGCGCCTGTTCGTACTCCCCCACATCCACTGCATTTAACCGTCCGCGGGGCAATATCGAAAGTCCGTTCATTTTGGTTTTAAGTACAGCGTCCTCAAGGGATGCGGCATCCATGAGGTATTCCGCCAACCCAACCCATTCGGTGTCTTTTTGCGCCAGCGCCAAACCAATGCTCCCCTGGGGGTCCAAATCAACAATCACCACTGAATGCCCCTTTTCGGCAAGGGCAACAGCCAGATTCAGAGTGGTGGTTGTTTTTCCCGTTCCGCCTTTAACACTGGCGACAACAATCGTGTGTGTCATGATTCATTCCTGTTTTTGTAAATGTTCACTGCATAAAATTTTTATGATTGAAATTTAGCAGAAAAAGTGATGCGCGCTACTCAACCTGACAAGTCCGATAAAATACACATTCGAATTAAAAGCGATTAAATCGTATAAAATCCACTCAAATCCTTGCCTCCGTTGTAATATGCGCCAAATTTTCTACTCAACATTAAGGAAGAGCATCGCGCTCTTCCCTTGCAATGGGGGGTACAGATGAATTTAGAACGCACAGCGCAAAGGCTTGTGGATGAAGCGAAAGCGAAACTGGGCAAATCGCTTCTGGCAACGGACATCTGGATAAAAGGTGACCGAAAATCCCTGGCTGGACACAATCCGCAGCCCGCCGCTACGGCTCTGTTTGATGAATTGAACGACTACATTGAAAGAAGTCTGAGCCAAAGCAAATTTCCCAAACTGAAACGATACTTTATGCTTGAGCTGGAGGACGACAACACTGTGGTGATAGTGAATCACGGCAAGGTGTTGCAGGGCATGCTGGTCAGCCTGCGGAATATCAACATGGGGTCCGTGATCTCACTGGCCGTGCCGCACCTTATTAGAACCTGGGAAACGGAATATCACGAAAGAGTGTAAAACCAGTCGCCGCAAGGGCGGAACTCTGCCCCATAACGCTGCCGGGCGGGCGGCCGCAGGATTCTGACTTTTTGCTCAAAACACATTCAACGATTTTTCCCGCAGGCACGAAATCGATTTGACGATTTGGGGTCCTGGAGCCTAAACCAAACCTGGGCCTTAGGTCGGGCATTCGATGAAGGTTGTAATTGGTCTGGCTGCATCAGTCGTACAAGGGCCCGTGGACGGTAACGTGGGTTAAAAAAAGCCGCATATCAAACTCAATGGTGTGATAGTCCGGCATCATGTATTCGCAAAGCCGGTAAAACGCTTTGTCGTGATTTTTTTCACGCAGATGCGCCAGCTCATGTACCGCAATCATCTGCAAAAACGCCAGTGGCGCTTTTTTGAATACAGATGAAATCACAATCTCACTTTTGGCGCGCAGTTTGTTGCCCTGGACTCTTGAAGTGAATCGATGCTGCCCCAGTGCATTGTGGAGGGCGCTGATGCGGTCATCAAACCGGATTTTGCTAACAGTTGCGGACTGCCGCATGTGACGTTTTTTCAGGTCCAGCACAAATTCATACAGCGCCTTATCCGTCCGGATATCATGTGCATCGGGGTATCGCGACAGGATGAGCTCCCCCAGACGATTCCGATCGATCAGCAAAAGCACCTTGTCCAGCAGTTCAGCAGGGTAATGTGAAATGTATCTGAGCTGTTCATCCGAAGCCATCACCCCTTTAAATAGGGCATTTCACGCAATTTTGCAAATCGGTACCAAATGACTCACCGTCTGTTCCACAGGGATGCGACGATTGCGGGTTGCGGAGTATGGGGGGAATTATGTTATAGTAGGAACGATGCGCTTAAACATTAAACAATCGAAAGGATAGCCCAAATGAATCATCTCGCAATTCTCGCCCTCCTTGTGTTCTTTACCGGATTTGTCCCACTTGGCTGCGGCAGCGACAGCAGCGGCAATACAGATACCGGCGATGCCGACGCCGATAGCGATTCAGACGCCGACAGTGATTCGGATAGTGATTCCGACAGTGATTCGGACAGTGATTCGGACAGTGATTCGGACAGTGATTCCGACAGCGATTCGGATTCGGACAGCGACTCGGACTCGGACAGTGACTCAGACGCCGATAGCGATTCAGACAGTGATTCGGATTCAGACTCGGATGCTGATTCAGATTCCGATACGGATACCGATTCCGATACCGATTCGGACTCGGATACTGATACAGACTCGGACACTGATACAGACTCGGACACCGACTCTGACAGCGACACAGACAGCGATGCGGACACAGACACCGATTCGGATACAGATACGGACACAGATACTGATACCGATACCGATACCGACACCGATGCCGATGCGGATGGCAGCTGGTACGGCACTGTCACCACGGCGGTTGACGATGCCCGACTGGCCGAAGAGTACCAGGCATGGAAAAACAAATACATCACCGAATGCCCCAATGACAACAGCGCGTATGTTCGTAAAGACAGCGACAGCACCGTATCCGAAGGCATCGCCTATGGCATGCTGCTGGCCGTTAACCATGATGATCAGCCACTGTTCGACAAGCTGAACAAGTTTTACCACGACCATCTCGACGAACGCGGGTTGATGAACTGGGCCATGGAAGGGTGTGCGCCCCCTGGCGACAACGATGCCAACGCCGCCACAGACGCCGAGCTCGACGCCGCAATGGCGCTGCTCCAGGCGGAAAAACGCTGGGGCGGGTATATTGAAACGGCCAAAACCCTCATTACCAATATTAAAGATTACGAAACGTGCGAAAAAGACGGCCTGCTGGTGCTCCGTCCCGGAGACAACTGGGGAAATTGCGATGAAAGCAATCCCGAGACCAATCCGTCATACTTTGCGCCAGGCTACTATCGAATGTTTGCGCACGCTGTGCCTGAACATGCCGATTACTGGCGCAGGCTGGCCGAAGATACGTACACCATGATGAATACCAATCAGTCAGCAATGAACGGACTGATCTCGGACTGGTGCACCTTCACCGGCGCACCGGCTCGCAGCGCATCGTATGGGTACGAAGCGTGCCGCGTGCCCTGGCGTATGGCGGTGGATTTCGCATGGACCAACGGTGACGACGCCAAACAAATCATCGAAGGGCTTCACAACGCCGGCGCCGGACAAAACGGCGACAGCAACAGCTGCTTCAGAGGCGGATACGCACTCACCTCCATTACCGCGGATCAGGCCACTTTCGACGACGCCGTGAACACCTGGCTAACCACCACGGAACACGACGACCTCTATTACCAGACCACCCTCAGAAACCTGTATCTCCTCGTTGCCACCGGCCACTTCCCCGCCATCCTGGGCCTCTAAGGAGGCACCATACCCAATTGAGCCTGCGCCAGTCGAACAATACCAAAGGTTTCAGTTTAATGTCAGAATTCATCAATTCCGTTCTGACCGAATGATCAGGCGTTTCCTCTGACAGGCACGGATGGCACTGTCCGACCCTGGTTCACATATCGATTAGCCCAAAATAAACAACCAATACCACAATGACGGCGACAATCAGCAGGACGAGTCCTTTGGGCAGGTTGAATTTGTCAACGTTGATATCCCGGCGATCATACTCCGTTGTTGCCCGCCTGGTGTATTCTCCATCAGCGTCCACACGAATCCGAGACACTGCGGGTAATGCAGGGGGCGCAGCACGAAGGGTAGCCGCAGGCAGTGGATTTGGTTTTACATGACCGGACGATGAGGACGCGGCCGCCTTTTTTCCCCACTCCGACACCGGCGCCCATCCTTGCTGGCTGGATGGTTTTTCCAATACGGCGTCAACGTCAATTCCCAAAAATGATGTCAGTGTCTTATCAAACAAATCCGCATATGACGCAGCCACGCGAGACAAATAAAGTGCCCGCCCTTCTTCAATCGCCTCAACCAGTTGCGCAGGCATGGGACCCCCCTGCCGATACTGCTGAATACAGGTTTGCTGATATGACTCAATGTCCATGCAAACCGCCCGTGCCAGGCGCTCGCAGGTTTCTTTTTTGTCTAAAACGGCCAAAATTCACTCCCGGTGACGCAATTCACTCCCAATACAACCTATTCAACATACTTTACTTCCGGAATCATCGGCAATCGGAAAGATGCCTCATCCCCGTATCATCGCATATTTCCAAATCGAGGCGAAATCGAGATTTATCAGCGGCGCCATTTGCCGATATATTGCAGAGACATTTGCAAAGGCGGAAAACGGAAATGACAGAGGAAAAATTTGAATGCGACAACTGCAATGCGGAACTCCGGTTTGAACCGGGTATCAATGCGCTCATATGCCCGTATTGCGATACTGAAAACAAAATCGATGCAGGTGTTCCCGACGAGGTGAAGGAGCTTGACTACCTGGCCCATCTCAAAAATGCCGAAGCGTCGAGCGAAACCACGGAAGTGATTACAGTCACCTGTGACGCATGCAAGGCTGAACTGACATTCGAACCCAACATCACGTCTGACCAGTGTCCATTTTGCGCCAATGACATCAACGCGCAACAGCACTCCAGACACGCCATTAAACCCCGCTCATTATTACCGTTCAAGGTAACCGTCGAGGAGTCTCGCGCCGCTTTCCTTAAGTGGGTGAAAAGCCGATGGTTCGCGCCAGGCAAACTCCGCAGGGACGCCAAAATGAGTAAAATGGCTGGTGTTTACATGCCGTTTTGGACATACGACACCAACACCACATCCGATTACAGTGGCTCCCGGGGCGAATACTATTATGTGAGTCAAACGTACACCACCACGGTAAACGGCAAACGGGTCACCCGCACCCGTCAGGTGCGCAGAACCCGATGGTATCCGGCCAGCGGCACCGTGAACAACGCATTTGACGACATTCTCGTTGTGGCAAGCACCGCCCTGCCCCTCAAGTTTGCCCAAAAACTGGACCCCTGGGATTTGGAAAATCTCGTGCCCTACACGGCAGACTATCTGCAGGGATTCCGGGTCCAGAGCTATTCTTTGGGATTGGAGGCGGGATTTGCAGAGGCCAAAGAACAAATCACCCCTGTCATCCGAAAAGACGTGTACGCCGATATTGGGGGCGACACCCAGAGAATCCACAGTATCCAGACGCGCTACAACAACGTTACATTTAAGCACATTCTGTTGCCTGTCTGGATAAACGCATACCGGTTTAAAAATCGTCAATACCGGATTCTGGTTAACGCCCGCACAGGGGAAGTCCAGGGAGAACGCCCCTGGTCCTGGGTGAAAATCGCCCTGTTTTCACTAACGATTCTGGGAATTATTGGCGCCGCAGCCTACTTCTTTTCCAATTCCTAACCGCCTCTCGGAGTCTGGAACGCGCTCTCCTGCCTGTCTTGCCACACATGTTTGGAATGATTAGCTTTGCAAAGAGGTATTCAGATGCCAGTTAATAAACTCAGACGAAAACTGCTCAAAGCCATTCCCCTTTTACCCGCTTTTGGGATGCTGGGGTGTAAATGGCCGGAAAAAAAGGATAGTGTTACAATGCCGTCCACAGCAATAAAACATAAAGCGCAGGACGCTGATTCAATCCGCGCAATTGAGAAAATCATTCCCGGTGTGGCCACCTCGGATGGGGCCGGCGTAAAACTGCGACGGTACATAGGTTCGCGCACGCTCGATTATCTGGACCCGTTTTTACTGTTTGACGAATTCAGTTCCGACGACCCCAAAGATTACATTGCGGGCTTTCCCCCGCATCCCCACAGAGGCATGGAAACGGTCACCTACATGATTGACGGGAGAGTCGAACATGGCGACAGCATGGGCAACCGCGGTGTGATTGGCAAAGGGGATGCCCAGTGGATGACGGCCGGTTCAGGTATCATTCATTCCGAAATGCCAGCCATGGAAAAAGGGCTTTTGCGCGGTCTGCAGCTTTGGGTCAACCTGGCGGCTAAAAACAAAATGAATCAGCCAAGATACAGAGAACTAAAAGCCGCGGCCATTCCCGTCGTCAATTCAAACGGTGCGTCGGTGCGCATTATCGCCGGAGAATACCACGGTACAAAGGGCGCTTTCGCCGACATCGCCGGAGACCCGCTGTATCTGGACGTGACGCTTCGGGCAGGGGTCCGATTTGCGGTTGATGTCCCCAAAACCCACAACGCATTTGCCTATGTGCTCGAAGGCGCAGGCAACTTTGGCGAATCGCCGGAAGCCGTGTCGCGTAAATCACTGGCAGTTTTTCGGCAAGACGGCAATGCCACCCTACTGGCCAGAGCGCATGAAAACGAGCTCAGATTTATTCTCGCCGCCGGGGCACCACTCAATGAACCCGTCGCCAGAGGTGGCCCGTTTGTCATGAACACCGAAGCCGAAATCCGCACTGCATGGATTGAATACCAGAACGGCACCTTCATCAAATCCAAAGCCCGCATCGACGAGCGGACTGGCTGATACTCCCCGTCATTATAGTTGATTATCATTTTATGTTGCTGGTCCGGATGGTAGGATGCAGCCCACTGAAACAGTTTTTGTTTCCTGCATCACAGCGAACTGGAGTTTTGCGATATGGACGGAGCGATTGTATTAATAGTGATGATGGCCATTCTCTTATTGGCGGGAATCCCCATTGCGGCACTGGTGCTGGCTATCGCTGCGAAAGGCAAGGCCCGGCAGAATGCCGAACGTCTGGCATTAATAGAAAAGAAGATTGAAAAGATTTTCGAAAAAATTTCGAGTCCAGTCCAAATGCCAGAGAAAAGCCCTGAGCCTCAGACCGCCGCCGAGCCTCGTTCAGTCAAACTGGCCGCCCCTGAAACAATTGTCACCAGCACTATTCCGGTGGAACACTCATCAAGCCTGAAGGTTGACGTCCAGCCGGATTTGTCCAGTTCCCCTGCGTATCGCACAGTCGATACCCTTGAGGAAGCGGAAGCGCACGCAGAAGCTACAGACATTGTTAGCGGCCAGGAAGCCGCTGTTGATTCAGCTGATGCAGTGGCACAGCCAGACACTGAAGATTCGAGCGAGGTTGAGGTGGCATCACCGGAATCCGCACCGATTGCTGCACAGGCAGAACAACCGCTGGCGTCAGCTAAGCCAATCGATACAAATGCGCCGGCTGGTGACACGCCGACACCACCGCCGCGCTCCCTCGAGGAACAGATTGGTCTTGTGTGGTTTACGCGCATTGGCGCCGTCATTGGTATCCTGGTCGCCGGCTGGTTTTTCAAATACGTGGTCGACAATGACATCATCGGCCCCTGGGGACGGGTGGCGATTGGCGCTATTGTTGGTCTCGGCGCTTTGATAACAGGCGAACTGCTGTTTAAAGGCGGAAAAACCAATCGCATTTTTAATCAGGGCATGCAGGGCCTAGGCCTCGCCCTGATGCTCATTTCCACCTATGCCAGTTCAGGATTTTATCATCTGGTGCCAGTCCCCGCCGCCTTTGGCGCCACCGCAATTCTGTGTCTTCTTGGCGGCGCGCTGGCCATCCGTCACCAAAGTGAGGGCGTCCTTATCTTTTCACTCGTTGCGGCGCTAATGAATCCGGTCATGCTCTCCACCGGCACCGATCGCCCACTGGCCCTGTTCACATATCTGGCCGTCATTACTGTCCTGACACTGTTTTTCAGCGTCAGGCACAATTTTCGAATCGCCATCTGGATTGCCGTATCGGGCGTCATCGTTCTCTTTATGGGATGGTACAGCAGGTATTTCGATATTCATTCCGAAACAATCATTAACGACATTAAATACAACGCGGGAGCCTATGCGACACTGACAGCCCGAATCATACCGTTGAGTGCCGTATCGCTGTTTCCCGTTATCTGGGCGGTCGCCGGGATTCGCATGAACAGGGTGGGACACAAACAGTCGTCCCTGGCGCTGTTTCTGGGCGCGGGCGTCGCACTCACCGGCGGTCTCACCGCCCTGCTCCACGATCACTACATCATTCTGGCCGGTTCACTCCTCGGCGTCAGCGCAGCATATTCGGCATTGCTCATTCGCATGGGCTTTGGAAAATTCCTTAGCGTCCCAATGATCACATCGTTCTTAACCCTTCTGGCACTGAGTCAAAATATGGATGAAAGCGATATTCTGTGGATGCTGCTGATTGGCGGCGCCCTTGCCATACTGTTTCTGGGAATGGTCATTCGCGAAATGGTCGCCAAACGAACTCAGATTTCCATACCATCATTGTTTGTGCTGTGTGGCAGCGGTGTGCTTTTTGTCATCATGGCCAGTATCATGCTCCTGCCCGATTCGTATGTGTCCTTTGGGATTATCGTTGTTGCAGCCTCAATGCTCTATCTGTTTTTTTCCGCATTCATGGCAAACCGAATCATGCTGTTTGGCGCGGCGGTTTTCAGCGGGATTTTGCTCCTCTCTCAGTCCGATGCCGATTACGCTGTGAATGATGGATTCATATATGTGGCCTGCGCGTGGTTTCTTGTATATGTGCTGGCGGCCGCCTACGATCTGCTGGTGAAAAATAGCAATTGGGCCAAAAGTTCCTTTGCGCTGCTCACTGGGACTGGCGCGGCGTTTCTCAGCCTGATTCTGGCCAATACACAACCCGAACACAACACGCTGCGGGCGCTTTTATGCATTGGCGCAGGCATCGTCTATCTCGTAATTGGCACACGGCTGATTCGGCAGAAAAATCAGCACAACGATTTGACCCTGCTCCCCCTGGGAACAGCGCTCGGCTTTTTTGGCATTGCCACGGGCCTGCTGCTCTCCGGCGTCACCATGACTGTGGCCTTTGCCATGGAAGCCGTTTGTCTTGCGTACCTTGCTTCAAAAAGCAAACGAAATGACAAGTCCGGAAATGTGTACTGGTTTATTGGCGCCCTTGCGTTTGGATGTGTGGCGCTGGTACACATGTTGGGCACCGACCTGGATTGGCTGAATCAGCAGCGGCAACTGTTGCTTCACAGTTATGGCGCCGAAGGCACCGCATATACAATGCCGCTGTTGAATCCGTTCGCGCTGTCGCGCATCGCCATTGCCGCATTCCTGTTTTTAACCGCTTTTTTCTTTCGCAGAATTGACAGTTTCACCGCTGCGGTCAAAACGGTTGTTATTCTGGGACATGTATTGGTGGTCTGGCTGCTGACCACCGAAATCCAAATGATTCTTGCAAAGACAGTGGTGTTTGAACCCGGGCTCACTCAGGATGAATTCAGAATCGTATGGAGTAAAATGATCACGCTTCGAAACAGCGAAAGCACGCAGCGGGGAATGATTGTCACATCGGTAATGGGGGTGTATGCGCTGGGACTCATTGGCGCCGGCTTCGCCTTTCGAGACGTCATGCACCGCATCCTCGGCATCGCTCTTTTTGGACTGACACTTTTAAAGCTGGGGCTTTGGGACATATGGAACTTCGACACCATCTACCGCATCGCAGTTGGCGCCACCATGACAGTTGCGCTGATGACGGGCGGATTTCTCTACGCGCGCTTTAAAGATCGCCTTAAAGGCATTGTATCGAGTCAGGCAACGGACAAGTTGACGTTGCTCGCAATCATCATTGTCAGTGGTGCCGTTTCAATGACTGCAACGACGGCCCATGGTGCGGACCTGTCGCAGTATGAACAGCGCTGCCCCCTCAAAGGCCCCATCAAAAAAGGGGACCATGCCATTGAAATAACCCCGTCACTGTATGGATTATCCAAAGTCCAGGGCCGGCTTTCCGATTTCCGTATTACCGGGCCGGATAACAGTGAAGTGCCTTTCACCGTGCGCCGGGAGACATCATTTCAACGAACGAACAACACCTATCGTGAGGGCGTCATTTTAAATCCGGTTGCGCTGGCGGATGGCGCCAGCTCGGCAATCGTGGACTTTGGCGAATCGGCGTTTCGCCACGATTCCGTTGTGCTCACCCTTTCAGGGCAAAACTTTATGCGCCAAACCACCATTGAATCCAGCATCGACGGTATTGACTATGGCGTCCTTTCCAAAGGGCAACTGGTGTATGCGGTTTTGGAAAATGGCAGTCTGTATTCTCGTACCATACTGCAATACCCGGTCACCAACGCACGGTACCTGCGAATCACTGTCGATACAGGCAGAGACAACCAGTCAATACGCATAAATGGCGCCAAAGCGGGTATTCGCAGCGCCACATCCGAGGAACAGATGCTGTATCGCAATATTTCTCTTTCAGTATCCAGACCGCAAAAAGACGCAGACGGCAGGACAATTGTGATGCTCGGAAAAACCCCGCCAAATGTGCCGCTTTCCAGCGTTACATTTAAAATCGCAAATGACGAATTTGTTCGAAGGGTGGCAATACAGGCATCCACTCACCGGGAAAGCTGGTTTACCATTGGCGGCGGCGTGATATACAAAATCCAAAACCCGGCTGGTGAGCCGGCCGACACGGCACGCACGAAAATCGAGATTGAACCAACCGCGCATACTTTTTTACGAGCGGTGTTTCAGGACCACGATGATGCGCCGTTGGCGCTGACATCCGCGCAGGCGACATATCCGGTTGAAAAAATTGTATTCCGCGCAAAAAATAGTGGTTCTCACGTGTTGTACGTTGGCAACGCAGACGCGAATGCCCCACAATACGACCTCAGTGCTGTTTTGCAAAGAAGCGACCAAACGGTATTCAACCCGGTGTCACTTGGGGAATGTCGCAAAAACAATCTATCACCGCCCAAAGATGCAGAACCGAAGCTGCCCTGGACGGAACAGTATGCGCTGCTATTGAAAATTCTGATGGGAATCGTGCTTGTGGGCCTGATTGTGTGGACCATCAGAACCCTCAAAACCGCCGGTAAGTCATAGACCGATTCGGATTGTGCGAGGGATACATATCACCAGCGGCAAATCTGCAGTGTCAATTTCACAGCTCACCGGGACCGGATGGGTTGTTGCCCTGAATGGAATGTGGCGGCGAGGCGATGTACAGTCTGACCGCGGATTCAATGTTGAATTGAACGATGTCGTAACT
>JAFGWT010000417.1 GCA_016937015.1 Deltaproteobacteria bacterium | reverse complement strand
ATTTGCCATTAATGGTTGTCTCCTTTGGACATACGCACTAAATAGGAGAGCATCGATATGGAACACTTAACAATAACGCATTGACGATGCACCAATACGTTCCACAATCAAAAGCCAGGACACCGTCATTGCCTCGAAAGCGGTAATACAGATCGCACAAGACTGGATCTCCGCCTGCGCGGAGATGACGAACGGTACCTGTTGATTCTATGTCAATGCGTTACTGTTAATTTTCAACAGGTATACTCAAATTGTACTGAATTGATGCTCCCTTATTTTGATTTTACACACGCGTTGGTATTAACAATGCAAACACTGGATTCAGGATGATGACGATGCCTTTACTTGTTGGAATGCAGGAACTGTTGGGCCCTATTGTATTAATCTCCGCGGTGGTGATGGCGGTGGGGTTTTTGCTCAAGATTTTTAAGCAGCCTTCGGTAATCAGTTACATTATTGTGGGAGTGGTGCTGGGGCCAAGTGTGTTTGGGGTGGCGTCGGGCAGTGACGATATTTCGGCAGTGGGCTCGTTGGGGCTGGTACTGCTTCTGTTTTTGGTGGGCATGGAAATGAGTCTGCCCAAACTCATTGCCAACTGGCGGATTTCTGTGATTGGCACGTTTTTGCAGGTGGTTATCAGTCTGCTGGTGATGTGGGGGCTGGGGGTATACCTGGGGTGGCCGGTGGCGCGCATTGTGATGCTGGGGTTTGTGCTGGCCTTAAGCAGTACCGCTGTGATTTTGAAGCTGCTGGGGGACTGGAACGAGATGCAGACCCGGGTGGGGCAAAACGTGATTGGCGTGCTGCTCACCCAGGATGTTCTCGTCATCGTAATGCTGGTGGTGATGAATTATCTGGGGGGAACCGCCATCGAAACATGGACCGTGGTCACCCAGGTGGCAGGGCTCGTTGCCGTGGCTGTGATTCTGTTTATTATCATTAAAAAGAAGCATATTCATTTGCCATTTGAAAAGCATATTGCCCGCGACAACGAGCTGCAGGTGTTTGTGGCGCTGACCACCTGTTTTGGGTTTGCCATGCTGGCGGAGCTGGCGCACCTGTCTGCGGCGCTGGGGTCGTTTATTGGTGGCATTATCGTGTCTTCCACGGCATCCACCAAATGGATTCAGAAAAGTCTGCATGCGTTTCAGGTGATTTTTGTGTCCACGTTTTTTGTGTATGTGGGCATGATCATCGACCTGTCATTCGTATGGGAGAATGTGTGGCTCATCGCGTCGCTGGTGGTCAGCGTCTTCGTGTTGAACACGGTAATCAACACTCTGGTGTTTGTGGCGTTTCGCATTCCATGGCGACAAAGTGTTTACGCCGGCGCGCTGCTTAGCCAGGTGGGCGAATTCAGTTTTGTGCTGGGCACAGTGGGACTGTCCCAAAATATTATCGCCGAATACACTTTCCAGCTGATTATCAGCACCATCGCGCTATCCCTCTTTTTAAGCCCCGCCTGGATTTTCCTGAACAAAAAACTGCTGCGCTGCGACCCCTTTGAAAACTGACAAAGCAGGGCAGGTCCGCTTTAGAGCAGGATGGGTATTTTGACAACGTTCCGGAGAGCAGAAAGATGCAAAGTGTCAATCTGTTGGAATCAAGCCGTCGTGAGGGGGGGAGAAATGGGTAAAAGGTTCTCACTTCGAAAAGCGTCCAGTACGCGGTCAGTTACATCAGATTCAAAAGCCTTCTCTTTTCTGGCATCGTACACGTAGGCTTTCGCCATTATTTCGACCAGCAGCTGGCCCTGTTCTGTTATTCGGTTTTTGACAAGCGTCGTCATGGGTTTTCCCAGATACAAAAATTTGGACGCAAGCACAGCGTCGTCCACAATATCTTTCGCTCGCCTGTGATCAGCGAGGGGGGAAATAAAAAATGACATGACTACCATGCAGTCCAATTCTCCCGCATTGGCGCTGGCAACCGGTTCGGTGAGAAATTTGTTTGTCGGAATTGAAACGAGATTGTCATCCAGAGTGACCAGACGAACGGTTCTGAGGCCAATCTCTTTAACTTCTCCATAAAAGCCGCCAAAGGAAATGCGATCACCAACCTGAAACGGTCTGGTGAACAAAATGGCAAGGCCGGCCATGAATGATGCGGCAACATCTTTCAGGGCAAATCCCGCAGTGACCGCAATGGTTCCCGATAACGCCAGCAACGCTTCGGATGAGAGGGTAAACAGACTGGTTAGCGCCATGATGAACGCGGCAAGATATACCAGGAATGACAACAGCGTATCGAGTTGCTTGATCGTCAGGCGATGGGACGCCATTCGTTCACTGAGTGAACGCATCACTTTTCGTGTGATTCGCATGGCGACAAAAGCGCCAAGCACCCAGGCCAAAGCCCATGGAATGGCGTTGGGATTGAATGACTGCATGATGTTTCCGTTGCTCATGTCAGGCACTGGTTACTCCTTCTCGTACAAAAGGTGATGGCTGCGGAGCAGTCTAATCACCTGCGGGTAAAATCTGGGCGCCAGCGTATGCCGGCGGGCGTCGGTATGTTTGGGCTCAACCAACCCGTATTCTGTCAGAAAGCGAATCGCGAAATTGGCAAAATCGATAGTCACATTCAACGCTTCCCGTAATTCCGACACGGAAAGGTTTTCGTGCTGACAGATTGCAGCCAGAGCGTAAAGCAGCTCAGTATCCATCTTTGACAGCTCTGTAGCCAACGTTTCGGAAAAAATGCCCACCCGGATTTTGTTATCTCCAAGTGCTGTCAGTGCATCAAGCCAAAGACAGGTAGCAACCCGGGGGTTTCCACCGCTGTTTTCCCAAAGCAGACGAAAGAATCCTTCTGCCCCTTCAATAACTTCAAAATCGCCACTGGAACTACGATTGGCGTCAAGCAACAGCTCATCAAACTCCACATCAAATCCGGTCTGACGGTTTCGCTTCGATATAAGCTCAGTAAGATCATCACGGGTCCATGTTGGTAAAAAGTGGAGTTTCCTGAAGTAGTGCAATCGATTTCGACTGGCGTTTAAAAACGCAAACGAAAACGTATTAAATACCAGCACCCAAAAAACATTCTGAGCTGTCACGTTCACCAGACGAATAAGCGCTTCGTATGCCTCATAACCGTCAATTGTACGCAGGAAAACGTTGTGTCCCTCATCAATCAGAATAACACGCTCGTCTCCCTGGTTTAGCTGGGCTGCGATGGCGCCTATCACCTGTGTATTTTCGTCCATACCCAGCATGGTCGCAAATTCTGCAGCCAGCGCTTTTTCGGTTTTTAACTTTCGACTGATACTATACCGCAAGACGTTGCCGCGAAGCTGTTGTTCCAGCAGGGTGAGCATAGTCGTTTTTCCAATCCCTTTTTCCCCCAGAAGAACAAGAGAGCTGTCCTGCCGGGTAATTTTCCACCTTTCAATCTGTAGAACAATGCTTTCAATGCTTTGCTTTCGTGGCAACAGGACAGCATCTTCTTCATCGTATATGGGATACAGCGGAAATGAATGCGTATACTGCTCCGGGAGTGTGCGAGGAGAAGGCAAAACTGAATTTCGCTTTTGCGTATTGACCAGCCTGCGTATCAATCTGGCACGAAAGAATGTGACAATGCCGCCCTCGTAAAGCAGAAAGCGAATCTGCCGATAGAACCAGTCCAGCAGAAGAAGCAATACCGCCGGCGCAGTGAGGATGGCACCGACACGGTACTTGCTCATCCATTGCGAAGTCCGAACAACGGATGATTTCAATCGGGCAACCGGTCGTTCAGGAATGAGTGCGTATCGTTTTGCAACCGCCCCCGCGACAACCGGGCGCCATACAAACAATACCCATGTACCCCAAAGGCACAGCCACCCGAAAAGTGTATACACAATCAAATTATGGAGAATGCCACTCCCAAACCAGTTCGCAGTCCATTCCAGAACCACCGCTGCCAGAGCCACCACCAGCCCCAGTTTTTTATAAGTGCCGGACAGCATTTCAGCAACCTCGACACTGACTGGAATGAACGCAGGCCTCCCCCGCGAGACTCTCCTTGTCAGGCCTTCGAGAAGTCTTCCGCCTAAAATATAAATGACCAGCCAGCGTAAAATGACTTCGACAAATTTAACTTCCGGCACCGAAAAACCGACTATGGCGAGTGCTGCATAGAGAGTTGCACCCACGACGAGAGTGGGCAGAATCGATTCCGCCACGCCAGCCCATTTTACCAGCTGACCAAGACGATGCCTGAAAAAAACGGACCGGCTGAATCGGCTTATGCCCATGGAGACCAGTCGACTCAGTCGCCGTCCCAGTAATCCGATGAGAATTATCAGCGTAATCGCCAGCAGGACGCGCACCAAAAATACGATACCCTGTCTCGCATGAATCATTTCGGGAATTTTAACAATAGTAACCTGGCGTGCTTTGGCCCATTTCAGCAGGGTATCTGCCAGCGTGTGCGCATCGGAGCTAATATCGGACAGGATTTCCTGCGAAAACGAATACGCTATCCTGCGGGTTTTATCAGTGGCCAGATTGGACAGGAGCGAAACTGATTCACGCCTGAAGATTTGCCGCTGTTGCGCCTTAACCAAACCGAGTTCGTCTATCTGAACATCGAGCTTTTCAAGCAAAGGCTTTACTTCATTTAAGATGGTGGCGCCATCGCTCCATGATGAAACATCCTGGGGATTTGCAGCAATGCGCCCAAATCCATTCATAAGTTGAGATATTCGGTTTCCATCAACCTCCTTCGTAAACCAGTTTTTAGACGCCCTTCGCATCTCTTCCAGGTATTTCAGGAAAGCGTCATCAATGAGCTTGTCCCGATGAGGATTCAGCACATTCGCGATCACAAGTCTCCTCACGCTGGCACTCTCCCCGCGGAGGTCGATTCTAAGTCGTTGCAACGTACGTCGCTCAGCATTAATCTTTGCCGACCGCTGACGAACCGCGTCAGCGAGCAATTTAAGATCTGCCGCAAGTTGCGACAGTTTTATTTGAAATCCAGACATGGCGCCGGCTTCAGCCCGGTTGGCGACCGCTTCAAGTCTGTTTGAAGATTCTTCCAGGGATACGCTCAATTGTCTGGAAGACTCTATCGAGTTCACTAGAGATTTTCGGGTCAGTTTCAGACCTCGAAATGCCATCCGCGCTGGAGCGGTAAGTGGCTTCAACCAGCTGTGCAGTGCATCGAGATATTTGAGGCGCAAACTCAATATCCGGCTTCTAAGTCCGATATTTTGCAAATCGATGGCTAATTCGGCGTTCAGCATCTGCAACTTTTTTTTATGCGCATTCAAGGCGTTCTCAAACGAAAGTTTAGCTGCTTCATATGCGACCACTGCTTCATCATGCTTTGCTATCTGCTCCGCGTGGAATGCCATTTCCTGTTCGTATTCAGTCATCGCCAGTTGGTGTTGTGCCAATGCTTCATCATACGTTTGCCAGATGGTATAGGCGTCCTGCCACTGTTGGGGTCTTTTAGGCGTCAGTTTTCCACGTGGGCGCTTCACTTCAGGTTTTTCAGGCGCCACGGGTTCGATGGGAGGGGGAGGCTCTACCGGCGGTGTGTTCAGGATTTCCGGTTTTTCAGGTAACGGGAACTCAGTTGTCAGATTGCGCAGTCTTCGCTGCTTGTCGGACCGGCTCGATCGCAGCGTGACACGTTCGAGCTTCAATTGCTGAATTCTGTTTTCAACCTTGTCAATGTCATCCAGAGGAACGTCAAACAGCATCTGAATGTCCACACTCTCTGGCAGACTTGCGCCGACCAACATTTTCAGCTGCTTCTCGATGTCAACCAAAATCGGATCAAGGGTTTGAGGTGGCCGCTTCTTCGCTTCTATCGTCGTCGCCTGCGATGTATCATCAGGTTTATTGGCAATATCCTGTTTCGGAGCTGTGTCATCGTTTGTATTTGGTGTTGAAGCAACGGCCTGTTCCTTGTCTCTCTTTTGCCTGGTGCCAGCGCTGTGGGGATTCTCTGGTGCTTCCCCTGACGATTCGCTCGATAGACGATCTGGAAGATTTGCAGGCGAATCCGGACTGACTGCTGGTGAGGTATCATTCTCCGATATGACAGAAATCGACTGCGCTGAAGTTTTTATCTGGTCGGAATCCGCTGTTTGGGCGGCAACATGGCAGTTAAAGGTCGCCAGCAATAAAATGACAATTAGATTTGGTCCTGTTGTGTTCATGTTGTTTTCCCACATATTTCCTCCGCTGGCTGGCGATAGCCGCGGATGACCTTTGCAATAATTGTTCCCGGTGTCTAAGTTGCATCCGGCTTGGAAACGGACAATCTGCAATTTAATCAGGTGGAACTGTATGTAACCCCTTTCTGCCTGTTGGACGAGAGGATTTTCAATGGAAAAGTGGATTTCAACCCTGATGGGTACGGCGAACCTGAGCGACTGGATGAACCGCGTTGTGTCCTGGGTTCCCAATGTTTTGGCAGCTGCCAGCCCTGCTGGATAGTCGCCCAGCAGCGCGTCGATTCGGGCCATTGCCTGTTGCCGGTTTTAGACAACCGAATCCTGGGTAATCCCTTTGCCTGACCCTTCCGAATTGGGTTTGATGATCAATGGGTACTGCAAATCCTCCGGCAGTTTTCTTTTTTTTCCCCATTACCAGAACACCACGGGGAACTGCAATGCCGTGTGATGACAATACGGTTTTGGCGAGGTGTTTATCGCGGTTGAGATGAAGCAACGACGCATTGAAGATGCACCAATACGTTCCCCAATCAAAAGCAAGGACACCGTCATTACAGCGAAAGCGGTAATCCAGATCGCACAAGACTGGATTTCCGCCTGCGCGGAGATGACGAACCGTACCTCGTTGATTCTATGTCAATGCGTTACTGTTTAGCAGAAAAATTTGCCAAAAAATTTCAAACGATTGCAAGTCTCGAAATAACAATGGATGCGAAGCTCAACACAAAAAAGAAACCACACATATCGGTAACGGTAGTGAGCAGTGGGCTTGACACCAGTGCCGGGTCCATTTTCAGACGTTTGAGAAGAAGAGGCAACGTGCCGCCCAGCATTACAGAGATAAGTGTGTTGACTGCCAGCGCACTGCCAACGACAACCCCAATCCACATGTTTCCCTGCCAAAAATACGCTATTGTCCCGAGTATCGCGCCGAGCACGATTCCGTTTAGCATCCCCACTTTGCTTTCTTTAGCCAGCACCCACAAAATCTCACGGGGTTTCACTCTGCCGAGTGAGAGCTCGCGCATTGAGACGGCAATGGCCTGGTTGCCTGAACAGCCGCTCATATCGCTGACCATGGGTAAAAATACCGCCAGCGCAATCACCTGTGCGAGAGTTTCCTGATATATGGCAATGACCGTCGCCGCAATAATATTTAAAACGATATTGAGGCTCAACCATGACAGACGCCTGAATGACCTTACATAAAAAGGCATGGTTCGAAATTCCTCACCGCCCACGATGCCACTCAATTTCAGGTACAGTCTGGTTTTCTGCTTATTTATCTCCTCTTCGAGCGCGCTGGGGGTTATCACGCCAACCAGCTGTTTTGTCTTGTTGACAACCGGAACGCCCACGAGTTTATGTTTTTCAAAGAAGTCTCTGACCTGAATAAGTGGCGCTGTATCGCGAATGTGCAGCGGCTGTGCGCTCATTATCGTGGAAAGCCTTGCCGTGTCGGGATGAAAAAGCAAATCGTGCATTCGCAGCACACCCTCAAGGCGTTCCGCGTCATCAATAATGTAAATGTACTGAACATTGTAGTCCGAATAGGTTTCGGTATTGTTCTTAATGTCACTGAGTACGTCTTTAATCGTACAGGTTGACTTATACGCCAAAAACTCAGACGCCATGAGGCCACCTGCTGAATCAGATGGATAACTCATCAGCATTCTGGCCTCATCGGCGTCTTCAGCATCCATCTGGTTCAGAATGGCCACACCGGCATCGTCGTCTATTTCAATCAAGACGTCTGCAATGTAGTCGCTCGGAAGCTCCTCGATAATTGCCGCTGCCTGCTCTGATGGCATTTCTTCAAGCATATCTGCGGCCTGGGACTCAGGAACGTTCTCAATGACCTCCGCCGCATCTTCGGGGGTCAGCAGGCTGAACAATCGTTGCTGATTTTCTTCAGAAAGTCTCGATACTGCTCTTGCGGTTTCGGCTGCACTTAATCCTTCAAGAAAGGATTCGATACCCTCTGTATTTGAAGCATTGCACAGCTCGCCAAGTTTTTTCCAGGGGGATATGGCGTCAGACATCAGTTCCTCCGGTGGCGCACCCTGCGTGGTTTTTCAGGCACTGACCAAAGGCCAGGTGGAAAGCTATCCGTATGCGCGTTAATCATTTTTTGAGCCGTACCTGTATTGAATTTCATACACGTCTGTTCTTCGGTCTTTCAGGTTTCGAACAGCACCATATGTATGCAGTTCATGCAGCAGCTCAATGTCCACATCGGCTACCAGAATCATCTCTGTATTGGGTGTGGCTTCCGCTTTGATGCCGTTTGTTGGGAAGGAAAAGTCGCATGGTGTAAAAACCACTGACTGCGCAAATTGAATATCCATATTCTCAACGCGAGGTAAATTTCCGACACTGCCCGCAATGGCAACATAACATTCGTTTTCGATGGCCCTCGCCCTGGCGCAATGCCGTACCCTTGAATATCCGTTTTGCGTGTCTGTCAGAAATGGCACAAACAGAAGTCGCATTCCCTGCCTCGCAAGAATTCGGGGCAATTCCGGAAACTCCACATCGTAGCAAATGAGTACGCCGATAGGGCCACAATCTGTTTCGATAACGCGCAACTGGTGGCCGCCTTTCAGCCCCCAGAATTTTTGTTCGTCAGGGGTGACGTGAATCTTTTCGTATTTCTCGAATGTCCCGTTTCGTCGACATACGTATCCGATATTCTGCAATGTACCCGCTTCGGTGACCCATGGCATACTGCCAGTGATAATGTTCACATTGTACGTGACCGCCAGATGAAGAAACCGATGGCGAATAGGCTCGGTATACTCCGCCAGGCGTCTGATGGCCGCCGCTTCGCTGAGGTCATTAAATTTCGCCATCAGTGGGGCGTTGAAAAACTCTGGAAACAATGCGAAATCACTCTTGTAACCGGAAACAGCGTCTACGAAGAACTCGGCCTGATCAAATAGCTCGTCAATGTCTTTGTAATGGCGCATTTGCCATTGAATCAACCCAAGGCGAACAACGGATTTTTTTGAATTCAGCTGGGTTGTTGCTTTCTCGTAGTAGATATTGTCCCACTGCAGCAACACCGCATAGTCCTGCGATTCCGCATCTCCGGGCAGATATTTTTTAAGTACTTTGTGCATAATCATTCCCAGTCGATAGTCACTTACAGCATCGTCCCCCCTGAGGTATCCCCGGTCATTCAAAATGTCAATTCGACACAAGTCGAAAAGCTCTTACAAGTCGAAAAGCTCCCCACCTGAATACCGGCGTCACGTCCGGCGGCCAGATACAGTCGTTTGCCGGCCACATACGTGACCAGTCGTTCGACTTCGAGCGGCGGTGCGGCGCCCCGGTTCGGGACATGGTTGCCCTGGGGCGATGCGCGGTGCGGTGGCTATCTTTTGCGATCCAGCACCATCACCAGCGCGATGCCCAGGGTGTATGCCACCAGGTCGACAACGGAAAACTCATGACCGATAATCACCACAGCGAGCCTGCAGTCGGCCAATCCCACCCGTTCCACAAAATGCAGCCCCTGAAGGGTTTCGACACCAAAGCATATCCCAAGGGAAATCAACGCCCAGCGCAGACGGCTGCCGGCGAAAATGCCACGAAATGTGCAATAAATGAGGATGGAGACCAGAAAGTCCCCGCCATAGGGACGAATGAATCCGTCTGTCACCCACAGGGCGATTGCCGTTTCAACGCACAGCAGCGCAACGCCCGCCAGCAGGTGGTTTTTTTTAATTTCAAAAAGGGGAGATGCCCAGATTCCGCGTGTCATGACCCTGCAACGCGGCGAATGCGGAAAAGCTTCCCTGGCTGGACCAGAATTTAAATTGGTGGCAGGGTGTGGTTGGGGTATTGAAAAGAAGCGACGGTTTGCCATAATGAACGAAATGCCTGGCCAGAAAAACTGATGTGAAGAGACTTAGCGAGGAGTGGAAATGAAAAAACGCAGACATCCGTTTGTCAGTTCGTCCGCAAGACGGCGGTGTGAGGGCTCCGCGGAAGAGGTGGAGGGGCGGTGTGCGGCCGGGAAGATGGGGGCCTTGCGGGCTCAATCAGGGGACTTGCGGCATATCGATTTGGCGAGTGGGGCGCTGTTTGGCTACTTTGGGCTGCTGAAAATGCGTCAGTTTAAATACACGCTACCGGTGTTTATTAAAGGCCATTTTAAAACGCCCCATGTGGGCGTCATGGTGTTTTTCGCAGGGGTTTGTTTGGGGCTTGTTTTTTTGCTGTGTATGGATGCCGGTGCGCGCATGGGGGGCGGCAGCAGCTTTGGGGGCGGCAGCTCAGGTGGTTCCAGCAGTTCGGGCAGCAGCTTTGACAGTTCGAGCAGCAGCTCAAGCTCGGGCGGGGATCCCACTGTTGCACTTACGGTGATTGGTGTTGCGGTGCCGGTGCTCATGCTGATTGTGTGGCTGGTGCACCTGCGGT
>JAFGWT010000416.1 GCA_016937015.1 Deltaproteobacteria bacterium | reverse complement strand
TTCGTTCCTTTTTTCATGTTACGCAGGGCATGCTTGGAGCACAGGAAGGTGCCCTTCAGATTGACCGCCATGACCAAATCCCAGTCATCGACACTCATGCGCGGGGTCAGCTGGTCCCGGGTAATGCCTGCATTGTTAATGAGAATATCCAGCGCACCATAGGTTTTAACCGTGGTATCGATAAGCGCTTTTACGTCCTCCTCATCGGCCACGTTGCATTTTACCGCGATGGCCTCGCCCCCGTTGGCCTTAATTCCCGCCACCGTTGCTTCCAGGGTGTCCATGGCCATATCACAGCACACCACTTTGGCGCCTTCTTCGGCAAACAGTTCAGCGGTGACCTTTCCTATACCGGCTGCGGCGCCGGTCACAATTGCGGTTTTCCCGTCAAGTCTTTTCATTTTTCGTCTCCATTTTGATTCAGGGCGTTTTTTCGAAACACCATGTTCGTATTCGTCCCCACCACCGCAATCACGTTGGCATCGTTCATAATCTCGTACCGATACGTCACAATGCCCCTGGACGGGTGCCGGGTGTCGCGTTTATCTATCACTTCCATCTTTACGTGTACAGTATCCCCAACATAAACCGGTGATTTGTACTCGATATGCTGTGCCAGCATGGCAACCAGTGTGCCTCGGGTCAGCCCCAGTTCCGCAATCAGGCCCACGCCCAACGCCGCCACCAGCATCCCGTGCACCACCGGCCTGCCCAGCGGATGGGTGGACATGTGGGCCGCATCCGTATGTATTGGATTGGCATCCCGGGTCAGACGTGAAAACGTTTCAACATCAGCGGGCGCAATGACTCTGGCCGCGGATACAAATCCACAGCCAACAGAAAAATCCTCGTAGTACAGCCCTGCTGTGTTCAAGTGCATGGGAACTCCTGATTCGCCAATTGAACCCGGGATACTATGCCCTGAAAAAAAGATCGTCAATCGTCATAAAACACCTTAATCGTGAGCCCCTCCGGTCGTTTTTGATATTGGGAGGGAGAAATGGAGTATCTCGTGAACAAAAACAAAACCATCATCTGTGATGCCTGTACCGATTTTGCAAAAGCCACTCTCGACGGCAGAAACCTCTGTGCCGGATGCCTCCTCCGCGAACTGATGAGTGCACGGGATGCCAGTCTGTTTGAACGTTTAACGCCGCTGCCCAATGAAATCGAGTCTCACCCGCCCCCGCAGGCATAACCTGCCCGCCTGTTTTACATCACATCGCCTTTCAGACCGAGAATCCACTGTTGCCATCCCTTTTCAAACTGCGCGAGGTCGTCTATGTTGAGCAGGGATACAAGCGTCTTTAATCCAGTGGGATCAGTTTTTCGATTTTCGTAAAACGCGTGATAGTAATCCACCAACAGTCCCTGCTGCTGCAGATAAAAGGCGATGTATTTGGACTGGGCATAGGGAATGCCACTGGCATCATTGTAAAAATCCGCATCATCAAGGGCGAACAGCTGCTCAACGGACAGCGCTTTCTGTTTGGTAATGGCCTCCTGCAAGGCACCGAGTCGCCAGTTCAGCAGACCGTACAAATGCCCCTGAACCTGGGTGGGTCGCTCGTACAGTGACGCCAGCGCTTCGTTGAACCATACCGGACACCCCTTGAAATTGGCCGCCACAAAGGGATGCACCATCTCGTGTACCAGAGTACCCCCGCCGGTGGAAATGTCCAGAATCAGGGAATGATGGGCCGGGCTGTAAAAGCCATAGGGCGTTTCCGGGGTTATCCCAAACTGCTGTCGGGCATATCGCCGGTAACTTTTCTGGTCCCGCAGCAGCCAGATATCAATGATGTCTCCGGGGTCCTGCAAAAAGAAATCCTTCTTAAGCAACGTCACCACCTGATTAACAATGCGCGCGGCGTAATCAGCCACCTCGTCCGCGGGACAATCGCTGACAATCACAAACGGTTTTTCAACCATCATGATAAAATGGGGCGGCACCTGTTCGTTGAGCGCCATGAGATGCTGGGCGTAATCCGCCTCTGTCAGATTGTCCGAAGCGTTACCATACTCAATATCCCCGGCAACCAGCCGAATTCGAATGGTCCCCCACTGGAAATCGTCCTGAATGGACCACAGTTCCAGAAAAGTGCTGCGCGGCATGGTCTGGTACGCCCCGTTGGCCATTGCGGGCTCGTGATAAATCACATTGTCGCCCACTGCATCGTATCCAAGAACGAGTCGAAAATGTTCGTCGGGATTGGTTTTGCTGGTGTGCATCAGCACAATGGAGGGAATCATGGAGAGCAAATCCCCGTGGAGTCGCATAAACGCTTTTTCCAAATCCGTCTCATCCATGTGGGGAGTCCAGATGTTGCCCACATCAAAACCAATTTGCGTCAGGGCATAGGCGAGCTCCGACGCGTACAGACCCCGGGATTCACTGGCGGGTACCCCGGCGCGGTCAAAAATATAATCCTGGTCCACATTTTCCCCCATGTTCTGCAGCACCATGGCTGCACACGCTTCGGCGCAGAAATCCTTCTTCTGCTGAATATGGGGTACGTTGGGGATAACGATGGAACAATATGGGGAGACAGGGCTGGCGGCATTGAGATTGAGCACAATCGTTATTATCGCCAACTGAAGTGTTCGTCGTATCATCTGGCGTCCCCGATGCCGCGGAGTCGACATGTGTGCACCGCCCTGGTGCCCGGTCGTCGACCACATCCATTTCTGACAACATTTTGATACGAATTGTTCATAGCTGTCCCTCAAATAGTAATCATAAACCACAAAATTCGCAAGTTGATATAAGTATTCGGAGACTACATGTTTTGGACGTATATTCCATGAAAAGGAGTTACAAAAAATACAGCGCGCCGATGAACCTGTTGCCATTTCGGGTGGCTCGGCATACACCGGAGCAGACACCGATAAAGCTGCTGAGGATTACCGTATGAAAAAAGACACCGTGCCAGTTGGTTTGACCGCATTTGATTCGCGTCTTCATTCACCTCCCCGTGGCGTGCCACTGATATTTGGGATGCCGGTCCTGTTTGCCTTCTGGCTGTGTGCATCCGCCGCCACAGCCGGCAAACTCGACAACATCAGCGACACGGTGAGCAGCGATGATACCGAGGATGAAGATGGCGTCTCGTTCTGCCTGTTCTGCTTTCTGGGAAACGAGGAAGAAGAAGATGCGGCGTACGAATCCGACACCGGTCCGGGGGTCAGGGTGAACAGCGCTTTCCTTTGGTATCCGTATGCGGACGGGACAGGCGGCTACGCCATTATCGAAAAGCAGCGTTATGAAATGAAGGAAAACCCCAAAACAGGCGCGTTCGAAAAAAAATTCGAGAAAGCGCGCACCACGCCATCCAACCTCACCCTCGAAGACGGCCGCCGCGCTGCAGTGACTGCCCGAACCGGATACTGGTATGACCTGGACAATGTCCATCTGTCGGATGTCCGTCTGGCAGTGGATGGCGCGTCAATGGCCGGTGTGCAACTCCGGTGGACTGAATTTTATGAGCAGGTGGATAGCGAACTGGATACCACATTCCTGATGGATCTCGAATTTCGCGTTCCAGTGGTTACCGAGCATCGGGGGCTGTTTCGACTTGGGGTGGCCGGACTGTTGATGCACCATAAAAATGACACTGATGCAGATGGCGAAATGACTATGCATCATACAAACGACACCAATATTGGTGGGTTTCTTTCCGCCGAGGTTCGTCTGTTCCCGGTTCAGCCCCTCGTTTTGGGGGCAGATCTGCAAATCGGCTATATAAGCAAGGCGGCGTACATCAGGGCAGAGTCCACGGCAGGTGCCATCCTGGGGCCGGTTGAACTGTATGGTGGTTACCAGGCGCAGCTGTTTCTGGGGGAACACAACAGCATCATCTCACAGGGCCCTGGCGGCGGACTGCGCCTCTGGTTTTAACCCGTTCCGGTGTTAAAACTATTATCGATATGGTATCCCGCAGCACATACAGCATTTACCGACCCGATCTGGACACGCATCCCGTCCCCCGTGTGGGCGTTTCCCGGTGCCTCGTTGGCGACCCGGTGCGCTACGACGGCGGCCATAAAAAAGATGCGTTCGTTACAGACACCCTTGGCAAACATGTTGATTTAATACCCGTTTGTCCCGAAGTGGAGATGGGATTGCCTGTCCCACGAGAATCCATCCGGCTTGAAAATCGAAACGGCGCCATCCGGCTCATTGCCCCCGCCAGCGGCACTGACTGGACCCGGCAGGCGACCGACTGCTGCGCCAGACGCATATCGACGCTGTCCGACATTCCGCCGGATGGCTTTATTGTGCAAAAAAAATCGCCATCGTGCGGTCTGGCGCAGGTGAAGGTGTTTACCCCCGGGCAACCCGTCCCACAGAAAACGGGTACCGGCATCTTTACCGCTGCGCTTTCAGCTGCATTTCCCCAAATGCCTTTAATCGACTGCGACCAGCTGCACAATCCCGTGCATCGCCGCCACTTCCTCGAACAGGTATTCGCCAGTCGGCGTCTCGCGCAGCTGTTCGACTCAGGCGCCGCACAAGGGAAACTGGTGGCGTTTCACAGTCAGGAAAAATATCTGCTGCTGGCCCACGACGAAGCCGCCTATCGCGGGCTGGGAAAGCTGGTGGCCCATGCCGGGGAAACGTCCTTTGGCGCGAGCCTTGCCGCCTATCGCAGTCGCTTTATGGCAGCGATGAATAAGGTCGCGACACCGGCCACGCATACGAACGTGCTGCAGCATATCGCGGGGTACTTTAAAAAAAGCATTGGCAAACCGGCGCGGGAACAATTGACCCTTGTTATCGACGAGTATCATGCCGGGCGCGTTCCGCTGGCTGCCCCCATTGACCTGCTCCGGGACCATGCCCGCAGGCAGAGCCAGACGTACCTGCTCCGACAGACCTATCTCGCCCCGTATCCTGAGCCCCTCTGGCGGCTGGACGACACAGGTGCCCCTCCCACCAACCAATGAATCTGCCCCAACGGCCCCGACGAATGCCTGAAAGTGGCCAGCGGTGTTCAGTTGCGCTATTATCGATAAAACAGGAATTCCATTACGAATTCGTTAACATCTGCATGAATCTGAAGATGTTTTTTAAACTGCCGGACGCCATATCGGATACATTTTCAATGTAACCGACGGGGGCGGAGCCTGCGCGGCATGTTATTAAGGCGGGGGCAATGGCCAATAAACCATACAGCAGAATCGGTTATACATCCACTGATTACAGGTCGGTCACCTACAAACCGGCCGAGTATACCCCAAGCAACTACGCCGGAACAGATTACACAGGCATTGACGCCGATTTGGGCGCAGACGCCAAAGACAACCTGATGGGCAAAATCAATTTAAAGGATGCCCAGGTGGCGGTACTGGGTTTGGAAAATGGTGGTCTGGCGCTGGCTGTGGCATTTGCACAGGCGGGATTTGTCACCACCGGCATTGTCCCCTCGGCGGAGGCACTGGAGATGCTCTCCAGTCGTCATTCCCCGGTTGCCGACGTGTCGGACAGGATGCTCACCTGCGCCATGGATGCGGGTCTCACGTTCTGTGAACACTGCGATGGGTTGGCTTGCGTGGACTGTATCCTGATTTCGCTTTCACCGTCCGACCCAAGTCAACTGGAACCTGAACAGGATGCCATCAGCAGCATAGTCCACCAAATGAGGTCCCTGCTAAAAAGCGAAACACTTATCATTCTGGAAACAGGGGCATTTCCGGGGATGACCGCCGAACTGGTGGCCGCAAATATTTACAATAGCGTCGGTCTGAAAACCGGACAGGATGTATTCGTGGCTTTCAGCGCCCGCCCGGATAAAAAAAACCCTTTGCCGGACGATCCGCGGCGCATGCCCAAAACCGTGGGCGGGGTCACTCCCCTGTGCACTGAACTCGCCGACACACTCTACCGAAGGGTGTTTGACAGAGTGAAGACCGATTCCATCATACCCGCGCCCGGCACGACAGAGGGTTCACCGCCATGACCGGCGACCCGTCACTGATTCACGAGACCGCAGTCATCGATGCCAAGGTGATGATTGGACACGGTACGCGGGTCTGGCATTTTTGTCATCTGATGAGCGGATGCACCATCGGAAACGACTGCGTGCTGGGGCAAAACACCTTTGTGGCCGGCACTGTCACCATTGGCAACCGGGTACGCATTCAAAACAATGTATCGCTGTATGATGGCGTGCAAATAGATGATGATGTGTTTATTGGACCGTCGGCGGTATTCACCAATGTCAGGAACCCCCGTGCACAACGGCCGCAGAAACACAATTATTTGCACACCCGTATCGCCACCGGCGCAACCATTGGCGCCAATGCCACCATTGTTTGCGGGATCACAATTGGCGCTTTCGCGTTTATCGGCGCTGGTGCGGTGATTACCAGCGATGTACCGGCGCATGCGCTAATGCTTGGGGTACCGGCGATACAAAAGGGCATTGTCTGCCCATGCGGCGAACGCATTGCCCCTGGCAGCACGTGTGCCGTGTGTCAGTGGACAGCTGTTGTGCATCAGGAATCAATCCAATGATACCCATGCTCGACCTTAGGGCGCTTCATGGACCCATACAGTCCGCGCTGAACGATGCAGCCCGTGGCGTCATCGAATCGGGACAGTACATCAACGGCCCCGCGGTAGTCGAATTTGAAACGCGACTCAGTGCGTATCTGGGTGGCGGCGAAGTGATTGGCGTCAGTTCCGGCACGGACGCACTGGGCGTGGCACTGATGGCGCTGGGCGTGCGCCCCGGAGATAAAATCATCACCACGCCGTATACATTTTTTGCCACGGTGGGCGCCATTGTTCGACTGGGCGCAATCCCTGTTTTCGTGGATATTTGTCCCGACACATACAATATAAACGTTGACCAAATCGCGCCCCTCATCGACAGCGACACCGTGGGCATTCTCCCGGTCCACCTTTTTGGCAGCATGGCAGATATGAATGCGATTAACGCCATTGCTCAAAAACATGGGTTATGGGTGGTCGAAGATACAGCTCAGGCGTTGGGAGCGCTAAGTGCCGGCAGTATGGCTGGCACAATGGGAACAGTGGGATGCTTTTCATTTTTCCCGTCCAAAAATCTGGGGGCATCCGGCGATGCCGGTGCAGTGGTGACCGGTGATTTGGTTTTAGCCGAAAAAATCCGGCAGCTGCGCAGTCACGGCGCGTCAGTCAGACACCAGCATGTGCTTGTTGGCGGAAATTTTCGCATGGATACACTCCAGGCGGCAATGCTGAACATTAAGTTGGCGTATCTTGACGAATGGAACCGCCACCGTCAGGCGGCCGCACAGATTTATCGAACCGTGTTTGCAGGCTGCAGCGATATTATCTGCCCATCAGACGCGCCGGGGCACACTTACAACCAATTTGTTATCCGACTGCCTGAAATGTTGCGCACACTGGCCATTGACGCACTGGACATGGCGCATATCGCGTGGGCCATACACTACCCAATGCCGCTGCACCTGCAACCCGCGCTGAAATATCTCCGTTATCGCAGGGGTGATATGCCTGTGGCGGAAAATGCCGCAGGCGCCACCCTGGCAATCCCGCTCAACCCAACTATAACCCTGTCTGACCAACGCACAGTGGCACAGACAATCATCAACGCCATCACCACATGAAAAACTTTGCGCTTATTGGCGCGGCCGGTTACGTCGCGCCGCTGCACATGCAGGCCATCAGGGAAACAGGCAATCGACTTGTTGCCGTTGCCGATCCGGCCGATTCAGTTGGTATCCTTGACAAACATTTTTTGGATGTGCGGTATTTCCCGGAGATTGAACGGTTTGATCGCCACCTCGAAAAGCTGCGTCATGGACCTGCCGAAGGCAAAATTGATTACGTTTCCATTTGTTCTCCCAATTACCTCCACGACGCCCACGTGCGGCTGGCGCTCAGATCCGGCTGCATAGCCATCTGCGAAAAGCCGCTGGTTATCAATCCATGGAATCTGGATCAGCTGGCACAGGTGGTAAAGGAAACCGGGGGAACAGTGAACACGATTCTGCAACTCAGACTGCATCCAATCCTTTTGGCGCTCAGGAAAAATCTGATTCAGGAACGCGAGAAGTCACCCCAACTGAAAAAAAAGAAAGTGATGCTCACCTACGTTACAGGACGCGGCCCATGGTATCAGCAGTCATGGAAAGGTAGCGAGGAACGATCTGGTGGATTGGCAACCAACATTGGCATCCACTTTTTTGATTTACTGATTTGGCTATTTGGCGAGGTTGACTCTGTTGGTGTCGTGTCGCGAATGCCTCTTGAAATATCGGGCGAACTGTCTTTGCGATATGCTGATGTCCAGTGGATGCTGAGTGTGGATTTTAACCGACTGCCATTTACCGCAATTCCAGGAAACAACACCACCTTCAGGTCCATCACCATTGACGGGCGAGAGGTGGCGTTTGACAATGGGTTTGGGAACCTTCACACAAAATCCTACGAGGCTATTTTATCGGGCCACGGATTTGGCATTGAGGATGCACGGCCTGCCATTGAACTGGTTCACCTTATCAGACATACGGTCTAACGCACGAATCAAATTAGACGGACCTTATATGTAAAACAGGAAAGGAACGAAGCGTTTATGAGCACTTATCTGATTACTGGCGCGGCTGGCTTTATCGGTTCCAATATCGCGGAGCATCTCGTCCTTCAGGGCGAAAATGTAATCGGAGTTGATAATTTTTTAACTGGCAAGGAAAACAACATTGCCGGCTTTAAGAACCGCATGCAATTTGTGGAGGGGGACATTCGCGATGCACAGCTGATGCAGCAGCTGTGTCGCGGGGTGGACTATGTGATTCATCACGCAGCCCTGGCGTCTGTGCCCTGGTCAATGGAAGACCCCACGCTGGCTCACGAGCACAATGTCACCGGAACCCTGAATGTGCTTTTGGCGGCTCGGGACAACGCCGTCAAAAAAGTGGTGATGGCCGTTACATCCGCCGCATACGGAAATACAGAGGAGCTGCCCGCCCACGAAGAGCTTCCCACTCAGGCGCTGTCTCCATATGCGGCAACCAAGCTGATGGGGGAGCAGTACCTGAAGCTGTTTGCCAGTGTGTATAACCTGCCCACTGTAGGTCTTAGGTACTTTAATGTCTTTGGTAAGCGGCAGGATCCTCAAAGCGCCTATGCGGCCGCAATTCCAATTTTCGCGCGGCGGCTTATTCACGGTGAATCTCCCTTGGTATATGGAGACGGCACACAAACCAGAGATTTTGTTTATATCCGCGACGTTATTCAGGCCAATCTGAAAGCCTGCGCCGCGCCGGAATATGCCAATGGACACATATTTAACATCGGCACCGGCATTCAACTCACCGTCACGGATTTAATAACGCACATGCAGCAGCTGCTGTGCACCGACCTGCCCATCCGATATTCTGATGTGCGCGAGGGAGATATAAAACATAGCGTGGCGTCCATTGACAAGGCAAAGCATCTGCTGGGATACGAGCCGCAATTTTCTGTATTTGACGGTCTCAAAGAGGCCATTGACTGGTACCGCGCCAACCTATGAAAACACTGATTGTTACCTTTGTAGTGTCAGCTTTTGTCGCGGTTGTGGTTACGCCGCTGGTGCGACGATTTGCGCCAGCCATTGGTTCTGTGGATCTGCCAAGTGGCAGGAGGGTAAACAAAAAAGTAATTCCCCGATTGGGCGGTGTTGCGATACTGCTTGGATTCCTTGCCCCGTTATTGGGTCTTTTCATTTATTCGAACAGAATATCCATCATTTTCCAGAGCGATATGCACCGGGTTATTTCACTGTTTCTCGGCAGCATCGTCATCGCGGCCACCGGTGCTCTCGATGACATCCGCGGCTCCCGCGCCATCGTTAAACTGGTCGTTCAAATTCTGGTTGCCGTGGGGGCGTATCTTGGCGGCTATCAGATAAACACCATCACGCTGCCGTTTACGGGAAGTCTTGAGATGGGCATATTTGCGATGCCCATCACCACACTCTGGATTGTGGGCATTGTGAACGCAGTGAATCTGATAGACGGACTGGATGGGCTCGCTGCCGGGGTTGCATTTTTTGTCTGTGTGGTCAACTTTACAATCGGCATAATATCAAACAACATTCTGCTGGCATTGTTTGCGGTGGCTCTGGGGGGGGCACTTATCGGGTT
>JAFGWT010000415.1 GCA_016937015.1 Deltaproteobacteria bacterium | reverse complement strand
ACTGGCTGACAGAGCCATCGATTAAATCGCCAGTGATTGCAATGATGTCGGGGTTGAGGCGATTGACCTGGTCCACTATGCGTGACAAAAAGGCGCCATCCAGAGTCAGTCCTATATGTATGTCTGATATTTGAACAATTCGCAGGCCATTCAGACTGGGAGGCAGTTTGGAGAGGAAAATCTGCTGTGAAATAACCGTTGCATCTGTTTGAACCCTGATAAACGACGCAGTGGTAAGTGTGCCGGTCATGCCCAGTGTACCGGCGGCGGCGATTTTTCGTAAGGAATCACGCCTGCCCGGGTCCAGCAGTGTATCTGAGATGGGGCTTTTGCTTTGGGTGGCCTTGCCAATCAGATGGCGCATGAGAAAGAACAGATCGGTCAGCCCCAGAAAGGTCACTGTCAGCAGCATTGACCCCATCCAGATCAACGGCGCAGTGGCAAATGTTTTGACTGTTTCAAAAGGCACCGCCCGTGACAGAAACATCGTCGCCGGAATTGAGATGGCCAATGCAACGATTGTCAGAGTGGCAATGGTTTTAAGTGGTGATTTCAACTGCGTATTCAGGACGAGTCGACGCCAGATATAAAAGTGAATCGCTGCAATGATGCCAAGGAAAAAGATTAAGAAAATGTACATAGCGCAGGTGCCTCTCCAAACGGTTGTGATGCGTGGCCTTTTATCACGCGTTTCTATCCCGATACCTTCGGGATAAGGGACTACTGACAACTTTGTTTCGAAAAAGCGAATGTCAACTGTCCTGCCTGACATTAACAACGAGGTTAATTTTTCCATATTTGGGTCGTTGCAACAATGAGACTGTGCCGTTTATGGATACGCCAGTTTGCGATACGAAATGGAACGTCGCATTGATATGGCGAGTATCCGGGGCTTGCGGCGAATGAATCTGCGGCGAATGAATTTTCAATGACGTTTGACTATTTTCTGTTTTTGCCGGTGTTTGGCTCAGTGCTGTCCCTGTCACTGGCAGTGTACATTTTTTATCGGGGCACCGGACGGTACGAAAACAAAATCGCCGGATTTCTGGCACTGACAATATCCTTCTGGAACTTTGCTGATGCCATGCGGCGCATTTTTCCTGCAACGAAAACAGATGCGGCGCTGGATTTGGTCCTGCTGTGGCTCAAGGCGGGGACTCTGGGATCCTGTCTTGCCGCTGCGTTGCTGTTTCATTTTACCTTTCTGTACACCGACATCATCCGGCAAAAGTGGAGTCGCCCGGTGGTGGCAGTGGGTTACCTTGCGGCGCTGGGATTTGGTTTGCTCGACAATGCGTCTTCGATTTTAACCGCCGGCGCCAAACGATTGTACTGGGGCTATGCACCTGTTGAGGGGCAGCTGTACTGGCTGCATATCGTGTTCATTGTGATTATGGTGATATTCGCCCTGCTGCTTTCAGTGAGGCATTATCTGCGTCTTCAGTCTGCAAAGGAACAGCGGAAAACGCGGTTACTGGTGATTGCCATCGGTGTGTCGCTGGCGGGGGGCGTCGTGACGGAGATTGGACCGCAGATTTTTAATTATGCGTTCGTTCCCCTGACCACCACGGTGAGTCTGGCCACTGTCACAATTATTTCGCTGTGGGTGATTCGACACGATCAGATTGCACCGGTGTCGTTTGGCATTCGATCCCGGCTGAACGACCTGGTCAGACACAGTCCCGCGGCAATTTTTACAGAGGAACAGGTGGGCGAACGATTGGTCTGTACATTCGTGAGTGATAATGCGGAAACCATTTTAGGATTTTCGCCAAGGGCACTGCAGGTGATTTCCTTTTGGCGCAAACAGATTTTACAGGATGACTTGCCCCTGGTCACCGATGCATTCAGGACTGCGTTATCTCATGGCATAAGCCAGGTGGAATATCGGATTCATGACAGCCACGGTGTATTGAAATGGCTGCATCAGGAGCAGCGCACGGTGGCGCATCGGGATGGCACCATCGAAATCGTTGGGACGTTCTATGATGTCACGGAACGGAAGACCGATGAGACCGAGGCCGAACTGGCACGGGATGTTCTGGAAGCCAAAGTGAAGGAGCGGACTGAGGAATTGTCGAGGGCGGTGATGCAGGCCCAGGCGGCCAACAGGGCGAAAAGTGATTTTCTGGCCAATATGTCTCATGAAATCAGGACTCCCATGAACGGCATCATGGGGATGAATGAGCTGCTTTTAGGGACGAAACTGGATGGGGAGCAAAGACGGTTTGCACAGGCGGTGCAAAACAGTGCGGCGCAGATGCTGCAACTGATTAACGATATTCTCGATTTTTCAAAAGTGGAGGCAGGACAGCTTGAACTCGAAAACATGGCGTTTGACCTGCATCGACTGATTGAAGATCTGGGGCGGGCCATGGCCGTCCGGGCGGTAGAAAAAAACCTTGAGTTTATTTGCGGATACGCGCCGGATGTGCCGCAGTTTGTCACGGGCGACCCGACGCGGTTGCGCCAGATATTAATCAACCTGCTGGGGAACGCGATGAAATTTACTCAGCGGGGAGAAGTGATGCTGGACGTCACGGTGGCGTCGGCCGGCGACGGGGGGACGTTGCTCAGGTTTACCGTTGTCGATACGGGAATTGGCATATCGCAAGAGGTACAGCAGAAAATGTTTGCGCCATTCAGTCAGGCGGACGCGTCGACGACACGCCGATTTGGTGGAACGGGCCTGGGGCTGTCCATCTGCCGGCAGCTGACCGAACTGATGGGGGGAAACATATCTGTAAAGAGCGAACTGAATCGCGGCTCATCCTTTTTTTGCACCATTCAGTTTACTGTCCCAAGGGCCAACGAGGAGCGAGGGTGTGTGCAGGCTCAGATTGGAAATGTGGTGGTATGTGATGCCAACACCCATGCCCGTCAGCATTTCGAACGGATGCTCAGCGCGGCCCATATTCCGTGCTGGTCGGCTGAAAATTTTGCCAGGTGCATGTCGGTCATTGAGTCACTTGAAAAAGGCGCGGGGGAGACTGTTGTTTTTGTTTCGACAAATATTTTCCACGGTGAATTGCACGATGCACTGAACCGGGCCGTGCTTCAGATGCGTCCCCATAATGTGAATGCGGTGCTGGTGGTAAATCTGAATTCGGGGGGCCTGCAGCAGCGCGCACTGGCGGCGGGATTTAGTGGGATGATTACCAAGCCGGTGGTGTGCAGAGACGTGAAAAAGATGCTGTGTCGGGTGGCCGAGACCTGTTCCGCCACCGAAAATTCATCGGTTCCGCCCAGCCCCGTTGTCCTGTCTGCCGGCGATCGCAAGGTGCTTTTGGCTGAAGACAATCGCACCAATCAGGCGGTGGCCAAAGGCATGCTTAAAAAACTCGGATTTCAGGTGATGGTTGTGGAGGATGGCCGGCAGGCCCTTGATGCCCTCGAAAAAAATGATGACATTGAGCTGGTGCTTATGGATTGTCAGATGCCGGTGATGGATGGGTACGAAGCGACAAGACGTATTCGCATGCAGAACAGTGCCATTCCAATACTGGCGATGACCGCCAATGCCATGGAAGGGGACAGGGAGAAGTGCATCGAAGCCGGTATGGACGACTATCTGGCCAAGCCCATTTCCCTGAGCGCCCTTAGCGAAATTCTGAGTAAATGGCATCAGTGAGCATTGCCCGGATGATTGTACGGATTATGACCTGAATTCCTGCCTGGATGGTTGCCTGGATTATTGCGGAAAAATCTTGACATGCTCCGCAAGTAGGGACATAAAGACCCAACATTTTTTTGGGCATGGGCCCAATGGTTCTTTTACAAAATGCGCGGATGGCGGAACTGGTAGACGCGCCAGGTTGAGGGCCTGGTGAAGGAAACTTCTTGGGGGTTCGAGTCCCCCTCCGCGCAATTCCTTTCGAAAGGAACACTGGTATGCCAGCCAGATGGTATGCAGCCAGCCTTCAGTCCAATCGGGAATTTCAGGTACAGAAATATTTGCAGGGACAACGTGTTGTGCATTTTTTGCCAACATACGTCACCTCATCTACGCGTCAGGATCGGGCGGTGATGCTGAATCGGCCGCTGTTTCCAGGCTACATTTTTGTCCACATCGATGTGCCGGGCCCGCAGAAAGCGCTGGTCTTAAAATCCCCTGGCGTGTGTGGCCTGGTGTGTTTTTCCGGAATGCCCGCCCCGGTTGATGACGATATCATACACAGCCTTCAGATTGTTACCGGCGCGGCAGCCGGCAGTGTGCGACCGCACCCCATGGTCAAAGCCGGGCAGAAGGTACGGGTGACTTTGGGTCCATTTAAAAATGCCATTCGGGTGCTGTGTGAATCTGAAAATCAGAAAAAGCAGCTGGTGGTTGAAGTCTCATTTCTGGGGCGAGCGGTGGCTGTCCCCATCGACCCGCAGGCGGTGGCGCCGGTTTTGGGGTGACGCGTATGT
>JAFGWT010000414.1 GCA_016937015.1 Deltaproteobacteria bacterium | reverse complement strand
TCAGACTCTCTGGCGCGCCCAATCCTTCCACCACAAACCCGGGCGCAGTCATGGACCCAGGTATCACACCCAGCATGCCAGCCTCCGCGGGTGTGGCCCCTTTTCGATGCACAACAACCGCCTCACCCCCGTGTCGTTCCTGCCACGCGAAATTGTGATGATTTTCAACTCGCCAAATCCGCTCAGTCCCCAGATGAGCGGCGATGCTGTCGTGGATGAGCTGGTGATTGGCCGCCGCGTACCGCCCCATCAGGGTCATGCATTGCCAGTATTCCGCCCCCGGCTCACTGTCCAAATCCAGCCATGCCAGATGCCGCAGCTGCCTCGGCAATTCCGGATGCAATTCGGCCGCAAGCTGACTGTACCAGGTGGCAATGCGCGCCCCCGGCCCACGACTGCCACTGTGGCTGAGCAGCGCCACATATTTACCAGGGGCAATGCCGGCCCGCGCCTCGTTCACTGTCAACCGGCCAAATTCCACAAAATGATTGCCACTGCCACTGGTGCCCAGCTGGGACCAGGCGTCATCCTTCAGTTCGCGAATTAGTTGGCAAAATCCCCAGTCATCATCCATCACCGGGTGGGACTTGCGGCCTGTAAACACCGCCCCCACCCCGAACGACGTCTCGGTTTCAAGAGCGCGCACCAGCTTTTTATCCTTCCTGGCGAGCATCGACAGCGGCAAATCCAACACCGACAGACTCATGCGACAGGCGATATCCATCCCCACCCCGTAGGGAATAACCGCATTTCGGGCGGCAAGCACCCCGCCAATGGGTAATCCATATCCCTGATGGGCATCCGGCATCAGCGCACCGGCGACCGCCACGGGCAGCGCGCAGGCGCTGTTCATCTGCTCAATGGCACCGGTTTCAATATGCGAACCAAAAATATGGCAGGGAACAGCCGGTTGGGTCATCGGAATCCGAGCGGTTTAAATATCGAGGTTTTGAACAGAGAGGGCGTTGTCTTCGATGAACTCGCGACGCAGATGCACCTGTTCGCCCATCAGCACCGAAAAGACTTCATCCGCATCGGCAAAATCTTCCATGGTCACTTTCAGCAGGGTGCGCGTATCGGGATTCATGGTGGTATCCCACAACTGTTCCGGATTCATTTCACCCAGACCTTTATAGCGCTGAATGCTCATCCCCTTCTGTGTGGCGCTCTGTACCAGTGGCCACAACGCATCGATACTGTCCAGCTCTGAGGATTCGTCGTCAATAGTGACATTGATGGGACCTACGCCGTATCGCTCCACTTTGGATTTACTTTGCTGCAAATCCTTGTATTCCGCTGAAGAGAAAAAGCCAAAATCAAAATCTATCAGCTGAGTATTGCCATTGGCGCCGCGGTCAATCCGGAACTTATACCCCCCGTGGGTATCATCGTCCTGAATCTGAATGGCCTGCTCGCGCAGATGCATGGCTGCCGCCACCTGTTTGGCCACTTCCGTCATGCGATCCCGATTTTCCATATCATTATGAGAAAAATCCACATTGCTGAAACACCGGGCTATTTTGGCGTCGCTGTACTGATCAATGCGGTCGAGAATCTGACTGCGGGACCGGGATACCCAGACCGCCTCTTCATAAATATCCTTGCTGACCGGCGTGCCGGCATCGTCGAGCAAGGCAATGTTATCCGTGCTGGCGGTAATCAGAAATTCCACAAACGCGCTCTCGTCCTTGATATACACATCGCGCTTGCCTTTGCGCAGTCGATACAGCGGCGGCTGAGCAATATACAGATGGCCGTCCTCAATGACCTTTTTCATGTGTCTGAAAAAGAACGTCAGGAGCAGGGTACGGATATGTGCACCGTCCACATCGGCGTCTGTCATGATAATCACCTTGTGATACCGAAGCTTCTCGATATTAAACGTTTCCTCACCAATTCCCGTACCCAGCGCGGTAATCAGATTGGCAATCGCTTCCGACGCGAACATTTTATCGAGACGCGCTTTTTCAACGTTCAGAATTTTTCCCCTAAGTGGCAATATCGCCTGATTGCGACGCTCCCGTCCCTGTTTGGCGGAACCACCGGCCGAATCGCCCTCCACAATGTAAATTTCACATTCCTCCGGTCTCCTGGACTGACAGTCCGCCAGTTTTCCAGGTAGAGAGGCCCCTTCGAGCACGCCTTTCCGATTGACCATTTCCCTGGCCTTGCGCGCGGCTTCCCGGGCTCTGGACGCCCGAATGGCCTTTTCGAGTATCTGACGGGCGATTTTGGGATTTTCCTCGAGAAACTGACCCAGCCGCTCATTGATAATCCCCTGCACAATACCGTTCACTTCATTGTTAATCAGCTTTTCCTTGGGCTGATTGTTGAACGACGGATCCGGGTGCTTCACCGCAATCACCGCCACCAGGCCTTCACGCACATCCTCTCCGGACAGCGGACTCTGATTTTCCTTAATCAATTTGTTTTCAACCGCCCACGCGTTCAGGGTACGGGTCAGCGCCGAGCGGAAACCGGTCAGATGGGTACCGCCGTCCCGATTGAAAATGGCATTGGTGTAACAGAAAATACTTTCCTGATAAGAATCGTTCCACTGCATGGCCACATCGACAATAATATCGTCCTTATTGTCAGACACAAAAATCGGCTCTTCGTGAATGGCCGTCTTATTGGCACTGAGATGGCTGACAAACGACTGAATCCCACCCTCGTAGAAAAAGTTGTGTTCCTTCTTTTTATCGCCCCGTTCGTCAGTAATGATAATTCGCACGCCCGCGTTTAAAAAAGACAGGTCGCGAAGCCGCGTGGACAGCGTCTCAAAGGAAAAATCCTTAAACGGGAAAATTTCCGAATCCGGCTTCAGAGTGATTTTGGTCCCCCGTTTGGTGGATGGTCCCACTTTTTTAAATTCAGTGGTTGGCACCCCTTTGGAATATTCCTGATACCAGGAAAAACCATCCCGCCACACCTCCAGAGAGACAAACTCGGACAATGCGTTGACCACTGAAACGCCCACCCCGTGCAATCCGCCGGAATACTTATACGAATCATCAGAGAATTTGGCGCCTGCATGCAGTACGGTCATCACCACTTCCGCAGCGGATTTGTTCTCCTCCTCATGCAGCTCTGTGGGGATACCGCGTCCATTGTCTTCAACGGACACACTGCCGTCAAAATGAATGGCCACGCGAATCGTGTCACAGTGACCGGCAAGGTGTTCATCGATCGCATTGTCGACCACCTCATATACCATATGATGCAGCCCCTCCGGCGACTCCACATTGCCAATGTACATGCCGGGTCGTTTTCGCACCGCTTCCAGTCCGTGCAGCACCTTGATATTCCCCGCGCCATAATCTGCAGGATTAGAGGTCACATTCGCGCCAGTGTTCTTCGTATCGCTCATACAGACTCCATTATCAGTGTTATTGATTATTAAATATTGTAATCATAAATACACTCTGAAAACTCAAACCAGCGAACCCTATCACAGCATTCAAAAAACCGGTACCTCAAAAGCGCCAAACTGAGATGGATTGGCCCTGCTGTTCAGCTGATTAAAGTAGACAGCTGTTCAGCAATAATCCGAAATCAGGAAAAAACGGGATAAATTACCAAAAATGGAATTCAAATGGGATAAATCGGAGCAATTCATGGTTACGTGTTACGTGTAACAGTCAAAAAAAATTGAAAAACCCATCCAAAAGCAAAAAAAAATAAAATAATTTCATGAGGTATTAAAAAAATGGAAATTCGGCCGTCGTTTTTTTTACATAATTATTTTGGAACTGTATGATGTTGTAATTATTAGATTATTTTGGATAATTAAGTCTAAGTTAGTGTATAATTAAATGTAAATATGCATAAAATACCTATAAATTAGCTATAAATTACCACTGTTTTTTAGGATTATTAATTGACAACAGGTAGGATTCACAACATAATCCAATATAAAGTCAGCCAACAGGGAGGGTTCCAACAATGGCTACCAAAAAGAAAGCGGTCGCAAAAAAGCCGGCCACGAAGAAGACAGCCGCCAAGAAAAAAGTGGCAAAGAAAAAAGTAACGAAAAAGGCAGCTCCCAAGAAAAAAGTTGCCAAGAAAAAAGTCGCTAAGAAAAAAGTGACCAAAAAAGCAGCTCCCAAGAAAAAAGTTGCCAAGAAAAAAGTTGCCAAAAAGGCAGCTCCCAAGAAAAAAGTCGCTAAGAAAAAAGTGACCAAAAAAGCAGCTCCCAAGAAAAAAGTTGCCCAAAAGGCAGCAGCGCCGAAAAAGCAAGCTGCCCCAAAAGCAGCTCCTAAAAAAAAGGTCACAAAGAAAGCCGCTCCTAAAAAAGCGGCAAAAAAAAAATAACGACCAAATCGTCGTTACCCCTCCCGAAACCCCCGAAACCGTCTGACAAAAAAGCTGCTAAGAAAGCAGCCAGTCCCAAAAAAACCTCAGAAGTGAAAAAGCCGGCAGGCGTATCCAAAAAGCCGTCTGCGCCAAAATCGCCGCAGCAAACACCAGGCGCCGATTCAGCGTCTCGTCGGGAGATTCTCAAAGCCGCCTCGAAGAAGAAAAAAGTCGCAGCTAAAAAATCCCCGCGACCCAAACTGGTGCCGCCGCCCAGACCTATCGACGAATCCGAAAAAATTCCCTTCAGCGAAGTGGGCACTGAAAACAGCGTTGCGGTCCCCCCACTCGCTGTCAAACCCATTACGCCGGTTGTAAAGGTGCGTAATCGGTCGCCGCTGCCCATGCCTGAAGAAGTCGCCGCCACCCCAGGCGACGACGATTCGTCTGACTGACCCCGATTTTACACATCACTTTTTCAAACCGGCCCTTTTATCCCCCGCCTTTTTAAATCGGTCCATAGCGCAGCTCAATTGCTTTGAGCGCAGGGAAGCGTGCTGTTCATCGCTTTGTCGCTGCATACAAATGGTCGTTTCGTCGATCAAAGCGATTTTGCACCGCGACAATTGGTTATGTCGTTACAGACATGCGACAGGCTGGCGTCGCGACAGAGATTACTCAGTCTGAGGCGATTCGGCGGTATCAGTGACGGTGGTGTCGACCTCGGTGGCATCAGCTGTTGCTTCCGCTTCAGGTGCTGTTGCTTCCGCTTCAGGTGCTGAGGCCTCATCTTCAGGCGTCTCTCCCGCTGGTACTGCTGCTGCTTTCACTGATGTTGTTTCCGCGTCGCCCGGTGCTGCCGCGTCGCTCTCCTGACTGGCCGGATGAGCAAGGTCCCATTGGGCCTTTGCCGCATTCACCGCATCGGTGCAGTCGCAGGGCGTTTCCATCGCTTCAGGAGGCGGATTGCCCACCAGGTCAAACCCAATCGAAATCAGCAGATTGTTTTGAACCTGCCATTTATCGACAATCAGCGACTGCTTCAGTGCCTTAAAGCCGTAGTTGATGCTCAGATATTTGGTCAGCTTCACCCCCAGCGCCGCTTCAAACTCAACATTCATCAGTTCAATGCCGTTCAGGTCGTCAGTCCCTTTACTCTCACTGTGGGCAAAGGGCTGCATAAACAAGGCACTGACGCTGTAGTTGAGCAGTCCTTCTTTCAGGTCTCCACTCAGCACCGCGCCCAGCTCCGCACCGATTTGCCAGCTGTCTTCCAATTCGACCAGCTCCAGAAATGGCGTCTCTCCGTTGTCGTCCAGGACCACCCCGTTTCTCACAAATGTCTCCCACGCGCCGATACCCAGACGCGCATCCAGTTGCAACGTGGGTTTGGTCAATGGTTTGGCGAACATCCCCAGGGTCTCCCGCAAAGTGGTGGGCGCAAAGCGCTTCGTCAAGTCGATTTTCGCCTCTGCCCCGTGATTGGTGAAGGGTACCCGATTGCCGGCCTCATCCACCGGCAGTCCGGCCCCGTCAGCGGAAACCGTCTGCCCAGGCGCCACCCGCACGGCAGTGACCGGATCGGCGCGCACTTCGTAGGAGGGCAGCATGGCCGTGGTGACACGAAACGCAAAAAATGGCCCCAGCCAGCGCACCCGCTGGAAATGGTACAGATAGGCGGTCTTGTATTCCAGTCTGTCGAGGCTTTTTATCCACGGTTCGATAGTTGGGGTCTTGCTGTACCCCAAATCCCAAAGCAGCGCGTTGGTCCATTCGTGGCTTTCATTGGGGCTAAGATAGTCCACAGTTCCGTTGAGCAGCGCCCCAAACAACATGGCGGTGCCTTCGGTGCTCCCTGGCACGTTTTTGGAGTGTGCCATGGAAAAGTTGCCGTTAAACCGCAATCTGGGATGCCAGCCGGTGTGATCGGAACTGACCAACGTGTCCGTAATTTCCGGAATATACTCCGGTTCAATATCCTGCGCGAACGCACCCGGTGTGATGCTCATCAGTAGCGATGATAGTAATGCCACTGTAAATGACCGTTTCGTCATCTGCTTTGCCTCCTCCAACATTTTTGGCTGGATAAAAATTCAAAAGATATTTGGCTGCGAACAGTTTAAATCGCATCCCACCGATGTCAACGGTCCGGCGGGGTTACTCGGCTGCGCTGCTCAGCTTGAGGCAGGCCTCTTTTTCAATCGCCGATTTGTTTTCTTCACCGCTCCCCTCGTAAATCGCGCTGAGCATGCAATGGACCTCAGCATGAAACGGATTGAGCGCCAGCGCTGCGCGAAGCGCCTTCTTTGCCTGCGCCACCTGTCCCAATTTGGTGTGGGCCTCCCCAGCCTGCAAAAAGACCGTAAAATGATTGGGATACAGCGATTCCATGGGGGCCAGCAGCGCCAGCGCTTCCTCGGCCCGGTCCTCTGCGAGTAACGTGCTGACCAGTCTATCAACAATGTCAGGCGTGGGGGTTTCGTTTTTCTGAAGGGCCCACTCATATTCCTGCCGGGCAGCAGCCACATGGCCTCTAATCCGCAACAGGTCTCCAACCCGTATATGACGCCGCACCTCTCTGTCCAGGATAGGGTCAATATCTGATTTTTCATTTCCTGGAATGGTTTTAAACCGGCGCTGCATCATTGGCACCAGCGTGATGGGGGTGTTTCGGCTGCCTTCGAGATTTTTCTGCCACCAGCCATACAGCTTGTTGATCCCATAGGCGGTGGAAATGGTGAACGCACCGTCCAGCGACTTTTCTGCGGAAAGGGCCAGCAGGGTTTTGAGCGAATTTCCATCCCGAAATCGTTCGGTCACAAATCTCAAAAAACTGAGGCCCTGGGCATAGGCCAGCGCCGCATCCTCCTGATTGGGCAAATACGATACGGAGGGGTGAAACCGCCGCAGGGGAATCAGCCGCTTTTCGCGGACCGCCTGGTCCAGCAGGTACGCCAGCACCGGCGTTAAATGCGTTTGAGACACCCCGCGCCACTGCCCTTCCAAAAGCTTGGCCACCCCTTCATGCAGCCAGATGGGCGCCCGGTTTGCCGTTATTTTAGTGATCAGAATGTGGGTGAGCTCGTGGGCCAGCGTATCCAGCCAGGGATACCCACCCACTATCAGGGACGGGCTCAGTATCATGATACGGTTGTATTTGGATACGGCCACCGTACCAGTCGCTTCAATCTGTTCGGTGGACAGGCCGCACAGTTCCGAGAGCATCTGCACGTTGGGCACAATGTACACGCGAATATGATGCACTGTCTCCCCAAGGGATTTTTTTAGGGCGCGCCGCTGCGCATTGAGCGCCTCCAGCGCGTACGGAATGAGCAGTGCATCGGCGCCGTTCCGATAGTGGAAGGTGAATCCCTTTTGCGGTTTCGCTGTCTGCAGCGTATCGGTATTCCGCCTCGAAATATCCGTCTGGTCCCGCAGATACTTCCAGTCCAGTTCGGTGCGGGAACCTTCAATCGCCTGCTTGAGCAACGTGTCCGCCTGTTTGTACTGTCCGGCATAAAAAAGATACTTTCCTCGCAGATAAAGCCCTTCGGCAGATGCCCGCGCGTCGTCCGAAAGGGCGTGCAACCGCGCCTTTGCATCTTCCATGCGATAGCTGTCAATTTGCTGTTCAATCGTATTAAATTCGGGAATCTGCCTGGCATTCGCCTGTGGGCTTTGAAACAGCACCGCACATGCCATCATCAACAGCACAAATTGAAAACGGGGATGCAATCCGGTTCGAGTCGAAATCCCCCTACCCCCTTTAAAAAGGGGGATTTTTTTTACCTCCCCCTTCAGCGAACGGGGTTGACTCGGTTTAAAAAGGGGGCTTTTGGGATGCGCCCCATAGGGCTTTTCGCCGACGACTTCCGCACCCCATTCACAGCGGGCAGGGAAATTCTCCGCACAGCTGCGCATCATATTATCGAACCAATGTCTCATAATACTTCCTGATTGCCTCGCGATAGTGCTCTGGCAACTGCGCTTTCATGGCGTTTAAAATATCTTCCCGATGTTTTTTGGGGACCCGATACTCGCTCGGTCCCGGAATAAACACTTCCCGACTCTCACTGGTCACCCCGGTCTCGATGAGGACCGTATTGCCGGATTTCTTCAGATTCTGACGCAGCGTGGTCAGGGCGTCCAGCGCCTGGGTCTGACGTTTGGCCGCTTCGGTCAGGTCCCGTTTTTCCAGCGCGCTGGTCCCATCCTTCATATACTCCGACACCACCTTGAGGGTCTGCAGGGTTTGAGAACTGATAAACTGCAAATCATTTTTCTGTTCCTTCACCCATGTCCCAATATTACGGGTTTCCACAGTCAGGCGACGCTGGTTGAATGAAAAAGTGCGAATGATCCGCTTGTCCCGGTCATTGAAGATTCTGTTGGGATTCGGGAACGATTCCTGGATGCGATTCATGGCGTCCGTGGTCATTTTTTCAATTTCATCCAGCTGACCAAAGGTTTTATCGGAGATGGCGGCACTCTTGGCCATCTGAACCCGGGTTTTCAGCTCATCGCCAATTTCGAGTGTCCTGTCCAGGTCACCCTGCTTCAGCACATCGTTCATGCGCCGGGCCAGATTTCGCAATGCATCCGCCGTTCGCGAAGACACAGTCAGACTGGGATCCCGAATCCGTTCAATGGCCGCCTGCATCCGCTTGACGCGCCGGACCTGGTCTTTCACGATGCCATCAATTTCATCCCGCATCATATTGAGCACTTTTTCCTTATATTGCCGCTGCACGCCGATGGTTTTGCGACGCAGCTGCAGCTGGGATGCTTCGGTGCGCGCCAATTTGTCGAGCAGCGAATCCACAAACTGATTATGCTTCCCAAACCGCTCATTTTTAAACGCCAGATGACCGCCTTCAAGACTGGCCATCAGCTGGGCCACGGTGTGCTCCAGCTTCTGCACCGCGAAAAGTGCCTTTTTAATATCACCACTGGCGAGGGCTTCCTCAATCTGGTTGAAATAGCCATTTAAATTGACCGTTTCCTCCATTGACCGGGACACAGCAACGGAACTGACCTGGCCGCGCACCTTCCCGATTTTTTCGGCCAGATACTGCGCGGTTCGCTGCATTCTCCGCATCGCCTCAAGAATATTGCGACGCGAGCGCTCCGACCGCTGCCGGTTGTAAAGGTCCAGCAGCTCAGACAGTTCCCGCCGCTGCTGGTCCAGCAGCTTGCCACTTTCGTTCATGGTATAAAACTGCAAATCCAGGATGAGGTCATCAACCTGGGCAATCGATTTTTCCAGCAGACGAATGGTAACCGAATCCACTCCCAAACGCTTTTTATGGGGCGCCATCGGAACAGCGTTCAAGCGGGCTTCAAAAAGCATCTGATTGGTCAAATCCTCCCTAATCTGGCGCCAGGTATCTTTGAGCATGGGCGCCACCCGCTGTTCCTCTTCAAACCGCCTGAGCAACCGCGCAATCGATACCGTGACATCTTCGGTTTCGCCTCTGAGTTTTAAAAACCGCTCGCGAACTTCATTCATTTTGTCTTTTCCCGCTGGAATGGGCGTTGAGATGCGTCCCGCCAACAGATCCACCATGGCATCGAGTATCTGTCCCTGCCGCACGATGAGTTCCTGCTGCCTCGACTTTGGCGTCATAATCGTTACAGGAACTGCCGACGAATTACTGAATTTGGGACCGGCGATGGTATCGTCATCGTACACCCGAACCAGCAATTCCACTTCGTGCACATCCTCCAGCTTCACGCTTGTCACATTCCATCGGTAGTCGCTTCGCAGATGGGTCACATTGGGGGCCGCATGGGCGATGGTCTTTTGCACGTTGACGTCCCTGGCGCTGCGAACGATGAGGTCCACCCGCCCAATGCCATGGTCATCATGCGCCTCAAATTCCACCAGCACATCGCCGTCGGCATCAACTTCCAGGGCTTTGCCCGGCCTGAGCAGCCGAATTGTGGGTCGACGGTCGGTTTCAACGTGCACGCTGCGCCTCGGCCCGCGAATGAGCTGGCGCTCATCGCCCAAAGATAACGAGAACCACTCGATGTTATCCACAACAAACTTACCGGCAACCCGCCCATCTGACAGAAACCCCAGTGGCTGATGGGTACCATCCGACAAATCAATCGCCCCCGCCGAGGCATCCGGCTCCAGCGGCACCGCTTCGAGAATCACCGTGGTGCCCAAAGGCGCCTCCAACCCGCCGGAGAACGCGTTGAGCACCCTGTCCTTTTTGCCCAGGTACTCCGGATACTTGAGCCGGAGCGTCAAATCCCGCGCCACCGGATTGAGGCGTTCATGAATGACGGCTGACTCCGGCAATTCCTGGTCCGACATCAGACTGTTAATCCCCGCTTCAATCACCGACCTGTGGGTAATTGAAAAAAACATGGTGGACAACACCGCGAGGACAAACAGAACAAGGGGCGCCAGCAACCGTCGCAGCGGAATCACCTGCCCGGGTGAGACGCTGGACAGAATTTTATAGGTATGCGCCAGATGCTGTTGCAGCATAAACCCCGAAAAGTGAGCGGTTCCACCGGCGCTGATAAACTGATTGGCGCTGACAATTGCGGAACGATGGGGCGGCAGCGCGTCACCGATTTTTCGCGCAATGTCTGTGGGGTGCCGAAGCTGCTTTAAAGGCAGAATGAAGGTCGTCATAAAAATCGCAACAACCACCGCCAGCCAGGTCAGAATGCCAACCACGCGAACATCATTGCCGCCCCACCATCCCAATGCGAACAGCAGCGAAGACGAGAGCACCGGCAGCGCAATCCCCAGCCAAAGCAGAGCGCTCGACCAAATGTGAACCCTGGCACGGCGTCGATAATCATCAAACGTGCCTTTCATCCGCTCAATTTCCTGCACCAGTGTTACTGGCGGTGCCGGGGGTGCTTCGGATGGGATGCTGTCGTGGGAAAAATCCATTCGGTTCTCGTTTTGCGTTTTAATTCAGTCTTTCACTGTGTATGGATAGTACAAAACAAAAACAATGACAAATACAGTAAACACACCTTCAAACAACCGGTCCAACCGAATTCTGGCGCTGCGCGGCAGCCGGGGGGGGGCGGGGACCAGCATGATCGCCACCAACCTCGGCATTTTCCTGGCGCAAATTGGCAAACGGGTGCTGCTGGTGGACGCCAATCTGGACAATGGCGACATGCACAGCTGGCTGGGGGACCTGCACCCCGACCATGACATCAGTCAGGTGCTTCACCAGGACCTCCCCGTTGAAAAAGCGGCAACCGCAACGGCCATTACCGGACTCTACCTCCTGGCCGGTCCCCCGGGCATCCGCACCCCGCACCCATCCCCCGCGCAGACCGCCTGCTTCATTCACCAGCTCGAACAGGTGGATGCCGACTTTGTCATTCTGGATTTACCCTGCAATCTCGACCCGTTTTGCCTTGAGCTCTTTTGTCGGGCGGATTATTCCGCACTGGTGACCCTCCCTTTACCGCCATCGGTCGAAAACAGTTACCGATTTATTACCGCAGCCTGGTTTCATCGATTGCGTTCGAGCGACAAAATCGCAGCCGGCGATGCCAATTTCCACATTGAGGAGATGCTCCAGCATTCGCACATCCCCAAAACGCCCCGGGAATTCACCGAAGTGCTTCGTCATCTGGATGATGCGGCCTATGGCGCGGCATACGACCTATGCGCCGTCTTCCGGCCCCAGCTCATCATCAACCAGATAAAACTGCGAGAAGACGCCGATTTGGGCAAAGCCATGGTTTCCGCCGCCGCGAGATGGCTTGGGATTAACGCCATGGAGCTGGGGTCGATTGGCTGGGACGACAACGCATGGCTCGCGCAGCGGCGCGGGCGGGTGCTGCTGACTGATTTTGCCCGCAGCCAGGTCTGCAAGGATTTGGAACAGATTGTCCGAAAGGTAATGACTCTGACGCACGGTGACCAGGCACAGCGAATGGCTGTTCCGGCGCCAACGGCCGAGCAGAACTATTATGAACTCCTCGAAATCTATCCCGGCGCATCAGAGGAAGAAATTCGAAGGGCATACAAACAGATACAGAACTGGTTTGGCCTC
>JAFGWT010000413.1 GCA_016937015.1 Deltaproteobacteria bacterium | reverse complement strand
TTCCGACAACCCATGACCAGGTTGTGGAGATGATAGTGCCGAAAAACAGGAGTGACCGCGCCAAACAAAAAAGGAAACGCCGAATCGAACAACCCTCACCAGTATCCAAATCCGGAGGCAAGGACGTTGGAAATCTGTCTTCCAATCCATACAGGCTGAGAAAAAATCCCTTCAAAACAGAATAGCGAAACGATTGCAGTTTCAGAGGAACGCGTCATCATTCAAACATATGCGGTCACGATTTCAGTCAGGATACAGCAGTCGGAATCTGGTAGGCAGGCAGGATACGCGTTACGCTGCACTCAGTCGCAAAAGCCTCCTGAGATGCCAACACCCGTTAGCGTTACTGTATCGATATTGGCAATACCGAGGTCGCTGGTCCCCACCAGTCTGATTTGATTTGTGCCAACATCGAGTGTTACCTGTTGCTGCATCACAGCCCATGTTTTCCAGTCACCGGTACTCGACATGGGCAGATCGGCAACCTTGATGTTGTTCACATAAAGCGCAGAAGGCCGAACCTCGTTGGCATTCCCCACCGCGTATTTCCATTCGACCGTGACATCGCCTGCAACCAAAGCATCCACTGACCACTCAATTTTTTTTGCGAGTTCGTTGACCAGATTTAAATATCCGAGGCCCTCATATCCGCTGTTGGCCTGTTCCAGCTGGCCATCATAATAACACAGACTATCGAGATCATCCAGAATCAGAACAACCGGCGTTGTGTCAATCTCTGTCTCTGAGTCCACAGTAGTTGTATCAATTGGGGTCGTGTCGCTGGTCTCCGTATCGGTATCAGAGTCCGTATCAGAGTCCGTGACGGTGTCCGTATCCGTATCCGAGTCTGTATCCGTATCCGAGTCTGTATCCGTGTCCGAGTCTGTATCCGTATCCGAGTCTGTATCCGTATCCGAGTCTGTATCCGTATCCGAGTCTGTATCTGAGTCTGTATCTGTATCCGTGTCAGCATCTGAATCAGTATCTGAGTCGGTATCTGAGTCAGTATCGGTGTCCGTATCCGAAGTGACAGTTTCTGAGTCAGGGGGTGGGAGCGCTTCGGTGTCTTCAACAGAGTCAGAGTCGCTGTCGCTGGGCATCACTGCGTCGTCGCTGTCATCGGTTTGGGGACTTTCGTCGGATGTCGTGTCAGCCAAACCTGAATCAGTATTGGAATCATCGCTGGAATCATCGTCTTTGTGAACGTTGACCAAATCCGAGTCACTGTAAAACCTGTGGTTATCAGACGGAATGATGTTGTCTGCTGTAATGTTGCAGCCCGCTGCAAAAGACAGAAAAAGAGAGCCCAAAACAATAAGAGAAATTCGATACATTTACAAACTCCATAATGACGTATTATCTAAACCTAACGATAATTATGAAAAATGCGCGGTGTTTACTGTTAATCAATTCGCTCTTTTAATGCCATTTAAACGCGGAAGTCAACGTCGCTGAATATTAGTTTGCGGGACGACTCAATAGTTATAATTGATAACAAAGTTTTGTTGTTCTTCCTGTCTCTCTGCTGCCTGACGCGTGGGTTGGGGCGTCTTGCTTTTTCCGGCGGTTTAAGGCTGAAGGCAGGGTACCGAAAGATAAAAAGATCGAAGCAGGGACGATGGATGAGAAAATGATACAGTCGGGATTTTTAATGAGCTTAGTTTTGAATCTGATTGAAGGTGTCCAGGACTGATGTTGTGGCGGTTTCGATTTGGGTGAATACAGCATTCATTTTTTGAATGGCTTTCATGGTTTGTTCGGCGACGCCCTGTGAGTTGGTCAGCGTCGAGGACACTTGTCTGGAATACTCAGTCGCTTCGGCGATTGTACTGTTTACTCTCGAAATATCCTGGGACGTCACCGCCACTGTTTCAGTGATTTCTCGGGTGGTGACACTTTGTTCTTCTGTAGCTGTTGCGATAGCGGCAACATAGTCATTCACTTCGGTGATAACTCGGGTGATGCCTCGGATTTCTTCGATGGTTCGCTGAGTTGCTTCCTGAATAGCGCCAATTTTTTCTCTAATGTCAGAAGTGGCGCTGTTGGTTTGCTGAGCCAGCTCCTTTACTTCGTTGGCCACCACGGCGAACCCTTTGCCCGCTTCTCCTGCCCGGGCGGCTTCGATGGTTGCGTTTAGTGCCAGCAGTTTAGTCTGCTCCGCAATTTCCACGATTGTCTCAGTTACATTGCTGATTTGTTTGGCCGCTGCGCCGAGCGAATCAACCATTTTTGAAGCGTTTTCAACACTGCGCACTGCATTGTCTGCGACGCCTCGCGCCTGCTCCGCACTTTGGGCAATTTCTGAGACAGTGGCAGTCATTTCTTCGGTGGAGACAGCGACTGATGCGATTTTTTCTTCGGATGTGGTTGTGACATTCGAGACCTCAGACATTTTATTTTGTAACAGTTCTGATGCCTTGCCAATAGCGAAAATGCTGTTCAGTATCTCTGTTCCCATTGCAGTCAACTCGGTAGACGCACTTGCTTCGTCGCTAAACAAAGTCCGAATATTATTGCTCTTATTACTGTTTTGCAGCAGTAGCGTTTCATACTCTGATTTTCGTTTGAACGCCGCTGCCAATGCCTTGAAATCATTTAGCAGGGCTTCCGGAAATGCCGAATTGTCGACGGGCGCGGCATCAATTGGCGTTCCCGCTGTGATTGCCCTGAGCAGAGCTGAAACTTCTGAAATCGCGATTTTGTCCATGCCATCATTATGACTGTTGTTCGACATTTTTTTCTCCATCTCAAATCGAGGTTATGCAATCGGTTTTGATGCAACGCTGGAAAACGGCGACTTACGCGATAAATTAATAGCAAGAGGCAAATATTCTGTTCAAAGTTTGACGCATTAAATTTCGTGGCAGTTAGCCGATACATGACTATGGAACAGCATTTATTGTAAAAGAGGTATCAGTGACTGAAAAGACGGCGACGGAATTACCGGCCAAACTGCTCGTTATTGATGACGACAATTACGTGCGAAGCAGTATTTGCATGTACATGGAAGACCTTGGGTATGATGTGGTCGAAGCGGTTAGCGGAGAAGATGGGCTTGCTGCCATTGCTGCGTTAAAGCCCGATTTGATTTTCTGTGATTTGAGAATGCCGGGTATGGATGGTTTGGAAGTATTGGGACATGTTACAGCAAAGTCTCCCGGTACACCTATTGTGGTCATCTCCGGCGCCGGAAAAATACAGGATGTGGTAGAGGCGCTTCGCAGGGGTGCATGGAACTATGTGACCAAGCCCATCGAAGATATGGCTGTTTTGCGACATGTGGCGACACAGGCCCTCGAAAAAGCGCGGCTGCAGCGTGAGAATGAAAAGTATCATGCATATTTGGAAGAGGAGGTTGTGAGGCGTACAAGGCAATTGGCAAAAAGCACTGCACGTGCAAAGTTGCTTGCCGAAGAAGCAAATGCAGCGAATCGCGCCAAGGGTGAATTTTTAGCTAATATGTCTCATGAACTTCGTACTCCGCTGAATAGTATTATGGTTCTTTCCCGGGTACTTGCGGAAAATCGCGAGCGCAATCTGAAAAATAAACAAGTCGAAATGCTGGAGCAGATTTCGTCCTCAGGGCATGAACTGCAGGGGTTGATTAATGAAGTGCTGGATGTCGCTGAAACGGAGTCTTCAAAAATCCTGCTTGAGATGAAAATGATTTCCATTGAGGGGTTTGTCACGCGAATTGAAAGAATTGCATCTCCAATGGCGTGGCAGAAGGGCTTGACATACAGTATTGAGGTCGCTCAGGACGCGCCGGCGCAGTTTTATTCGGATGAACTAAAGGCGTCCCGCATTTTGAGAAACATTATTACCAATGCAGTCAAATTTACATCAGAAGGAAATATTTCAATTCTGGTCGGTCGTCCGGCTGAAAATATTGATTCCCGGTCGCGACATTTTGATCGGGATAATACATTACTGGTGCGCGTTACAGATACCGGTATAGGGATTGAACCATCTCTTCAGGAGAGAATTTTTTCAATTTTTATGCAGGCGGATGGCGCGGACAACAGGCACTTTCAGGGGAGCGGTATCGGACTGGCAATCGCATCCAGATTTGCATCCGCGCTGGGTGGGGACATACTTCTCGAAAGTACACCCGGAAAAGGCAGTTCTTTTACGGTCTTGCTACCAACCAGACCGGAGAGTGACGAGATAGAGGTGAGGCAAACATCCCGACATCCTTTCAGTATCAGCGAGGACCGGAATACAACGGTTGGTACAGGTCGGATTCGCTTCAATGGAGAAAAAATCCTGATTTCCGATGACGATATGCGAGTCGTGTTTAATCTGAGCGCCATGTTGGAAACGCTTGGGGCCGAAGCGATGATATCTGGGACGGAAGATGGCATACTTCAGCGCCTTCAGGAGTCTCAACGGGCGAATTCGCGACCGATTGACCTGATAGTCTGCAGCCGCCAGAAGCTTACCAACGAAGTCTGCGGGGCTTTGGAGGCATTGCAGGAATCCGCGCCCAAATTGATTGTGCTGACGGGTGATGATGCGGAAGACAAGGCAAATTCTGAAATTCCCTTTGAATGTCATTCTGTGGTGTCACCGCCATCGTATCAAACAATTGTGCCATTGATTCAGCGGCTGCTGTGGTGATGCGCAATATCTTTTTCGCGTCTTGATTTTCAGCATGACAATCATTAATGTGCCATCATGACTTCTTCGATATACACGCGTACAGGAGATGATGGCACCACGGGGCTGGCTGATGGCACCCGTGTTCCCAAATATTCACTTCGTATCGACGCCTATGGCACAGTGGATGAGGCCAACGCCAATCTTGGTGTGGTGTTGGCTTTGCTGCAGGAGTATCTGGATGAGGCAGGTGGGGGGCTGACAGAATCTTCGTTAATGGCGCCGCTCGATACACTAAAAAAGGTTTTAACGTGGTTGTCACACAAACTGTTCAATTGCTCTTCGTTGCTTGCCCGGGGTGATCTGGTTGTCCCAGGGGAGCTTCAGATTACCGACGGGGATATTGATAACCTGGAGAAAACAATTGACCATTTTCAGTCCAGCACGGGACCATTGGGCGGATTTATACTTTGCACTGGCACGTCACTGGCCGCCAGACTTCATGTTGCCCGCACGGTGATTCGACGGGCCGAACGAGCTGTTTGCAGACTATTCGAATCGGAACCGGGCGATACACGGGTACTTGGATTCATAAATCGTACATCTGACCTTCTTTTTGCCGCTTCCCGTTTTGCCAATCATTCCCTGGGGGAGTCAGACGTGCATTGGCAGCGCAGCATTGAATTTCCCAGTCTCTGAACTGTGACGTCCTGAATGGCATCCAGCCGTAAAGTTTTCATTATACTGACCGTTAAAATAATCTGGTTTAAAATAACACAGCGTTTTTTCTGGCGACTGCCATTCGATGGGAGGTCAAATGACGACGAAAGTAGGGGTGTTTCTTTGCCGGTGCAGCGATAATATTGCCTCTAAAGTTGATATTGAAAAGCTGACGGCGGATCTTCAGAAAGAAGATGGCGTGGCATTTGTGGCGAGTCACGAATTGCTGTGCGCAGGACATGGCCAGGAGTTCTTTGAACAGAAGTTGAAGGAGAACGATGTATCGAGGGTGGTTGTCGCCGCCTGTTCGCCAAGGGACCATGAGTCGACGTTTCAAAAATGCATGGTCAGGGCCGAACGAAACAGATTTATGCTGCAAATGGCAAATATCAGAGAGCAGTGCACCTGGGTGACAGCGGACAGTGATGATGCATACGCCAAATCAAAAGCACTGACGCTGGCGGCGATTCGTCGCGTTCAGCTGCATGAAAAGTTGCGGGAGAAAGAGATTGACTGCAATACTGACGTGGTGGTGGTTGGTGGCGGAATTGCCGGTATTGAAGCAGCTCTTGGTGCGGCCGGAGATGGCCGCAAGGTGACAATAGTCGAAAGTACGCCATCGCTCGGGGGAATGATTGTCAAACTTGAAGAGGTTGCCCCGACAATGGAATGTGCGCCCTGCATGGTATCTCCGCGAATCTCGGAAATTGAGGAAGCTGAGAATATCGTCGTGCTGACGAACTGCGATGTCGACGAAGTGGCCGGATATTTGGGGAACTTCGAATTAAAGCTCAGACAACGCCCCAGGATGGTGGATGAGGATGTCTGCCTCGGCTGTGATGAGTGTATTCAGGTATGCCCGGTTGAAGTGACGAGCACCTACGATTATGGCCTGTCAACGCGAAAGGCAATCGATGTGCTGTTTCCTGGATGTTCCCCCAACTGTGCGGTTGTGGATTTAAATGCGTGTCTGAAAACAACCGGTGGAGAATGCAATGCCTGTGTGGAAGCCTGTCCAGTCGAAGCGATGGATTTTAGTCAGAAACAATCAACGTCGACGATTCGATGTGGCGCGATGATACTGGCTACCGGCGCGGACCAGTTTGATGCGGAAAGTATGCCTCAATATGGATTGGGTACAATCCCGGACGTTTATTCTTACGAACAGTTCGCCCGATTGACCAGTAATCACGGTCCCACCAGCGGTCGGATTTTAAAAAAGGATGGTACGGTACCTGCAAAAATTGCGTTCCTTCACTGCGTTGGTCGAGCATCGCTTGGTTACTGCTCGCGACATTGCTGTGATGCGGCGTTTGGCCTTTCTGCAACGGCGCTTGCCAGTAACGAAGCGACCCAGGTCGTGCATTTGATGCAGGATGTGAACTGCAATGGCGAAATGGGCAGCGCGTTGGTGCGAAGGGTGGTTGCAGCGAACGGGATGCGGTCGACTCGCGATACCCTACAGCGCGTCGACGACATGAGTACTGTGAGTGTGAGGCAAAATGATGAGAACCTGATTTTGAAGTGGGTATCGTCGGATACAGCGATGCACCTTGACGCGGATATGGTGGTGCTGGTAACTGGTACCCGTCCTTCTGCAGGTACAGTCGCAATTCTGCAGAAACTGGATTTGATTCGCACCAATGGCGGATTTGTGGCGCCGGATCATTTTATGCTTCGGCCCGCGCAAACCAGTTTGGAAGGCGTATTTTTCGCTGGCAGTATTGGTGGCGGAAACGGAATCGCGGATAGCATTCGGGGAGCCAAAGCGGCGGTAGGTGGCGTGCTTTCCAAATTGGTTCCCGGAAAGAAACTGTCGCTCAAATCAATTGTCGCCCATGCCGAATCGGAGGTGTGCAGCGCGTGTGGGCTGTGCGTCCAGGTATGCCCGTATGCTGCGGTGAAAATTGATCCCAATCGAAAAATTGCGGCAGTGAATGAGGTGTTGTGTCAGGGCTGCGGTACCTGCGTCGCCACGTGCCCAAGTGGCGCTGCGTCTGCCAGACATTTCACGGCAGCACAGCTGGATGCCGAAGTGAAAGAGGTGCTGAATGGGTGATGTAAAATTGCTGACGTTTGTGTGTAACTGGTGCTCATATGGGGGCGCTGACCAGGCCGGAGGGTTGAAAGTGTTCTATCCGGCTGGGGTTCGTTTGATCAAAGTCATGTGCTCCGGACGTGTCGATCCTCAGATGATACTCAACGGTTTTAGACAGGGCGCCGATGGCGTTCTGGTTCTGGGGTGTCACCCGGGCGATTGCCACTACAAGACAGGCAATTACAGTGCACAGAAGCGCATGCTGCTGTTGGCACCGATGCTTCGTCAGTTCGGAATCGAGAAAGAACGGTTTCAGCTTAATTGGGTATCTGCCGGCGAAGGAGAGCGGTTTGGTAAGATTGTCAACGAGATGTATGCGACGGTTGCATCACTTGGTCCGCTGCATCTGGCGAAGCAGCTTGTTGAGGAGGACATGGCATGAGTGACAGTAAGCCCAAAGTGGCATTTTACTGGTGCGCATCGTGTGGCGGGTGCGAAGAGGCGGTGGTCGATCTGAACGCAACCCTTCTGCATGTTGCAGCCAGTGTGGACATTGTTCTCTGGCCGGTTGCAATGGATTTCAAATACAGGGATGTGGAGGCATTGGCAGAAGGAGATTTGACAGTTGCATTTATTAATGGTGCCATAAGAACAGACGAGCAGGCACACATTGCAAGGTTGCTGAGACGGAAGGCCGTAATGGTTGTTGCTTTCGGAAGCTGCGCACATACGGGGGGGATTCCCGGCCTCGCAAATCTGACAACAAAGCAAAAAATCTTTCAAACTTCCTATCTCAACTCTCCAACTGTTGTGAATCCGGAAGGTACTGTGCCCAAAGTTACAACGGTTGTTGACGGCGTGAAGGCAACGCTGCCTGGGTTTTGGGAGCAGGTGCACACGCTCGATCAGCTGATTGATGTTGATTACTATCTTCCGGGATGCCCACCAATGCCTGATAACATTGCTTCTGCCATGACCGCAATTTTGAAAAATGACCTGCCGGTAAAGGGGAGTGTTCTTGGCAGCAAGAAAGCGTTGTGCGATACGTGCACACGAAAGAAACCGGAGAAAGCTGTTCTGCATAAGCGGTTTTATCAGCCGCATGAAATCGAGGCAGATCCTGAAATATGCTTTCTGGCGCAGGGGATTGTATGCTGCGGACCGGCGACGCGCAGTGGCTGTGGTGAAAAATGTCTGAATGGGAATATGCCCTGTACGGGATGCTTTGGGCCATTGGATAACATTGTGGATCAGGGGGCGGCAATGGTGTCGGCAGTGGCGGCATATTTGGATGGGCAGACGGTGGCGGAATTAGATGCAGCGGTGGCGTCGGTGCCGGATGCTGCAGGAACCTTTTATCGATACGGAGTGCCGGCGTCATTGCTGTTTCGGGCCAATACAAAGGAGGTGGGGAAGTGAGAACGATAGTCATCGATCCTATCACTCGACTGGAGGGACATGGTAAAATCAGCATCTTTTTAAACGATGCCGGAAATGTGGAAAAAGCGCTGTTTCAGGTGCCCGAACTTCGCGGTTTTGAGGCGTTTACTCTCGGTCGTCCCGCCGTCGAAATGCCGCAGATTACATCCCGGATTTGCGGGGTCTGTCCAACAACGCATCATATGGCCTCAACTAAAGCACTTGATTCTTTGTATGGCGTTACCCCTACTCCTGCCGCAAAAGCGATTCGTGAGCTCGTTAATTCAGCATTCATTTGCGAGGACCATGCATTGCATTTTTATATTCTCGCCGGTGCGGATTTTATAGTGGGGCCTGATGCGCCTGCCGCATTGCGCAACATACTGGGGGTCATTGCGAAAGTGGGTGCAGAGAACGGTGCATATGTCATCGAGATGCGCAAAAAAATCAGACGCATAATCGAACTGTGCGCAGGCAAAGCGATTCATCCGGTGTTTGGACTGCCTGGTGGCGTATCGAAACGCGTTACAGAAGAGATGCGTAAAGAGTTTCAGCAGACTTCCAAAGAGGCGGTTGAATTCGCGCTATTCACGTTAAAACTGTTTCATGACGCAGTACTGAATAATCCGGCCTATCGGTCGCTGATTACAGGTGATATTTACTATCATGAAACCCATCATATGGGCATGGTTGACAAAGACGGCAAAGTGAATCTGTACGACGGTGACATCCGAGTTGTGGATCCCTCTGGAAATCCGGTCGTGCAGTATGCGCCCAATGACTACCACAGGATAATCGGCGAACACGTGGAGGACTGGACGTATATCAAGTTTCCGTACCTGCGAAGCAGGGGCTGGCAGGGATTCGTGGATGGTCCAGCCAGTGGTGTATATCGCGTCGCACCGTTGGCCCGTCTGAATGTATCCGATGGGATGGCGACACCTTTGGCTCAGGCTGAATATGAAAAAATGTACAGCACGCTTGGCGGACCGGTATCCAACCACACTCTTGCAAACCACTGGGCGCGGTTAATCGAGCTGCTTTATTGTGCCGAGCGAATGGGTGAATTGTCCCGTTTGCCGGAACTGACTTCCACCGACATCAGAAATATGGACTTTTCTGTGCCTGGAGAAGGCGTCGGTATTGTGGAAGCCCCAAGGGGAACCTTGATTCATCATTACAGGACTGATGAAAGAGGAATCATGACGGCCTGCAATTTAATCGTTGCCACTGTCTCGAACGCGGCTATTATATGTATGGGTATCGAAAAAGCAGCGAAGAAGCTTATCAAAGACGGAAACGTTGATGACGGACTTTTAAATATGGTTGAAATGACCTTTCGCTCATATGACCCATGTCTGTCCTGCGCCACTCACGCATTGGGACAGAACGCACTGAAAATTGAAATCGTCGAGCCCGATGGGGGAGTTCGGCAGGTTATTACCAGGAGGTAACCCAAGCGATGGCTACTGAAGTACTAGATTGTAATGGAATGAAATGTCCACAGCCCGTGTTGAAAGTTGCTATTCAGGCCCGCAAGATAGCACCCGGTACCACATTGGAAGTTCTGGCGGATTGCTCGGCGTTTCCCAACGATATAAAAAAATGGTGCGAAAAAAACAGGAAGACACTGCTTAGCTGCTCCGATACCGGTGGTGGTGCGTACAAAGCCCAGATTCAATTTTAATCTCTAGCCATTTTCTCCATTTTCTTTCCATGATTGGTATCTGACAGTCTTAAAGAAATTTATTTATGAGATGACACAGGGCCAGGATCATGGCCACAAGGCGAGACGTTGACTCAGACTTTATTGTTTGCGAATGCTAACAGTGCGGGTACCACCGTCGTAAACCTGGATACCGGAAATTTCGATTGAGCCCTGTTTGGCTTCGTATTCACCCGCCATGAGTTTGATGGGCGTACAGGTTGAGAACTTGCCGGGCATCCAATCGGTGGCCCCCTTCTGACGAATTTTAATCGCGCCGCGCTTACAACCATTGCCAGGCGTATCCAGGGTAATCTCTCCAACAGGGAATTTAACGTTGCGAGTCAGTCGACGGCCCTGTGACAACTCGATACCTCTCAGTGCCAACTCCGGATTTCCAGCAATTTTGTTGGTCGTAAATGTAATATCGTATGTACCCGGAGCGATTTCTGTTTCGACACCGGATTTTACATTATCCATAACAACAGTGGCATTGGCATCCGCAGTCATGACTTTGTATGTCGCCCGGATTTCTTCGCCGTTTGCTGTGACCGTTGGCAGGAATACCGCCATGGTACCACCAATGTAATCCTTGTCCGATTCTACCGGGCCGGAATCAACCATTTGATCCTGCTGCTGTGGGTTTTCCTCCGCTTCAACGGCGGCCAAATCCAAATCGGGATTATCACCAAGGATTGCAGCCATTGGGTCATAGTTATCCGGGGTCCCAGCCAGTGAACGTTCTTTTAAACTCGACTCACTGCTGACATCCGCACCGCCGCAGCCGGTCAGACAAATGAAACCAAGGAGCAAACTTAGGACAAATTTCGATTTTTTCATCATATCTCCTCCATACTTTACAAAATTGAAAACAGTATTTTTTGAATATTTACTGAAAACGGAAGACAAAAGCAAGCACTCGCTTGATAAGGTTTCCCCGGGCAAAAGCAAATTTCAGCTGGTCGTGAAATATTATAAACAAATTGAAATTGCTGAGATCTGGATGTGGGGTCGTTGGAGAACTTTTGGAAATTATTTAACAATTTGATTTTTATTTCGTAAAAAATCAATAACTATTTATCACTTTAAATGCGATGGCAATTTTGATAAAATCAGAATTGATCAACGGTGCCTGAGGCGTGCTTTCCGAACTGGCAATTGGTCAGCCGTTTGGCTCTGGAAGTTTTGACAAAAAAGCAGCTTGTGCACGTCCTCATTGCATCGAATATGTTGCCGGCACAGCGAAAACGACGCGCGGCATCTGGCCCGCTTTCGATTTTTTGTAAGGAGATTAAGATGAACAAACTAGTTACTTTAATGCTTTTACTTGGATTATTTGGATTCGCTGCATGTGGAGAGACCGGCGACCCGGTAAATGCGCCATGGGACAAACAGGGAAGTTCTGATTCTGATAGCGATACGGATAGCGACAGCGATTCCGACAGTGATTCTGATAGCGATACGGATTCAGATACCGACACTGATACGGATTCGGACACGGATTCAGATACCGACACTGATACGGATTCGGACACGGATTCGGATACCGACAGTGATACGGATTCAGACACGGATTCGGATACCGACAGTGATACGGATTCGGATACCGACAGTGATACGGATTCGGATACCGACAGTGATACGGATTCGGATACCGATTCAGACACAGATACAGACTCGGATACCGATACGGACACCGACAGTGACAGCGATGGTGACTCTTCCTGTGACGGAGAGTCATTCGCCATCGGCGCAGGTGGTTACGTTTGCGCCGGACCGGTACATGGCTATGCCTGGACCTCGGAGGGTGAGGTGAGTGGCGCTTCCATTACCCCGGAAGACTTTGAAGATGTGGCAGCTGGAGACGAGGAACTTTGCGTTGAAGGCAATACTGCTGACGATTACAGTTCCGTTGGTATTTTGGGTGTGAATGCTTCGCAGGCTGAAGGTTCCACTTCGAATGATGAATGGGACCCGACTGGGACGAGCGGGCTGAGTGTTAAAGTGGATAAAAGCGGTGCTTTCACGTTGAGGGTTCAGGTTTCTGCTGGTGGTGATGATTACTGTGCGGAAATTTCGGACGGGAGCAACAGCCTGGATTGGGACGAGTTGGCCACTGAATGCTGGGGCAGCACTGGAGACGCTTACGATGGTGAAACCCCCATTGAGCAAATTCTGCTGATCGTGCCAGGTGACGAAGCCGGCGATATCGATTATAATTTCTGTTTACAGGAACTGACAATCGACTGATTTTTCCTTCCATTACACCTTTCCACTGTTCTTAGTTAGTTGATTACAAAACGAATTTAGCGTTGCGGCGTATCTTTATTGTTTACGAATTGACTGTTTCAACGAAATTGTCGACTCCATTTGGCAGCGCATGGAATCGGGCTATGGTTAAACATGGCTCAATTATGTAATAGTTCATTATTTTTTTAATTTATGCTATTTGGATGAGCCGAATAAACCATGTGATAATCACTATAAAGATGTGACCGTTTGGTGCAGTGGAGCGGGAATTGCAGCGGAGGCGACTTTAGATGCCAGCAAGGCCGGAAGCGAAGATGGAGACTGTCAGAGTTCCCTTTATTGGGGATGACAGTGCACTGGCACGTGCGCTGAAAGCGGAGCAGCCTGGCGCCCGGGAAGCGCTCTATGACAGATATGCGCCTCATGTTCGGGGGGTGCTGGTTCGAACGCTGGGAACGAACGTTGATTTGCAGGACCATTTGCACAACGTGTTCATTGAAGCGTTTGGCAGTACTTCCGGGATTCGGGACGATGCACGGTTAAAATCCTGGTTGACCAGTGTCGCTGTCTACACTGCAATTGCGCACATCAGGAAGACCAGTCGAAAGAGATGGCTGGTTTTTTCTGCACCGGAAGAGCTGCCCGATACAGGATCGGATGATGTGGATGTCGAAAAGCGGCAGGCATTGCAACAGGTTTACGATATACTTGAAAAAATGTCAGTGAAGGAACGAATTCCGTTTTCACTGAGAGTTATTGACGGATTGCCGCTTCAGGATGTAGCAGACGCGTGTAACGTGTCGCTGGCGACAATTAAACGACGAATTTCAAAGGCAAAGCAGCGGTTTTCGGTGCTGGCCAGAAGTTATCCATTGCTTATGGAGATGATGGATAGCGATATTTCATGGAGACAGATTTGATGTCTACGATTGGACTTGGAAAAAAGATAGCGGTGTACCAGGATGAAATGCTGGCTGCCCGCGACCTGAAGCAGAACGACATTGAGGCGGTGCGAGCGCGGTTGTTTGATCGGGAAGTGACTGTGGCAGCGCCTCGGCGAAATTATTTGCCAATTTGGGCATTTGGATTTGCGGCAGCGGCTGCGTGTGGACTCGCGTTGTTTTTGTTGCTCCCTTTGGGGCAGGACGGCTCTTTGCGGGACACTGATAATGCAGCGGCCGTTCGAGGAGAGTGGTTGAGCGCTATCGAAGCACCTCGTTCAGTGGTCTTTTCGGATCACTCGCGGGTTCGGCTGCGAAAAGGCGCTGCTGCCAGAATTTTAAAGGAAGAAGGGCACAACGTTCATTTTCTGCTTGAGAAAGGGACGGCTGAAGTAGAAGTTGTTCACCATAATGATACCCACTGGATACTGGATTGTGGTCCATACACTGTCAGTGTAATTGGTACGCGTTTTTTACTGTCCTGGGATCCTTCAGGCCGGATATTTGATTTGAAAATGATCGATGGCACTGTTGAGCTGGTTGGACCGATGGTCGAAAAGGGGCGACGTGTTTCGGGGCGTGAGTCGTTCAGAGCCGATATGGCAGCCGGGACATATACCGTCCAGTCAAATGCATCACGGCAGGGCATGGATGCTGAGATGCGTCAGGATGTTTTGGCTTCCGAGTCGAACGATGTACCGGACGCGGTGTCGGGTAAAGCTGCGCCAAGTGTCGCAGTTGAGGACACACCATCCTCTGATGGTGGCAATGATAACGATGCCGGAGCTGAAGTGCCGCGAAAAAGAAAGGACTCCGGTCGCTATGCACCTCATGGGACCGGTGTGAAGGGTGCACCACAGAATATCGCTACCGAGAGTGATTCTGCCAGTTGGCGTGAACTGAATCGGGCAGGGCGGTTTGATGAGGTCGTACAGGAAGCACGGGCGCAGGGGATTGCCAGTGTGCTTACTGGAAAACCGGTATCGGAATTGATGGCACTTGCGGATGCGGCGCGATTGAAACAGGAATGGCAGCTGTCTAGGGAGACATACATTGCAGTTCGACAGCGAGCGCCAAAGAGCAACAATGCTCAAACCGCTGCCTTTTCCATCGGACGTATTGCGTTCGACGTACAGCGAGACTATGCCGCCGCATCGCAATGGCTGCAAACATATCTTCATGAAGCACCATCCGGTCGGCTGGCTCGTGAGGCATTGGGACGATTGATGGAAGCACAGCAGAAAACCGGGAATCTTATCGCTGCACGCCAGTCCGCTGCGAAATATCTGCTGCAGTTCCCCGACGGTCCTCACGCCGAAGTCGCCCGAAGGCTTCAATCCCAATAATCGGATCCCCCTGCATCGATGATATCTCATCGCGACATACATATTTTACTGTAAATTTTACTCAATGTTCCCCCGGTTTATCCGACCTTTTCTGTGTGCTTTGTTTTACGACGCAGATAAAGGAGTCAAGACATGGGGAATATGGCCTGCGAAATAAATGACTCTCAGCAAAGATTGCAGATTTACGAAAAGATAGAGAAATCACTCTCCCATGCTGCGGACGGTCTGTGCATGATAGAACAGCTGGTGGACATAAAAGCCGAGCTTGGGAACGTACAGCAAATTTTACTAACAGTTGAGACCGATGCCCGGGCTGTTGAAAATTATCGACTGTCCTCATTGGCGAGAGCTGTATTTCTTCTGCTCGGGCAGGTTATAGATACCCATCGTGTACAGCCGGATACCTACGCCTACCTGATTTACGCAGTAAAGATAATCGTCAGGCTGGCAGCGGTATCCCGTTACGCGATAATAACAGGATTTGAAACTCTGGATAATACATACGGCGAAGCGATCAGTGCCATTATCGACCACACCTCCGAACTGATGGCACCCCATATGCAGGGATGAATAAAGTATGATTTTATCAGCCTGGCGTGGACAAAACTGTGTGAGCAGGTGGCGACAAGTTACACTCAGTTGAAGGTGATTGTGGCCAGGATACCGGGCTCTATTGTTTTAAACTTTACATCGTCAACCTTAAGTGGCGCCACAACCAATCTAAACAGGACGCCAAAACTCCATTCATCAGCAATGAAGAAGTCATACCCTGCGCCAAGAAAAATCATTAGACCGGTTGGGTCGCTCCCTCCTGCGCCCTGATCTGTCGATGTTTCAAGTCCTCCCCATCCCATAAAGAATGGAAAGTGAAGCCCTTTATTGGACCATACATAAAAATCCGCCATCATCCCGATGCCCAACAGGAACTGTTTAAAATCCGGAAACCCGGGAACCTCATTGCCATCGATTTTGAATTTGGGTGCCGGTGCGGTGTCGAGGAAGAATCCACCGCTCAAGACCAGATGCTGCGCGATGGTGCCGCCAACAAAAATCTGAGCAGGCAGGGTCAGACCGCCATAGGTTGCCTCTACACCTCCATCGTCAACACTGCTGCGAAATCCGCCCAGTCCAGCTGCCATTTGGAGATAAAATCCATCGTGGGTGTTTGGGTTCGCCTGCGCACTCGCAGAGCCAACTAACAACGTTCCCAGGCAAATCGCTGCAATCAACTTGTTCATGTGATACTCCTTTCATAGCCTGCAATGGCCGGTCATCAGCCTGTTGCTAATGCCATTTTCGTCATGGGTGAAAAACTGCAATTTGGAAAGAATATAGTTGTTTCGGCGCGACGTCAATTTCGTAATGCAAAATGGTTGGTCACGGTGCCTGCATCTTCGTTGGGGCACCCGAATCCGGGGCGTTTTCAGGGGCAGGCTTAACAGACAGAGTTGCTCGTTAGCCAGCTGGAGAGACTCTCAATCTGGGCATTGACGCTCACCGGGGCGGTGCCGCCGATGGCGCGGCGACGCTGAAGCGATCCTTCGTAGCTGAGATGCAGCGGGGTGTCTTTGAATTCTGGAAAATAAGTATCCATTTCGGTTTGAGTGGCACTGAGCAGGTCCCGGTGATTGTCTTCGAGAAATGTGACAAACTGAGCCGTGCGTTCGTGCGCTTTACGGAAGGGAACGCCTTTTTCGACAAGCGCATCTGCCAAATCCGTAGCCAGCATGTCGCTGGTAAGCACTGCTTTCATTCGCGCCGGTATGAATGTGGCACTGTTAAGTGCCTGCGAAAACACCTGTATCGTTAGCAGCGCGGTGTCGATGGCATCGAATACGGCTTCCTTGTCTTCCTGCAGATCTTTGGCATAGGAGAGGGGGACACCTTTAGTGAGACAGAGCAGGGTCGTGACATTCCCCAGACCACGGGCGGCTTTGGCTCGCACCAGTTCCATGGCGTCGGGATTGCGCTTTTGAGGCATCATCGATGAGCCCGTGGACCATTGTGCATCCCATTTGACGTATCCAAACGCCGGATTTGACCAAATGATAAACTGTTCGGCGTACCTGGACAGGTGGGTAAGGATTGTCGCGCACACAAATGCCGTTTCCTGGGCGACATCCCGATCGCTGATGGAATCAATGCTGTTGTCTGTGGGATTGGAGAATCCGAGTTCCGTTGCGATTTTTTTTCGGTCCACTGCAAAGCCACATCCCGCTATGGCGCCTGCACCCAGCGGACATCTGTCAACGCGTTTTTGCGCATCATCGGCCCGTTGAAAATCCCGTTGCAGGGCGAACGCCAGCGACATCAGAAAATGTCCCAGGGTGATGGGTTGCGCCGGTTGCAGATGAGTTGTCCCCGCCAGTAGAGTGTTGGCATGGGCTGTTGCCACTGAACACAGAACGGAGATTAGCTGATGGAGGTGGGATTTGAGCATTTTCAGGTTGTCCATCAGGTATTGATACAGGTCACAGGCCACCTGGTCGTTCCGGGAGCGACCAGTGTGAATACGGGCACCCGTGTTGCCCAATGACTCCGTCAGGAGCCGTTCAGTGAGCGTATGAATGTCTTCGTCACTGGGCAAGGGGGTGAATTCTCCAGCATTATATCGGGCGAGAATTTCATCGAGCGCAATGAGAATGTTATCCAACTCTGTCTGTGAAAACACGCCAATTCGCTGAAGCTCACGGGCCCATACCCGATTGGTATTGATATCGTAGGGGAAAAAGCGGATGTCGACGGGAAGCGATTTGTTCATCGCATCCATCAGTTCATTTGGGGCTGCATCGATTCTTCCTTTATATAATGTCACGGAAACTCCTTATTGCTGAACAGGATTGCCAAACAAGTAAACGGGGACACGTATATCCTCATATGTTTGGTGGGCGAGGTCGAGCTCATCAGCCCGCCTGTGTCCCGCCCAGGCTTATAAAACGTCGGGATTTTAACGTAAAGCCAAAGTTTAAAGAACAGTATAAATCCGTCCTGCGGCATTAAAACTCTGTGTTGAGTTTGAACGGCATTTTAAGTTTTTGCCACTTTTGCCGAAATGAACATATGAGGGCCTTACAATCGGCCCCTTTTTGGACCGGTATCGAATATGGCAAAGATTTCGTTTTCAGTAGGCGGCGGAAAGGGCGGCACTGGCAAAAGCGTGGTGGCGGCGAACCTGGCCATTACTATGGCGCAGGGGGGGAAACGGGTGATTTTACTCGATGCTGATTTAGGGGCTGCCAATTTGCACACCATGTTTGGCATTGACAGGCCCAGAGTGCTGCTGGAACATTTTTTCAGACGTGAGGTGCCCACACTTTCTGATGCGCTGACTGATACAGCAATCTCAAATCTTAAATTGATTTGTGGTGGAATGCCGCTTCCCGGCAGCGCCAATCCCCATCATGCGACTAAAATCAAATTGATTCGGCATCTTCGTGACCTGGATGCAGACGTGCTGATAGCGGATATTGGCGCCGGTACCAGTTACAACGTGTTGGATCTGTTCAATTTTGCGGATGTTCGGGTGGTGGTGTTCACCTCACAGCTGACGTCTGTGCATAACGGATATGGTTTTTTAAAAGCGGCGTTGCACCGACATCTTCAGCGCATAATTCCGGTGCCTGCCAGACAGTATCTCGCATCCGCCGGTGCGCATGCAGGAGACGAGTCTCTCGCCGATATGCTGACGCGACTGGCGTCGTACGACGTGGCCGCCGCCGAGACAGCGAGGACAAGTCTTGCCAACTATCAGGCCTGTCTGGTTGGCAATATGCTCGGCAGCGCGAGGGAGGGCTATGTTATCAATGCTGTCAGCCAGATGGTGCGAGATCATCTGCATTTGGAGGCGCCGGTTATTGGCCTGATTCATCATGGTGAAAAGATTACCCGGTCAGTGAATGAGCGGACGCCGTTTATGCTTCGATCCGGTATTGAAGCCAATGCGGAGTTGTTTCGCAAAATGGCGGCGACGCTGGTTATCAATGCCGAGCGCATCAGCCGGGCCAGACAGGAAGCATTGGTAAACCAGGCCGTGATGGATAAATATAAAGAGTACGAACGGCGATTCCCGCGATTTAAACTTTGTGTCCCCGTTCAGTTTCTGGCGGAAGGTGAGGTGTATTCCGGGGCGACAAAGAATATTGCCAAGGGGGGCGTTGGCGTTTTTTTTGATACGATGATTGCACCGGACACGCCTGTCGGTGTACTGCGCATCGGTCCCATGGGGAAGAGCGGTACATTGAAAATCCGAGTTGAGGTGCGTCATCGGCTGGACGATAAAAAGCTGGTTGGATTTTCCTTTACAGAAATTTCAGAAGAGCAATCTCACTTTATTGAAGCCATGGTCGCTCGCGCTTCAGCCACTGCCGCTTTGAACGTACCAGGAATTCGCAGTTCACTGCCCCCAAATATTCTTCAGAATTGAATTTGGTGACTTCAGCGCAAGTGTTTTTGCTGGAAACGAATCCGTTTCAGATTGAATCAATACGTAAGCCGGACCGCCGTCAGCCAGGGCTGGTGTCAATTAATCCGTCGATATTTTAATTCGCCACAGCTTCCAGATGCCACCGGCGCCAACGTAGAGGGCGAGGAGCAGCAGGACGATGGCGGCAACAGACAACGTTTTGTTTCCTGGGCCGTCTGTGGTGACGAAGCCGATAAATTGCCAGATGAGGGCGCCACAGGTGGTGGCAAGCATGAAGAGGGCAGGGATGAGTGTATACAGAATCGGCCGCTTTTCGCGCATCAGGTAAACGGACACCACAATCAGACCCAGCGAGGCGACCAGCTGGTTGGAGGCGCCAAACATCTTCCACAACGTGGCCACGTTGCCGGTGAGGG
>JAFGWT010000412.1 GCA_016937015.1 Deltaproteobacteria bacterium | reverse complement strand
GTCTTCCCCGCGCAGGCGGGGAACCAGCGACGGCGTCGATCTCGATGCGCTGCCGTGGTTTCGTCTTCCCCGCGCAGGCGGGGAACCGGCAGGACAGACTGAATTCCCGCCTTCGAGGGAATGACGCTTTTTTCAATAGGCATACTCAAATTGTACTGAATTGATGCGCCCTTATTTAGCAATACACGTCCCGTTTGCCCTGGTGCACTTTTACCAGCATCTTTTCGGCAATTGCCCTTGGATGTTCATCCATTTTGTCAAGGGCATCGCTAATACACTTTTCACCAATCCGCTGGGTCTCAGAGGAGGCGTAGTCCGTCAGATATTCCTTAAACGTCGCGACACCGTTGGGATCACAATGCTGCCGAATGTCACCGGGCTTTGCCATATCCATAAAGTCGCCCCCTACCCTGCCGAGGCGATAACAGCTGGTGCAGAAGGATGGCAAATATCCCAGAGTGGCCACGTCCCGAATCACCTCGTCCAACGGCCGATGGTCCCCCAGTGAGAACTGGCAGGCATCATCACCCGCATCACGACTGTACCCACCCGGATTGGTTCTGCTGCCTGCGGAAATCTGAGATACCCCCACATCAAAGCTTTTGCGTCTCAGACTGGGGGTTTCCCGGGTGGACATAATTATGCCCGTATAGGGAACTGCAATTCTCAAAATCGCCACCAGTTTTTGAAATGTGGCATCATCAACCGGTGCGGGCGGCGCCGCGGAAATGACGGATCCATCTGCCGGCTCCAATCTGGGAACGCTGATTGTGTGCGGTCCAATGCCATATCGACGCTCCAGATATTCAATATGACTTTTAAGGGCCAGCATCTCGTATCGCCAGTCACACAGGCCAAAAAGGACGCCAATCCCCACATCGCCCAATCCAGCAGTCAGCGCCCTATCCATCGCGCCCAACCGCCAATCATAATCGGCCTTTTTACCTGAGCAGTGAACTTCTTTATAAACTTTGCGATTGTACGTTTCCTGAAACAGCTGGTATGTGCCCACTTTTTTTTGTTTCAGCAACGCAAACTCGCTGTCGGTAAGGGGCGCCACGTTCACATTGACCCGTCTGATTTCACCATGGTCTTCACGGACGCTGTAGATGGTATCAATGGCATCGAGCACATATTGAAATCCTTCTTTGGGGTACGCTTCGCCGGCCACCAGTAAAACCCGCTTGTGGCCGGTTCGCACCAGTGCCCGGGTTTCCTCGGCGATTTCTTCCTGAGTCAGGGTACGCCTGCTGATTTCGTGATTATTGGCCCGGAAAGCACAGTATGTGCATTCGTTGCGGCACAGATTGGAAATGTACATGGGTGCAAATACCACGAGCCGTTTGCCGTAGATGCTGTCCTTTACGTAACGCGCAGTCTCAAACAGGCTGTTAAGCAATGCACTGCTCTGGATAGACATCAGCCCTATCATATCACTCTGATTCAATCCCTTGAGGTCACGCGCTTTGGCCAGAATTTCATGAACCCAGACATCGTCTTCGTCGCGCTCTCTGGAAAGCACCTGTCTAATGTATTTGTCGTTTACGATTGGTTCACGTCGAGGCATTAACATAAGTCCCCCTTATGTGTTCGCTGTAAGCTGTTTAATGGGAAGCAAAACGCAAAACGTGGTGCCTTTTTCCCACTCGCTGATGGCGCGGATGTCGCCACCATACAACTGAATTATTTTTTTCACGGTGGACAACCCAAGACCGGAGCCTTCGATATGTCGCGTTTTTTCGTTTTTCATTCGGACAAACTCTCCAAACAGTTTGGCGAGTTCCTTATCTGACATGCCAATCCCCGTATCCTCAACTTCCACCTGATAATTTTTTATATCTCTGGTAATGCGAACGGTGACGCTGCCGTTATCGCGATTGTATTTGACGGCATTTGAAATAAGGTTGTTGGCAACAATCTCAAGCTCACTTTTATCGCCTTCGTACTGTGTGTCCTCAACAGCGTCAAGGTTAAGGGAAATCCCTCTTTCAGCAGCCGAAACCTCCACCAGTTCCAGCGCGTTTTCAAATAGCTGACGTAAATTGAGGGGTTCCACGTGTCGCTGTTTTGTCCCCGCTTCTATGCGGGTTAAATCGAGCAAATCAAAAATGAGTTTGCGCATCCCGGTCAGTCTGGCAAGGCTGCGTTCAACAATACGGTCCTTTGTGGCATCATCTTTCACCGCACCGGTACGAAACAGCTGCAAATAGCCCTCAACGGCACCGATGGGCGCCTTTAACTCATGGGACAATACCGAAATAAATTCAAAACGGACGCGGCGACGTTCCTCCGCCAGTTTACGCGCCTGCTGCTGTAATATCACATGCTTGGTGGCCTGGCGAACGGTCGCCTTCAATTCCTGCGGCGTAAACGGTTTTGCCAGAAAATCGTGAGCGCCCTGTTTGGTGGCGGATACAGCAATATCCAGCGATGCATAGGCGGTCATCATTATCACCAGGGTATCCGGATACAGCTTTTTCGCTTCGGCAAGCACTTCCATGCCATTGATTCCTGGCAATTTGTAATCCAGCAGCATCAGATCAAATTCGTGTTGCTGCAGTTTTTCAACCGCCTCTTCACCGGTGGCCGCGAGGGTGATCTCAAAAGAGACGTTGCAGTCCAAATCATGAAAGCTGGCCACATATCTGTTCAACGCACGTGCGACCCCATGCCGCATGCCGTCTTCATCGTCGGTGACCAGAATTTGAAGCACTTCTGTCATAACTCATCCGCTTTGCACAGTCGGTGGATTTCGCGCTTCAACTGTTCGAACCGAATCGGTTTGGGCAAAATGGCGTCTGCCTTTATCCAGCTTCCCGGCTTGCCTACGCTGTCAAATTCCAGGCCGGTTTCGCTGGTGACCGCAGTCACCAGAATCACAGGCACATCGGGATTTATTTTTTTGATGTTGTATGCAAGGACAAATCCGTCGTCGGTCTCATCCATCATCAGGTCCAGTATGGCCAGGTCCGGCGTCATGGTTTTCAGTAATTCTTCAGCCTCGGCCCGGGACTGCGCAGACACCACATGATAATTTTCGGTTTCCAGAAACAGCCGATGCTGCTCCAGAAAATCCACATCGTCATCCACCAGTAGTACAGTTTTTTTCAAGTCGCTGTTCATCTCTATCCTCAATCTTCCTTCATCGTGGCATATCGTCCGGTTCAATGTGTGACTGATCGCCGTGGAATACTGACTGTAAATTTTGTCCCGGTTGGCCCCTCCAACGGATTCGCATTGGATTTCACCGATATTTGTCCGCGATGCATTTTCACAATACCGTACGACACACTTAATCCCAGTCCCGTGCCCTTGCCGATTTTTTTGGTTGTAAAAAACGGTTGAAATACTTTTTCAATGTTTTCTTTTGCAATACCAACACCGGTATCAGCAAACGAAAATCTGATGTCCGTTGAATCGTCAAACGTGCTTATTGTCAGGGTGCCGCCATCAGGCATAGCGGCATAGGCATTTGTGATAATGTTGGTGAATACCTGAGTCATTTGATCCGGGTCCATTTCGCATAGGGGGTCCGCATGGCCGTACTTCATATCCACCACAATGCCATCAGGCCTTGGAACGCTCTCAACGGTTTTGCGCAAATGCTGCTCAAGATTCACCTCTTCGAAAAGCACTTTGTTCTCTCGGGCAAAATCCAGCAGATTGGACACAATCCGTTTGCTGCGCTGCGCCTGTTCCGCTATGAGCTTCAAGTCGCTGTACATTTCTGAATTCGTATTAATCTCGTCCAGCAACAAATGCGAGTACATCAGCACAACCCCCAACGGATTGTTCAATTCATGGGCGACCCCCGCCGCCAGTTGCCCCATGCTCGCCAGTTTTTCAGACTGAATCAGCTGATCCTGAGCGCTGGCCAACCGCCGGTCTGACACCGACAAATCATTTACCGTCTGTTTCAACCGCTCAATCACGTGAGGCAGACACATTTCCTCTTCGGCCAGGCCCTTGTGAATTGCAATGGCGTGAGCCCGACATGTGGGATACCCGCATGCGCCGCAATTGAGTTCGTCCCGGTAATCCCGTTTGCCCAGTCGCTCCAGAATATCGTGAAGCTCATCGTATGAAGGGGTTGGAATACGCTGATCATCCGGCTCAAATTGCCGAGACAAATCCAGCGATGCAAACCGGTTCATATCCTGGTGATGCTGCTGCTTTTTTGACTGATAATTTCTAAAGCGCACGTACTGGCTGACTCTTGACCGGCGACGGAACTGTGGTTCGGTGGACATCATTCCCGGTCCCATAATACATCCGTTACAGGACAACACTTCGAGCAGACGCGCTTCGATGCGGCTGTCGGCAAACTCCTCAATCGCCTGTACAAACTCCGTGATCCCGTCCGCGGTCACGATTTCGTCGCCAACGAGATCTTCATACATGTCCGCCGCCTGCAGCATTCCCCTGGTTATGGGGAACAATGCGCCAAGTCCGCCATGGGGCGGATCAAAGTCAGATGTGACTGCATTTTCCGCGGAGATATCGCCGTTGGAAAACATTTCCTTAATCTCCTTGAATGTCAGTACTTCATCGATTTCCCCAGACAGCCGGTTATGACTGGCCTCCGCCTTTTTGGCGATGCATGGTCCAATGAACACGACTTTTAAATCCGGTCCATGCATCTGATGCAGTGCACGGGCCAGCGCAACCATTGGGGATACCACGGGCGCCAGACGGTCGGTGATTTCGGGATAATACTTTTCCACATAGCTCACCACCGCTGGACACGTGGTGGCAATATAACCACGGCCGCTGCGTTCCAGCATCAGACTCCTGTATCTTTCGGCAACCAAATCAGCCCCAAATGATACCTCCGTGACATAATCAAACCCCATCCCCCGAAGCATGCCCACCAAAACTCGAAAATCCATCCCCGGAAACTCAGCGGGAAAGCTGGGGGCAATGCATGCCGCCACCCGATGTTCACTTTTAAGC
>JAFGWT010000411.1 GCA_016937015.1 Deltaproteobacteria bacterium | reverse complement strand
TTTCATTCCGGTTACCGCTCGGCTGACAAGACCGGCGGCGCGTGACATTGCTGCCCTGTCAGCATGTTTGCGTTATCCTCGGTTTCGGCAGTGGGAGATATGTTCGATATACGTTGTCGAATTTCTCCCATTGAATATGCCCGTTTCTCGTGCGTCTGCCAACCCAGTATTTCCAGCTGCGTTCCACATGCTCGAAAAACACTTCAAGCATTTTGTAATTTCCGCGCACCCCGTAATACTGATAATGTCCCAGCAATTTCGCTCTCAGTTTTTCGTGCGGTTCATTCATTGGTATGTGCATATTTTCTTTGCACCACTGGTAAATGATTTTCATTTTGTCTCGCATGGTTTTACTTGACGTTTTGCGTTTAACTATCCAGTTGCCTTTCATGGATTTACCATAGTAATGGGTAAACCCAGACGTCCTTCGCCGCCCCGAATTCGCCGTTAAAATATTTCCTTCAGCTCTGCAACACCACCGCGGATTGCGAAACAGGAAAGGAATGTCGATATTCCGCAGACACATTTCCGCAAAACGTATTTAAGGTTTGTCTGTAATCTGCCACCATATGGCCCCGTCGCCGTATCCAGCCCCGTCTCCGTATCGATAGCGCCTGCCAGAGTCGAAAATCTAAAAACTTTGATGGAATCGTGAAAGCCCCAACAGAGCGTTCGCCGTTAAGGTCATCCCATCAGTGTATGTACGCTGGTGTACTCCAATAGAACGCGAGGATGCAATGGCTTCAACGACTTCATCAAACCGTGCAACTTTTTCCGCCTATCTGGCAACCCCCGTGATGTCCATCATTGGCAATGTGATAGCGTCCCTTATTTTCATTTATGTACTGGATGATCCGTCGCCGGTACCGGTGTTTGGGGTGTTTACTCTGTTTAACGTGATTAACATGACCCTGTTCGCCCTGTTGCCCAAAAAGAAAAAACCCATTGTCCGACACGTGAACATGGTGCTGTTCACCCTGGTGCTCGTGGTTCTGTTTGGCACACTGGGACGGGTCAATCTGCAGATTGAAGGACTTTTCTTTTTAACTGCCGCCGGTGTGTTTGGGGCGGCCACCACCCATTTCTTAATGGCCAAAATCATCGGTCCCATCCTTTTTGGCCGCAACTGGTGCGGCTGGGCGTGCTGGACCGTGATGCTGCTGGATTTTTTGCCGTGGAAAAAAAGTGCGGGATGGCAGGATGGCGGATGGAAAAACGCCCGTTACATTCATTTTGCCTTTTCGCTGACCGCTGTGCTGGGCCTGGCTTTGGGATTGAACTACATCCCCCACAACCCGGCACAACACCCCGAAGAACCTGGTACAGTCGCGGAGCTTGCATGGTTTCTTGGCGGCGTTGGCATTTATTATCTGGCAGGTGTGATTCTGGCCGCGCGCATGAAGGATAACCGCGCGTTTTGCAAATATCTGTGTCCCATTGCTGTTTTTCTTAAAGCAGGCGCTTCGGTCACACTGCTGCGAATAAAGGGTGACAAAAGCAGATGCGACAGCTGTAACACCTGTGTCACTGAATGCCTCATGGATATTGACATCCCTTCATACGTTCTTAAAGGCGAACGCATCAAATCCACGGAATGCATTATGTGTATGCAGTGCATCGCGGCCTGCCCCAATGGGGCGCTAAAAGCCGGCGTGGGAGTGGATGTGGTGTCCAGGGAAAAATGGCGCCTGCGCGAATCAGACAATCACAGCTGACGCCACAACACAAATCCAGTAATCATCCCTGCAACAATTAAGTGGGTCGCATTATTGAGCGCACGCTTAAACCGCTTCATTGAATCAAGGTGTTCGTGGTCAACCAGCGGAAACGCCACAATCATTTGACGCACATAAATGGCTGGCAATATCAGTGTGATAACAAGTGCCGCAGGATGAAAATAGCCCAGTGCGACGATTACCACTGTCGCGACCATCGCTGCCAGCAGGGCCGACAGGGTGATTCTGTTTGCCGCAGTGAGTCCGTTTCTGACAGGTACGGTTCTTTTCCCGGTTTCAATATCGGCCGGCATGTGTTTGAGCGTGCTGGCAATGGATCCTGAGAGAGCCAGCAGCATCATGGGGATGGCCGTCACCACTGGGAATGCAATGTCGCCCGTGCAGAAATAAAATCCCAGCCAGGGTAAAATGACCCCGACGCCCGTCATCTCCAGCAATTCGCCATATCCGCGATAATTGATTTTTATGGGCGGAAAACTGTACGCCCAGATAAATGCAACAGACAGCAACGCAAACGCCGGCGCGAATGGCCGATAGCACCACAACGCAGCGACCACGGTCACCGCAATCATTAGTAACGTTGCCACCCACCCTGCAATCAAAATCTGCCTGTGGGTCAACCACCTGTTGGGAATCACCCTGGGATCGATAAGATGAGGAAACTTTTTTGAATGATAAATGTCGGCGCTGTAATCCGCCGCATCATTTAAAAAAATTATGGTCAACTGGTTGAGCCAACCATACGCCATCGCAAGCAGCAATGTGACCACGTCAAATGTGCCATGTGTTGAGTACCCAATGCTAACGCCCAGGGCGATGGGAAACAGAATTTTGACCACCGAAGGAGTGCGGGACGCCAGCCACCAGTAGCGCATCTGCTGCGATACTGCCCCCTGTGATGACGCGGGTTGTGATGCTGAAACATTCATATGGATACGTCAGGCTGTCTTGCAGGCACTCTGCTGATGTGCCACCCAGTCATCCAGCTTTTGCGCCGCCCAACCTTTCTTAATAATGGCGCGCGCCATCTCAACGCCCTCTGACAACGTGGCTGCCTTCTGAGCTATCACAAAAATGGGCGCCGCGTTTAAACACACAATATCCTGTTGCGCAGACGTGCCTGCCCCTTCCAGCGCATCGCGCACCAGCCGTGCCGCGTCCATTACATTCTCCTTCGGCATCAAATCGCTGTGCTCAACCCGGCGGATGCCCAGATCCTCCGGTTTCACATCGTACGTCTCTATGCTGCCATCCTCATGCAACTGGGCCACCTGGGAGACACCCATGGTTGAAAATTCATCAATTCCTGCGGTCTCGGCCTTATTCCATCCAAACACCACGATGGCGCGCTTATATCCGATGGTCGCCATGGTCGCGGCGGTTTTACGCACCATTTCGGGCGCCCATACCCCGCGCACCGCCAGGCGCGGACTGGCGGGATTGGCCAGGGACCCCGCAATATTCAGGGTGGAACCAAACCGAATCTGCGACAGAATGCGAAACAGCGCTTCAGGATGCACCAACGGGCTCATGCCATTAAAAATACCGATACCCACATTTTCAATGCTGCGTTTCACCGCCTCAACGTCGCACGCCACATCCACGCCCAACGCTTCCAGCACATCCACGGTGCCGCATCTGGAAGTAATCGCTCTGGCCCCGTGTTTCGCCATAAACACCCCTCCCGCCGCCGCAACGATGGAAGCCGCCGTACTGATGTTAAACGTTTTAAGGGTATCCATACCGGTGCCGCAGTTCTCCACCACCGGTAAATGGCTCAAATCCACCTTGTTGGTATCGGAATGAAAAATGGCATCGTAGCTTCCCGCTATCTCGTCCTCCGTTTCACCCTTCATATTCAGCGCGGCTAAAAACGCGCCCTGCTGCAACGCTGGTTGCGTGTTCTCAATCACCTGCTTCCAGCAGGCCGCCGACTGCGCCCGCGTCAAATGTTGCCTCTGTTGAAGCAAGGTGATCATTTTTCCAAACTGTTGAAGTGATTTTTCTGATGTCATGGGAAAACCTTTCCAAATGCATGACTGAAAATTCGTGGTTCTGCAATCCCGTGAAACCTCGTTTTTAATTATTCAACGGTCACTGTTTTGGCGAGATTTCGGGGCTGATCCACATCCGTACCCTTAAAATCAGCCACATGGTATGACAGCAGCTGAAGCGGCAATACACTGATGAGGGGCGAAATTTCAGGCGCACAGTCGGGGATAATGATTCGTTCCATTTCAATGCTGGCACTCTCCACGTCGCTCTCACTGACAATGCCCACCACCTTCCCGCCCCGGGCCATCACCTCCTGCACATTGCCAACAATGCGCTTAAGAGAATCATCGTTGGGCATCACCACCACCACGGTCATATTTTCATCAATCAGCGCGATGGGACCATGCTTCATTTCACCGGCCGCGTACCCCTCCGCGTGGATGTACGAAATTTCCTTTAGCTTCAACGCGCCTTCGAGAGCAATGGGATAGGATAGCCCCCGGCCCAAAAAGAGGGCATCCCGGGAATTCGCCATGTCCTGGGCAATCTGCTTAATCCGATCTTCCTGCTTGAGCACTTCATTCATCAGAGTGGGCACCCTAAGCAGGTTTTCCAAAAGCTCCCGGGCGCGGTCTTTGGTAAGGGTCAAACGACGCCGTCCCAGATGCACCGCCAGCATGTACAGGGCAGCCAGTTGCGCAGTAAAGCATTTTGTCGACGCCACGCCGATTTCCGGACCGGCATGGGTGTACAGAGTGCCATCACTGGCCCGGGGAATGGCGGAATCCACCACGTTGGTGATGGCCAGAATACGGGCCGCACCGGCCTTGGCGATTTTTATCGCTTCCATGGTATCCAGCGTTTCGCCCGACTGGGAGATGGGAATCACCAGGTCATTGGGATCGATGAGCGGGTCCCGGGCCCGATATTCACTGGCCAGTTCCACCTCCGTGGGCACCTGCGCCAGTTTTTCCAGCCAGTATTTTCCCACCAGCGCCGCGTGATAGGACGTACCACAGGCAATCAGCACGATGCGCCGGATTCGACGTGCGGTGGCATCATCAAATCCCATCAGCTCCGTCGCCACCCCAGACCCTTCGATGGAAACACGACCGCGAAGAGTATCGGCAATAACGGTGGGCTGCTGATGGATTTCCTTGAGCATGAAGTGTTTGTAGCCTTCTTTTTCAGCCTGAATATGTGACCAGGTGATGCGCTTGACTTCCCGGTTCACTTTTGTGCCGTCCAGTTTGGTCAACTCAACGCCGCTTTGGGATATGCGAGCCATCTCGCCATCTTCCATAAACATGACGTCCCGGGTGTATTTGAGAATAGCGGGCACATCCGACGCAGCGAACATTTCGTTTTCCCCCATGCCAATAACGAGCGGTGAGGCGTTTTTGGCCACAATCAGCTCATCCGGAGACGACTCATTCATCACCACGATGGCGTATGAGCCCTGTATTCTCTCAAGAGAGCGCTTGACAGCGTCCTTCAGGGATGCCTCTTTGGACAGTGTCTGGGAAACCAGGTGGGCCAGAATTTCAGTATCCGTCTCGGAGGAAAACTGCGCCCCCTCGCGTTCCAGTTCGGCCCGCAATTCGAGGTGATTTTCGATGATACCATTGTGAACCACAACCACACTGCCCACCCGATGGGGATGGGCATTGTTTTCAGACGGCCGGCCATGGGTGGCCCAGCGCGTATGCCCCATTCCCATTTTACCCGGCAGTGGCGATTCATTGAGACGCGTGACCAGTCCCGACAGTTTACCCTCCTGCCGCGCCACTGCAATGTTACCCTCGTGCAGAACCGCTATCCCTGCAGAATCGTATCCCCGGTATTCCAAACGGCTCAGCCCATCCATGATGATTCCGCTGCATTCCTGATGTCCCACATAACAAACGATTCCGCACATAATCTTTCTCCCTGGTAAATTTAAATTCTGCGACACAAGGTTATCCATTGTGGATATTGTGTAAAGTGCTAAAGACGCCTAATCCCAGAACCGCAAACCGGTTTGTATAAGACTAAGGGTATCGCGTGCACCTTCTCATCACCGCTTTGTATAACCGTATGGCTCAACTGCAAAGCATGAATTTTCAAAGTCGAACGGAATTCAGCTGCACTGTTTAATGGGCGGCGGATAATCCGGATCGACATCGGAATGGCAGGGATCTGATGGCTCGTCGCCCGCAAACAGCTGATACATGCCCACTTTTTCCAGCGCCACAAACAACGCATCATTAATAAAATACCTGACATCAAGCGCCGGTTCGAGTTCAGCAATGCGCTGCGCGGCTTCCGTAAACAGCAAAACTGCTCCGCCGGCATCGAGATCCTGCTGCACTTCAGCCACTGTTTGGGGAATCATGTTTTTAATGAATCTGCAGGCGGCAAAACGGGGTGCGCCATTTTTGTCTCTCACTGCGGCAAAGCCAAACAATCTGCACAATGTGGGACGATGGGGATAAACGCTGCATCGACCGTGATTGAAGTGCAGTTCGTCGGGGGTAAAAAACAGACAGCTGGCCGGTTTCGGCTGCCCACTGTAGCGCGCCAGCAGTTCTTCCGCCTGCCCGCTGCGCCACAGTTCAACAGCCAAAGGAAGCATTTCAAGTACAGTCGCCTCCACCTTGGGAGAGCTGCAGCAATGACCACAGCCAGGTGGGCAGTGAATTCCAAACCGCTGCGACAATCCGAAAATGGTTTGATCAAAATCTTCATATACGCGCATCACGCGCTTCGCGAGGGACACGTTCACTATATCCTCCAAAATAAAATACAAAATCAACTGAAAGAGATATCAGCATCTGCAAACCGGAATGGCCATCCCGGCGGGCCTGGTCATTTTAGGTGAATATACTGGAAAATGTCGATGAGATTGATAAAAAACACAACGCACCCACAAAACGTCCCTTGGTGATTCGGACCCATGATCGCACAATTTTGTGTACATTTTAGGCGTTTGGTACATTTTTGTGATGCTTTTCATTCCCCCCACTTTGGCCGCATATCGCTTAAAGCATTGTAATCGTTATACTTTTACCAATGCCATCAAAACAGGCACAGGAATTGAGAAGAAGCTCCCCGTACGCAGTGTCTGCCGATTGATTACAGACACTTACCAACACGGAGGATAGAATGAACTTTAGAAAATCAATTATTCCAGCAGTGATCCTGATCACACTTTTCACAAATGTTGCTTTTGCCCAGGACGACGCCGCCGAAGAATCATCCGCAGGCGTGAACGTGGACCTTGGATTTGCCACCATTTACAATTTCCGGGGCTTCAACACATTTCAGGAAGATTCCCAGATGGACCAGAACGGGGCCTTCTTCCCCAGCGTGACATGGAGCATTGCGGACACCGGTCTTTACATCGGTTACTGGGGCGCCTACCAGCTGTCCGGCAACAATATCGCAGCAAATGTGACCGGCGCATTAGGGCACGAACAGGATCTGTATCTTGGATATGATAAGAGCTTTGGCGCCGACGACATGTTCACTGTCAGCCTCGCGTTTACTTATTTCTTTTATCCATTCGCCACAGGGATGGATGACGATGGTGAAGAAATCGGCAACCCGTCCATCATCGAACCATTGGTTGGCTTCAGTGTATCCACCGTCGTTGACCTCGGTCTGAGCCTTTCCTATTTCGCAGGGGTTGACGATTCCACATCGGGTCTGACCCATCTGTACATCAAACCCAGCATCGGTAAAAGCATCAGCTTTGGCGAGAGATTCGGCCTCGACATGGGCTTTGGCGCCGGTTTCAAAGTATGGAAAGAAGACATTGACGACAACGTAGTGGACCTGTCGTTTGATTTTGCGCTGCCCATCGCCCTTGAAGGCTCTTTGTACGCAGCCCCATCCGTATCTCTGGCCTGGACCAACCTCGAAGGCGTTGGCGCCGGCAATGAATACATGGTCTACGGCGGCCTGAATATCGGCGCTGATTTCTAAACCCCAGGCGTCTGGAGACCTTCGCCTGTTCCCAACCCATCCGCTCTCAGTTTATCCCCATTTACAGCAGCATTCGATTTTGTCGGGGTTTGGCGACTCGTGGGCCTGGAATACGTCACTGTTGCTCTAAAATTTTCCGGCGACCAGTCGATTTATTAATCTGATTCTTTGGTCAAATAAGAAAAGAACAAAATTGTTCCGGTTTTTTGAACACTAAATTCACAGGCGGCTTATGACAAAAAATAACGTTCAAAAACGGCTGTGGCAAAGTGCCGAACAATTGGCGCTGCTTCTGGCCAGTCTGCCAAACGGCCTTTTAATCATCGATGAAAACACCCTTGAAATACTCGATGTCAACGACGCCGTCTGCAGTATCACCGGTCAGTCGAAGGCGGACATTATGGGAAAACGCTGCCGCGATGTGATTTGTGCAAGCACCGCAGAGGGATGTCCCATCCTGGAAACCAGCGCCAATCGAATTGTGCGGGAGTGTACGCTGAAACGGGCAGATGGGGCCACTCTCACCATCATGAAAACCATTTCCCGAGCGAATCTGAACGGTCATTCATGTATTCTCGAAAGTATTGTTGATATCAGCGAACAGAAAAAAGTCGAAAACCGATTGCGTGAAGAAAGATCACGGGTTGAGCAGCTGGCAACCGAAGCCAACGATGCCAATCGAACGAAATCCGAATTTCTGGCCAATATCAGCCACGAATTGCGGACACCGCTAAATGGCGTGCTGGGAATGGCGAGTCTGCTTCGCGAAACCCCACTGAGCGACGATCAGGCGTGCTACGCAGATACCATGCTGGTCTGCGCGGAGTCGCTCTTAAAACTGGTCAATGGCGTCCTCGATTTTTCCAGTCTGGAAGCGGGACAAATCGAATTATCCAATCGATCCTTCAGCCCCAGGCACCTGATAGGCAGTGTGGTCGAACTGGTCAAAAAACCCTGTCTGGAAAAGCAGCTGTCACTCGATGTGCACATTGGGGAAAATGTTGAAAGGAACCTGCGCGGTGACCCCAGTCGCCTGCAGCAGGTACTGATGATTCTGACTGATAATGCCCTCAAGTTCACCTCAAAAGGACGAATTGAAATTCGGGCCGACGTTGACATCTCCAGCAGGGTCGCCGGACAGCTTCGATGTGAGGTTCACGATACCGGAATTGGAATTCCCAGTGATAAGCACCAGTATATCTTTGAACGGTTCACCCAGGTCGACAGTTCCAGTACCCGCAGGTACGGCGGAACAGGCCTTGGACTGGCAATTGCCAGAGAGATCATTCGCCTGATGAATGGTCGCATTGGCGTGCGCAATGGCCAAAATGGCGGCGCGATATTCTGGTTTGAAGTCGAACTCCCTTTGGACAGTGCCCTCACGGCTGCAAAGGTCGTCAGGCAGGAACCGGTATCGACTGACGGGAGCGGTGTGAACATTCTGGTTGTTGATGACAGTCGAACCAATCGGGAAGTGCTTGCGAGTCTGCTGCACAGGATGGATTACAGGTGCAAAACAGCTGAGAGCGGCGAATCCGCCATCGAAATGCTGAGCGCTGAACCGTTTGATTTGGTATTCATGGATATTCAGATGCCCGAAATGGATGGGCTCATCACAACCAAAGCCATTCGCGCCGGGCTTGCGGGGGCGGCGGCCGAAGAGGTGCCCATCGTGGCGCTTTCAGCCTCCGAAATGCAGCACGATACCCGATGGAAATCCGCAGGGATGACCTATTGCATGAAAAAGCCGGTATCCCCTGACATTCTACACGAATTTTTAAACAGCTGGTGCCAAAGCCATACTCTGCAGGCGCACATCGGCGCTACTCCCACTCCAATACCGACAACACTGAATGCACCAGTCCTTGATCAGAAAAAGCTGCTCTCCCGCCTCATGGGTGATGCCCGGATCATGAAAACAATTCTGCAGGGGTTCATAGATGATATGCCTGGACAGATAGACAACCTGGCGCATCTGGTGGAAACAGGCGACCTTGATGGCGCGCGCATTCGTGCGCATGGCATAAAGGGCGCCAGTGCCACTGTCTGCGCAGAACGGATGTTTTCGCATTGTCTCCACATGGAACAGCAGGCGGAGCTGGGTGACAGCGAAAGCATGGCGCTGGGGTTGATTGAGTTACGAACGCTGTACGACCAGGTCAGAGACGAAACCGCACATCTCTAAAAGCAGTCAGGAAAGTGCTTTATCAAAAGCGATGTTAATCTGCTCCTCTATCTTCCCCTTCATCGCTTTGGCCAGCATGCCCAGGGTAATTTCAACCGTGACGGTGGCGTCGCCCACCGACACTGTGCCCTGCTTCAGACCCGTACCGGAAAGGGTGGCCACATTGCCGTTCCAGCCACTTTTAATGCCATAATTTTTCTGAAGTTCCTCAGCCAGTTTGTTTAAGCGCTCTCTGGCGCCCGTCACACCCAGGCTGTGATTTTTCGTTACTTTAATGTCTGCCATTGCTTTACCTCATCGGTTCGTTCAAGTTGTTTTGTTAAAGTGAGCACTGTACAACTTTTTTGATTTTCTAAAAAGTGTAATCAAAAATCATGATCCTGCCACAGCAAATCCAGTCAGCGGACAGGGGGTCAGTCACCTGGGCGTGGCGACGCGGGAATCGGCGCCTTTGACAGATATACGAGATTCAGGTGCGCGCCAACCACCGTCTGGTCGCCTGGGTCCATGGTTACCTTTGTGGATATCGGGTCCTGAATACCAAGCAGAATCAACCCATACTCTCGATGAAGCCCGTCGGCCAAATCCTCAAATACCATCTCCCGGGTTCTGGGATTGGGCGAAATATACAGGCTGTGAGCGCCGGCTGAGGCAACCTTCGACATGATGGCGCCAGTGCCCGGCATCAGCGCTGCGTGGGCCATCATTGAAAATCCGAGTCGCGTGGTTTCAATCACCTCGTTGGCGCCGGCCGTCAGCGCGTGGTCCACATTTTCCGGGTCCAGGATTTCCGCCACAATGTAAATCGGCTGCTTGCGCTTTTCCCCCATTCCCTTTTTTTCCATGTAGGAACGGATGGTGAATATGTTCATAATGGTTGCCGCATCCGCCTGGGGGGGATCCAGATCCCGGGCGCCCACCACAATGGCGACTTTGGCACTGCTTATCTTTACTTTATCGAGCTCGCTTTCCCTTGAGGGATTCCCACTGACCCAGATAAAATCGGAAGGGAGTGACTGAGGACGATCGCCCTCGGCAAAAACAAGCAACTCATTCTGATGGGCGCTGGTTTCCTTGAGCAGGGCATCGAGCAATAAATTGCAGGCATTGTTGTACCCCACCACTACAATATGATTGGTGTAATTGGACATTCGAAATTGATCTCCCCGCAGATTGATGAGCACACGAAGCAGCGTGCTGCTGACAATACCGGCAAAGAGTGCCAGCGTAAACATGCCAAGAATCATGACCACTCCGCCAATGAGGCGCCCCAGTGGCAACGACGCGGGAGTGACATCCCCATAACCCACAGTGGTAACAGTCACCAGCGCCCACCACAAACCATCCTGCACAGATGTGACCGATGGATTGTTGCCGGCCTCCACGAGGTAAAAAGTCACCCCACCCAACGTCACCACAATCGTCAGAAATGTAAATGTGAACGCGTACAGCAGCGAGTTTTCCTCGAAGGTTCGGACTATATCCCGAAGCGGGTCGGAATACTTAAACAGGCGGACGCCACGCACCAGACGCAGAATACGCAAAATGCGCAGACCACGCAACTGAGGCAAAAAGCTGAGAATGACCACCAGGTCCAACAGCTGCATGGGCGAAATCAGAAACACAACCCGTTCAGCGATATGGGTGCGCACCCGCCACAGATGGCCCCCAACAAACACATCCGCAGTATTGGATTTGTAACTGACAACGCGCAGCAGCAATTCCATCGCAAAAATGATGAGAATGCCCCGGTCCGCTGCGACGAGCCAGACTGGCTGGGTCTCCCAGAAAAAGAAATCCAGGAACATCAGTCCACTGGATACAATGATCAGCGCCCAGATAATGCCTTCAACCCAGCGCCAGGGGCGCGTGCCCGGCTGGTGAAATGCGGCATGCAGTGCGTCAAATAAAGGCGATGTCCGGTCCGGATTCATTGGGCTACAGTAATGAAATTCAGTCAAAGAGTAAATTTTTGATCATCAATGCATTATTGAGCGGTTCAAAGAAAACCGTCCAATACTTTTTTCAGAAACTAAACGGTTTAAAAGGTTCATCATTTTTATCTATCCGGTACAGTCGCTCCACCGGGTCAGGAATGCGGTCCTGACACCGGTGAATGGCAACGGCGGCAACCCGGTTTGCCGCGACAAACAAATGGAGTGTTAAAACATGTTACACAGTGTGCACAAAACGAAAAGCAAACCCGGAACTGCCCCTCTATGGGCTCTTATTGTCGTTTTTCTGCTGGGATGCAGCGACGACGTTGCCAGTGGCGATATGGGCGGTTCGGGCGGAACCGACAATGACGGAACGGACCAGTGGGGCGGCGGTGACGATACGTCCACGCCAGACGACACCGCTGACC
>JAFGWT010000410.1 GCA_016937015.1 Deltaproteobacteria bacterium | reverse complement strand
ACCATCGAACAACACAAGAAGCATTCCTACAAACCGAGAAACACACATCACTAAAAAATTTAACGATGACATGAAGTTGTGACAATAAAAAATAATTGATCAAACAAACATCTCAATAATTAAATAAAATGTTATAATCGATAAAAATACATACATATTAATATATAAAAATATTACATATTCTAAATAAGTCATATTTTCAGGACTATATACATAGTACAGTAGATTTGAAAAAAAGGAAATCATAAGAGTACATGCCCACTAAAAAATACGACATGAAACTTGGACTGGAACAACCGAGGCGTTCGAAACTTCCCAAACGCCATCAGCCTGAACATGAGGGTCATGCCCACCAGACTGAGCAGAAACATGATCAGCAGACCTTCATCTGGACACTGGAAGGGTCTGGGGAATCTCGACATAAAAGCAGGTGCCATGGCCCGGAACCGATTTGACATGGATGCTGCCTCCATGGGTCCGGGTCACGATGAAATACGAGACGGACAAGCCAAGACCGGTGCCTTGCCCCGGAGGCTTGGTCGTAAAGAACGGCTCGAAAATCCGTCGGGCCGTCTCCGGCGGAATACCAGGCCCGTTATCCTCGACTTCGATCACCACGTTTTCACCCTGCACCCTTGTCCGGACGGTAATGACCGGATCAACATCGGGCAGTTCACCCACTGCCTGCGCCGCGTTGCGCAGAAGATTAAGGACGACCTGCTCTATTTCCGCTCCACAGCATTGAATGCCGGGCATAGGGTCCGCAAAATCACGAACGATCAGAATGCGTTTGAAATCGAAGTTCTTGCGCAGGTCATAATCGCTTCCAGCCATTGTTATCGCCCGGTCGATTATCTCGTTCACAAAACAGAGTCTGCGGTCCGAATCGCTTCGTCTGCTGAAATCCAGCATATGGCGGATGATGTCAGCGGCCCTTTTTGCCGCCTCGCGGATATCCCGGACATATGTCGGAATGTTGCGCTCGTTCATATAGCATTCAAGCAACCTCAAATCGAGCCCGATCTTTTCGGCAGCAGCAATATTTTTCGGGAAATCCATTAGTGTCCGCAGTTCGAGAAGTTGCGCCGACTGCATGATGATACCCAGAGGATTGTTTATTTCGTGGGCGATACCAGCAGCGATCCCTCCGACAGACAACATTTTCTCTGTCTGGATCATCATTTCCTGCATCTTTTTGAGCTCGGTTATGTCCCGAAACACGGACATGACAACACGCTGTTCTCCAATCTGCATCACGTGTGACGACAACGCGCACATCAAGATGCGACCGTCCCGTGTCCGGACCATGAGCTCCTGGTTGGTCAGCAGTCCGTCACGTCTAAGCATGGCATAGAGCTGCCCCCACAACGCGGGATCGACATAGAAGCTCACGATGTCGGTGGTCTTGCCGATGATCTCGTCACGGGTAAAACCCATCATGGTGACGAAAGTCTCATTCACTTCTGAAACAATCCCAGTGTCGATGTCAGCCAGAAGGATCGCATCCGGAGAATGCTTGAAAAGACGGGAAAACTTGTTCTCGGATTGCCGCAGCAATTCTTCGGTTCTTTTCCGTTCGGTGATGTCCCGCAAAATGCCTTCAAGGCCGAGCATGAAGCCGGAATCGTCACTATAGATGTTACTGGTGGCCTCAACGATCACCTCGCTCCCGTCCCGGCGCAGAAGCGTGGCTTCCAGATCCCGGACAGACCCCTCCTCCGACAGGAACTGGACATATTCCTGAAAAGCCTCCTCAGACTTCCACAATTTTTCCATCGAAGTCCCGAGCAATTGCTCTGGGTCATCGTACCCCAAGAGGCAGGCCCCCGAGGGACTGAGCATGATCAGGGCCCCTCCGGCGTCGGTGCGGTAGAATGTGTCCTGGATGTTTTCGATGACCGACCGGTAGCGTGCCTCGCTCTCCTGCAGAGCCAACTCCGCATCCCTGCGTTCGGAGATGTCTATGCCGATGCCGGTGAAGTAGTTCTTTCCTTCAAATTCGAAACGGACGGCCGTAAAGAAGAACGGGAGCCTCTTTCCCGACTTGGTTTGAAGCATCGCCTCCTCATAACCAATTCCATCGTTGAAAACACGCGCAATGGTGGCGCTGACTCTTTCGATCGTTTCGGGATCATCCCTGAACCAATCATACAGGTTCATCCCGGCCAGTTCTTCGTCGCTGTACTCCGTCAAGACCGAATGCTGCCTGTTCCAACGTACCAGGCAGCCTTTCTCGTCATAGAGGTAGAGCAGGCCCGGCACGCTATCAATGACCGCATCGCTGAAACGCCTTTCCCTAATGATTTCGGTCTCGGCGCACATTCGTTCCTCGATGTCCCGGACGCAGGCGACGATGCAGGATTTATCTCCCAACTGGGCAAGCCGCAGAGACGCCTCAACCCAGAAGACTTCACCGGACTTGGAGCGAACATGCAATTGCGCTACCTGCACACCTCCTTCGCGTGTCTTGTCCAGAAGACTCGGAATCAAGACATCGTATGCCTGCTTGTCGGCACACAGGTCCGCAAAGGACAATTGGAGCAACTCTTCCCGCGTATAGCCGAACATCTGTCCAACCTGCTCGTTGGTGTCGACAAGCTTGCCCCCAGGCCATTCCTGAACGAAGACGGCATCGTTGACTGAATCAAGAATCACTCGGAAGTGTTCCTCCTTTTCCCGAAAAGGACGATAATCCTCTTTGAACTCAGTCCTGCCAAGTTGCTGGATTCGAAAGGCTTGTTGAAAGATGTGTCCGGTTATGAGCGCCATGGAATCGGCAACCCTGCCAAACTGTTCACTGCTCATCAGCGGCAATTGCTCCATGACGCCGGCAAAACTCTCGCGGTCAAACCCATTGCTCTCGGCATGCGCGAGCAGTTGCCTCATCTGATCGACTTCGTTGCGGACATGACCGACTATCCAGTTTGCGACATGGTTCCCGCTAACAAGAATACGCGCTCCCGCATGCAAAAGCCCGGTTGCCGGGCAGACCCGGATGACAGGATCTTCCGTATCATAAGGCCCGAGAACTGCATCGGAAAAGACACCAGCCCTTCCAAAGTCTTCCCTCCCCTGAACGATCGATACAAACCGTGAGCAGACATTGCTGGGCATGGTCAATGGCATGCCGTTTGGGCACGTGATGATGGACGCCACATTGGAGGCTTGCGCAAAGGCGTCCTGCACACGCTGCATTTCTTCCACCTGAAAAAGGTCGAAAAACGATAATGCCCGGAAGGAATCTGAATTCATTATTTCTCCCAGTCTGGGGGTGAACTTTATTGAACGATGTATGAGCCCTCAGAATCGTTCCGGTCGATCACCAGCCATCTGCGTGATCAGGCCACCCTGCCGAGTCAAAATGACACATACAGTGTCGAGTTGACACAATACTCTCGGCAAAACGCTGGACATCGCCTAAATTTTTTAATGAAATAATTCTGATAGTTAAGAATAAACCGTCTTCTCACAAAAAAAACGCATCCAAGCCATCCATGCAATACCAGATAGATAGAGCACAGGATTACACACTCCTGCGATGGCATAAAACATGCTGTGCATGACCACCCTTTACTGACTCATATGCAGGAAACATTCCCACAAAAAAAATGAATTCAGAAAATTGCTTATTTTATATTTTTTTAAACACTATTGATATTATATTTTTATCATGGATAAAAATATCAATAAATTCTATAAAAAACTTTTGATAAACTTACCATCGCCAAAAAGCATTATGCAAAATGCTGTGAAATAATCATGTCAACGGGAGAAACAGTATGAAATTCGTGTCGGTCCGTACCAAAATTGCCGGCATTGCCGGCATTTGCCTACTCATCTCTTCGGCAGTGCTTGTCGGATATAGCGTATACTCAGCGCGAGAAAACCAGCGTCTGGTAAATACCCGAGTATCCTCGCTGATCGAAAGTCGATCACTGGACGGCCTCAAGAATCTGGCTGGTAATTATGCAGGCAAGGTTCAGGCGGAATTCGATGTGGCTCTGGACGCGGCCCGAACCATGGCCGACGTGTTCATGCTCTCCAAGGAAAAAGACAACAGCGGGCTTTTCCTTGGCAGGGACCAGATCAATGGCATCCTGCTCAAGGTCCTGAAAAACAACCCCAACTTCAACGGAGCATATTCCTGTTGGGAACCCGATGCGCTTGATGGAAGAGATGCGGAATTCGCAACCGGCAGGGACGGCAACAACAAGATAACGGGCCGATTTACACCGTATTGGAATCGCGACGAGAGCGGAAACATCGCAGTCCAGCCGCTGGTTGAATATGACACCATGGATCGCCATCCCAACGGAGTACTCAAAGGCGGCTGGTATATCGGCCCCCGCGAAAACCACACCGAAAGCGTGCTGGATCCCTTCCCATACATCGTTCAGGGCAAGCAGGTCTGGCTGACCACCCTGTCCGTGCCGATCCTGGTCGACGGAACGTTCCATGGCGTGGCCGGAACCGATTATAATCTTAATTTTGTTCAGGAAATGGCGGAAAACGTCGACAAGGAACTGTTTGACGGAAAAGGGGTGGTAACTATCGTCAGTTACCAAGGGCTTGTCGTTGCCGACAGTGAAAAACCGGAACTGATCGGATCCTCAATGGAAAACATTATCGCCGAAGGGTGGGAAAAAGATCTCAGCGAGATTCAGGCCGGAAAAAGCGTTGCGACAATCGACCAGGCAACAGAGCAATTCGTGGTCTTCGCCCCCATCCCCCTCGGGCGCACAGGAAAACCCTGGTCTGTGATGATCCGCGTCGATCTGGCGACCGTAATGGCTGATGCCATCGACCTGGACAAGGAACTGAGTGCTGCCGGCCGAAAAAGCGTGACCATGCTGGTTGGCACCGGAGTTGCCACCACGGCTCTTGCCATCGCACTTCTCTGGTACGCAGCCGGAGGCATCGTCCGTCCCATCCGCAGCACGGTCGAGGTGCTCAAGGATATCGCCGAGGGCGAAGGCGATCTGACCAAACGCCTGGAGATCAAGGCCAATGACGAAGTCGGCGAAATGGCAACATGGTTCAACCTGTTCATGGAAAAACTACGGGAACTGATCAACCAGATCGTGGACGACGCCGGCTCGCTCAATGCTGCGTCCATGTCCTTGTCAAATATCGCCAAGCAAATGAAGGTTGGCGCAGAATCGATGGCTGACCGGTCACGCACTGTGGCCAGCGGTGCCGAGGAGATGGACGGGACCATGGCCGGAGTCGCGGCGGCTTGCGAGGAAGCGGCCATCAACGTGAACATGGTCGCGACCGCCACCGATGGCATGAACCTTACCACCAGGGAAATCGCAAAAAAAACCGAGGAATCGAGAATCATCTCCGAATCGGCATTGCTCAAGGCCGGCGAGGTGTCGAACAAGCTTGGCAACCTCGGACAAAGCGCAATGGAAATCAGCAAGGTCACGGATGTCATTTCCGCGATATCATCCCAAATCAACCTGCTGGCACTCAACGCAACCATTGAAGCAGCCCGCGCAGGCGACGCCGGCAGGGGCTTCGCAGTGGTAGCTTCGGAAGTAAAGGAACTGGCCAAGCAGACGGCCGACGCCACACAGCTGGTTCAGAGTCAGATCAGCAAAATCCAGGTCTCCACCGACGAAACGGTTTCCGAAGTAGGACAGATCCTGGAAATATTCAAAAACGTCAGTGAAAACGTGGCCTCGATCGCGCAGGATGTGGACGGACAGGCGAGCACCACCCAGGAGATCGCAGACAACATCTCGCAAACATCGATCGGCATTCAGGAGGTCAACCTGAATGTAAGCCAAGGCTCCGGGGTCGTACGCTCGATAACCACAGAAATCACCAACGTGAACGAATCTGTTCAGGAAGCCTCCGTTTCCATCGGCCAGATAAACGAGAGCGCAGGAGAACTGTCCGAACTTTCGAGCAAACTGCAGGAACTGGTGGGACGCTTCAAGGTTTGAACGAAATTCATTGAGGACACCACTGGCAACTGGTGGTGTCCTCAACATCTGAAACGACCGGTCTTTCTTTCCATGTGGTCAAAAACCGGAACGGCACGTATCAGTTTATTTGAATCGGCAATATGAATTGGACCGAAAAATGCGTGGCATGTGGAAACGAAGACTTTCAAGGAGAGCACAAACAAGGGGATGCACTTGCATGCACCCCCTTGTTTCTTACTGGAGCCAGGAAAGAGAATTGAACTCTCGACCTACTGATTACGAAAATCCCGCAGAAGGCCACATAAACGCTCAACCAAACCCAAGTACCCCTCTATAACTATTGAAATTGTCACAACATAGCATCACGCCTAACATAGGGAATCTTCTTCGCTATTTGGCACATGTTAACCGACGTTTTGGCTTCATGGGGGTGCTGATCAACAGCTTGGCAATCCTTCGTGGTGCCGGCCTGAAATGCCACATCCGGCTCACTGTCCGACATCAATTCCCTATATCCTGAATTTTTTGACCAGAGAGCTGAGCGTTGCGGAAACAGCGGACAGTTTTGTGGAACTTCCCAAGACATCCCCGGCATTGGCAGATATTGTTCCTGCCATCGAACTCACATCGGTAACATCTTTTGCCACGTCTCGGACCACGGAATCCGCCTGAGTCACATTCTCATTGATTTCCTGAATACCCGAAGATGCCTGGGCCAGATTCTGGGTAATCTCCCGTGTGGTCACGGACTGCTCCTCAACTGCTGCTGCAATTGTAGTGACAATGGAATTCACATCATTAATCACATTGGTGATCTGCTGTATTTCACTGACAGCTGTTCCCGTGGCACCTTGAATGGCTTGAATCTTGGCTCGGATATCCTCAGTTGCACGGGCCGTCTGTTGAGCCAATTCCTTGATTTCGTTTGCCACGACAGCAAACCCCCGCCCTGCCTCTCCTGCGCGTGCAGCCTCGATTGTTGCATTCAATGCCAGCAAATTGGTTTGGGATGAAATTGCCGTGATTGTCTCCGTGACTTTATTTATTTCCCTGGCCGCTTCCCCGAGGTCATTGACTCTGTGAGAAGCATTCCCTGCGGATTCAACCGCCAGCCCTGTGATTTCACGGGCCTTCCCCGCGTTCATGGATATCTCGCTTACCGTCGAACTCATCTCTTCCGTGCTGCTCGCCACGGTGCCTATGTTAATTGAAAATTCTTCCATGGCTGAAGCAACGGTATTCATGTTCGAACTCATCTGCTCGACAGCAGCAGCCACGGCGTGTGACTTTCCATCCATTGTGTCCGAAGTTTTATTCAAACTTCCGGCCAAGGAAAGCAGATCATCAGAAGAACTGTTCATTTGCATCGCATTTTGAGAAACTTCACGAATGATAGCATGCACTTGAGAGACAAATTTGTTGAACAAATCTGCAAGATCCTGTGTCTCAGTTCCAGAAGTATCATTCAGACGTTTTGTCAAATCGCCATCACCTTCAGCTATGTCTTTCAACATGAAAATCATCGCGTGCAGTGGACGAGTAATTCCACGTACAATGAACCAGGATAAACAGATCATGGCGAAAGCGAGTAAGGATGTCACAAGCAAGATCGCCAAACTGACGTTTCGTTTGGCAATTTCGATAACATTCAAAGGCTTACCCACGAAAAACATTCCGGAAATTTTACCGTTTGGGTCCTTGATTGGCCAATAAGCGGCTTGAAAGGAATTTCCAAGAATGACGTTGGTAGAAAAAAACGCTTCTCCCTTTGAAAGAACAGTATCAATAACTTTGGGGTTGTCCATCCTGGTGCCGACGACACGCTTGCCATCCTTTAGAATCGTTGTGGTCAACCGGGTGTCCATTTCAAAGACGGTTGTTTCAAGTCCCGTAAATGATTTAATCACATCAACAAAATCGAAATCTGAAAGTGAGATTCCCACAGTCACCACTCCGACAATTTTCCCGTCATGGATTACGGGACAGCCTGAACGAAGAGAAAATTTAACCACCGTACCAGGCTCAATGCCGACATTTGCCTCACCTGCCAACGCCTTGGCGACGTTGACTTGATTCATGACGCTATCTCCCTTTTTCTCGGAATGTGACCGAGCGATGACGACACCATTGCGGTCGGATACCGTAACAAAATGTGCACCAGTGTCTTTCATTGCCTGAACGATGAGCGACCGAAGAAGTGCACCATCTTTTCTTTCAACAGCATCCATGACGGATGTGTTCGATGCGATGAGCGTACCTGCTTGTAAAAATTTATCTTTCAAACCAGAAATATAGTTTTCAACAACACTTTTTGACGAAAATATGTTCTCCTGAGAGACTGTATCAAAAGCAATATCTGTGTAGTACTTTGATGTAAAAAAAAGCCCTATGCTTGTCGCAAGGACACAAAATATGGCGAGTATTGAAATCTTGGCAGCAATTTTTAGCCTCATAAATTCCTCTATGATAATCTTTCGTTAAAGTTAAAAAATGCCTCTTAGACATAAAAAATTAATACGTATTTAAAATGTATCTAATTTTTTAAAAAATAATATT
>JAFGWT010000409.1 GCA_016937015.1 Deltaproteobacteria bacterium | reverse complement strand
GCAGACTGTTGTCCAGACGCTGGAGCGATTTTTTCAATGTATATGGTTTGGAATTGCCACAGCCTGAAAGGGCCACCGCAACGAACACCGTTAAAACACATAGAAATTGACAATTGCGCATAACCACAGAGTAAATGAAAAACTGCTTTTGCGAAAATCTTTTGCGACGGGCCATCGAATCAATCGACACAAAGATGCGACTCAACTGAGGTGCACTGCAAAACGTTGCCCCGTGTATTATGAACAACTCGGGGAATTTTTTTAACGCCGATATTGCATGCCGCAACGCAATAAAATAGAAACTGTCATTATTCACCACTATATTTGGGGTATTCAAAAGAGGAATAGACAATGATTGCGATACGCGAAACCGAAGATACGGAACTCGATGCCATATTGGCAGTTGAGCTAAATGCGTTTAACGATGATCAGGAAATCAAAACGCTGGTAACAAATCTGTTTTACGACCAAAGCGCCAGACCGCTGATTTCACTCATGGCGTTTGATAAAGAGTGTGGGGTGGGCCATATCTATTTGTCCCATGCGCGGTTGCGACAAAGCGATGTTACCGCAGCTATGCGTACCATGTTGCTGGCGCCCCTTGCGGTGGTTCAGTCCCATCAGAAGCAGGGAATCGGTCAGCAGCTCATTTATCGCGCCCTTGATGACGCGCGCCAAATCGGAGTGGATGCTGTATTTGTTTTAGGCCATCCCGAATATTACCCGCGCTGTGGCTTTACCCCGGCAGGCGTGCGAGGGTTTGACGCGCCATACCCCATCCCGAAAAAGAATGCCGATGCATGGATGGTGATCGAATTGACTAAAGGGATTTTATCTCAGGCCAGCGGCGGCACACTGGCATGTGCGGATTCCCTGATGAAACCCGAATACTGGCGGGAGTAATATAAACTTCAGCGAGACATTACCCGATGTCAGTCACCCCTTAACTTTGTACATTTTTTAAAAAGTGGAGGCAAGAGTCCGGTCAGCTGTTGAATTTGCTGCCAGTAGTTGCCTTGTTGAAATTTTCCATTTTTAAATATTACCTCAACGCTGAACCTCAAGGCGAGAAACATTGACGCACTTGTTTACTTATATTCTCATGTCCGATATAATTTTCTGCAGTCACAATTGCTGTTGAGGTGAATATGTTTGGAAAGTTGCGCGCTGAAAATGGGTTTAACAAATATTTCAAAATCATTTTTATTCCATTAATTTTGTTGCAGACCGGTCTGGTCGCTGCCCAGACAGTTCAGCCAATGTGGGACCTCAACGAGGGCGGAACGGTCTTTGGTCCATTTCCAAAGGATGAAATAAATAAACTGATTTCATCGGGAACGATTACCCGAAACACACAGGTTAGAGTTGTGGGCGCGGAGGAATGGATGAATGCGGCTGATGCATTCGGGTTTCCTGAAACCGAGGCGGAAATTTCACGAAAGGAACGACAGAAGCGGATATCTGCCCTGGACGTTGGCTGGTACATCACCAATGAGGGGAAACCATTCGGGCCATTTAAAAGGGCTGAACTGAGTCAGATGTTCAAAGATGGCACCATCGACAGAAAAACCGAAATTCGTCATGAAAGCTGGAAGAACTGGGTCTATGCTGAAAATATATTCGATTTCTCAGGTGTACCGGCGTCGAAAGATGGTGGGGATATTCAGGAAGACACCTGGTACATTTCTGATATGGGAAAAACGTTTGGCCCATTTAAAAAAGATGACATCCGTCAAATGATCAAGGATGGCAACGTCAACAGGCAAACACCGGTCCGGGAAAGTGAGCGACACGCCTGGAAATCAGCCGAAACGGTTTTCGATTTTCATGATTTACCTGATGACCAGTGGATGGTGTGGGAAAACGACCTCGTGACAGGCCCCTATAGTGAAAAGGTGCTTAAGGCCAAAATAAATAAAGGAGAGTTTTCAAAAGGCGCGCTATGCCAAAAAAACGGGTCACAAAAATGGATTCCGATTGCCGCAATCATTCAACAACAGCGGAAGAAAGCAGAACATAAAGCGCTCCTTGCGTCGAGTGCCCAGGCCCGGTCGCAAACTTCCATGGCCCGGTCGCAGACCGAATTCTCAACCAGCGCGGAAGCCAATTTGGTCATTTTGGCAAAACAGGTAAAAAGCGCCAACGTTGTTGCCGTACTGGGCATGCTTGGCTCCCTCGGCGGCGTTGCAGTGCAGATTCGCGGCATTGAAAAAGAAGACGAAACAACACTTTACCTCGGAATGGGAATATCGCTCTCATTCGCCATCCTGCGATTGAGCGGGGTGTTGGTAAGCGGCGTTGCGGCCACCCGGTACGCGAAAAAGGTTTCGGACAAAAGATTTGGCTGGGGGCTGTTTGCCGGCGGGCTGGTCATGGGCGCTGCCGGCGTCATGATGGGTGACATCAGTGCGCTCTCCGATACCCCCAATAAAAATGTGATTGTGGTCTCTTTTGTTGTGGGTCAGGCAATGATGGATCTGTTTTGGATAGCCCATTGCGTTCGGGCTAAAAGCATCACCCAGTTT
>JAFGWT010000408.1 GCA_016937015.1 Deltaproteobacteria bacterium | reverse complement strand
ATCATCGGATTGGTTTCAGCGAGGGAGGGATCCGGTCAGCGGGGCGCCGTGTGCTGCAAGATCCGGCGGTGGCCGTGAAAACCGGACATCTCTGCTCACAGACAAAGGGCGTTTGTTCTGCCTATATTCTTTTATCAGGCATTACATGAGACCACAAAATCTCAAATGCTTGTATTGGTGCGGGTTTCGGATGCTATGAAGTGAAATTTTTCGTTAATAAAAAAAGTAAATCACAATTTTTGATACATGTTTTGATAGATGAATGCTATTTTTGCATTCATGAAATCAAGTGTGAACGAAATGTTTGCATGCACGCCAGATAAAAGGTGTAAGCGAAACGGCTTTTGAATTGCCTATATCTCGAAAAATTGGCAATCACTACCGCGCCCTCCCTATGTGAGTTTTTTTCCTTTCACAGCCTGGCAGGAATTCTTTTCCTGTCCAATGCAAGAGTCTTATATCGCCCTTTGGGGGTGTTTTCTTCATATTGGAATATCTTTCAAAATCGTAGCCCATCCACTCGATATTCGTCACTGGACGCCTGGCGAACGACAGTGGATATTTTGCAGACCATCTCGCTTCCACACGCATTTGAATGCACCCGCTTTCTACGACGGAAAAGCTGTCGAAACTCCTGCTGACAACGATCTCTCTTTTCTTTTTATCCGAACTGCTCCATTCCCACCGGTATACTCCCAGTTTAAGATTGCCGGCCTTTCTATAGTCGTCTCCTGCGGGTACATACAATACAGCTTCCAACTCCCCGCCGCCGCTTTCGCTTCCACTGTCATGCCATTCCTGAAACAGCCAAATTGATTTCGAAAGGCCGGCCATCGATTCTGCGTCTTCAACCCATGCCTTTAAAAGGCCGTGCTGCTTTTCCCATGGGAGTACACTCCATTTACTACCGATTTTCACAATTAGTTTTTCCTGGTCGTTCTCATCTGACAGTGCGATCAAAATCGCTTTTTGTGTGGGTTCCGATGACGACGAAACCCAATTTATACTGTTGATCGGCAGTTCATTTACAGCAGAGATGATAACTTCCGGCGATAGCGCTAAGGTGAATTCCTGCGGAGTACACGTCAGAATCTTTGCGGCGGCCTTGTATGGCCACCACTCTTTCGCTGTCGGAGGTTGAGACCAGTTTTGTATCCAATTCCTGCTCGTGTCTAACGGAACACTGCGCCGACCGTATCTCCTCAGGACGAGTTCCGCTGGTTGCCAACGATAACAGAAGCTGCCGGACTCTTTTCGATTCTCATCCGCCTTTACTCCTGCACAAAAGGAGATTGTCAGTGTTCCGTCGTTTTTGACCTCAGCCTCAATATTCTCAATATGCCCGAGACTTTCCGGCATTCGATGACACACCAAGTCATTCTCGGCTAGTATTGTTTTGTTCGATACATTTTGCTCAACCGAGGTTTTCACACAGCCGTAAAGAACTTTATCGGATATTACAAACAAAACGTGACTCTCCCTGTAAGCATCGTTCAGTGGCGAAAACAACGGTAAACTCCGGTAGGTGACAATTTGGAATTTCTCATCCTGTCGAAGCAGAGAAAGAAAATTATTTAAGACAGGAGATTTCAGTGGTTTGGCCTCTTCCCAAAAGGGACTTGTCTCCGGCAACGCCTGTTTGATTCGAACGTCATCCTCCAAAGAATCAGTGCCCGGTTTTGAGATTTCCGCGTTGTTCTCTACTCCAGAGGAAGCTATATGAATTTCGTCGGTGGACAGATATGGTTCGTTACGTCCGCCGCATTCGATGCAAATAGCTGCCAAAAGCGTCAACGCTACCGTTGCCCGGTTTTTTTTGTAATTGCTGTTCAGGACAATGAATTTCATGGTGTTGGACGATCTTAATAGTAAAATGGATTTGAATCTACAAGAGCGTATCTCAAAACTGCCTCAGCAGGATAACTACTCATGCCAATTGAACAAATCCCCCCTTGAAATCACTGACAGTATTAAACCCCATTGAAATCCACTTTGGCGTTTTGGAGGAAAAGAGACTAACTTCGGATTGGGGGAACGGCATAATGGGAAGTCGCAAGGGAGGCTTTGAAGTATGGAAACGGGACTTTTGCTTTTTGTGTATTTCGTTTTTTCGAACCGGATAGGATTTCGCGGTTTCCCCCAACCTCCTGCCGAATCATCAATTTTGAATCAACGCTCGTGCCTCAGTTTCTTTCACTTTACGCAAAATTATTGAGCTATTCTTTTTATGAGCCGTTCTTTTTATGCGGCGCGTCTTCCTTATAATGGCGGATAATTCCCCATATGAATCTATTTCTTAAAGGAGCATTGTTATATGAGAAATGTTCTATTTCTTCTATTGGTCTTGAGTTTTTCGACTATCTTCGGTTGTTCAGCAGACAATACGGTCGTTTCAGAGGGAGGGGACGCGGATACGGACAGCGATACCGATTCGGATACGGATAACGACACCGATAGCGACACCGATACCGATTCGGATAGCGATTCCGATACGGATTCGGACGTGGATACGGACAGCGATTCAGATACGGATAGCGATGCGGATACAGATTCAGACAGCGACGCCGACAGTGATGCGGACACTGACGCCGACAGCGATTCGGACTCGGATAGCGATAGTGATGCCGATTCTGATGCGGATAGTGACACGGATAACGACGCAGATAGCGACGCGGACAGTGACGCGGATAGCGATGCGGATAATGACGCGGATAATGACGCGGATAATGACGCGGACAGTGACGCGGATAGCGACGCAGATAGCGATGCGGATTCAGACAGCGATGTCGATTGTGATGCGGGAAGCACCACCACGCAGTGGGCTACCGGGTGTATGGAATCCCCGCGGAAATGCGTGGCAGGTATATGGCAAACCGGGTGGCCGGAACCCACCAACAGCGACCTGGCATATGTTGATGAATCGGAACACTTTGTGATTTTCAAACAAAGCCACATCTCGTTGGATAGCGCAACTGTCAGCAGCGCTTTGGCGTTTATGGAAGATACAGTCTGGGGGACCTATTTTGGTCATCCCATGTTTATGGACGAACCGTATTGTGATTCCAGCACAAAGTACAAAAACGTCATTCATATTCGCGATGACGTGGGGTTGTCGGGCGGTGCCTGGAATGAAGGGGGGGAAACCCATACCGGCATGTGGGTCGGCCCCGGCGCGTTGCAGGATTATTGGGGATTGGCTCATGAGTTTATGCACGGCGTGCAATCAGAGGCAGGTGGCATGAGATGCGGCGGCGGTAGTAATTACTGCGGATGGTGGTACGAGAGTCACGCGAACTGGGCCACCCATCAAACCCAGCCAGATGAAGTGCATTGTTCCGAGTTGTTTGTGAATGCGACGCACTTGCACTTGGGTAATCTGCGCAACCGTTACTGCAACTGGCAGTTTGCTGAATATTTGAAAGATAAATATTGCTATGCAGCGGTGAATGACATTTGGACAGAGGGGTCCGACAATGATCCGTTCAGCCAAATCATGACGAACATGGGCTGGAGCGTTTCGGATATGAACGACTTCCTCGGGGAGTGGGCTATGCACAATATTACCTGGGATTACCAGGAACCGCCGCCGTTGGACGGCAACAACAAAAGCCGTACGTTTATCAGTGCATACGGAAATATCGATTCCACTGACGGCGGCTGGGGCAACAACGGCCAGCGTCGTCAGCGAAAAACGAGGTTGGAAGCGCTGGATGATAACTGGGCGAGCAATCATCGTTTTGTGACCAACTATTATTGGGCACCGCAGCGCTGGGGCTACAACGTGGTGGAGCTGTTCCCAGAATCTGGCGCAGGAGAAGTATCTGTCACGTTCAAGGGGGTGGAACAGACCGAGGCCAATTCGGAATGGCGTTACGGTTTGGTGGCCACTGACAGTAACTTCACCACTGCTCGCTACGGCGACCTTCACTTGGGCACAGTTACCGAATCCACCGTGCGATTCTGCATAAACAGCGGTGAACGCATTTGGCTGGTGGTGATGGCCACGCCGAGTGCACAGATTCAAATCAATTGGGACGACCACAATTACCCCAATTTATACCGCTATCCGTGGATGGTGGAGTTGGATGGCGCGTGGCCCATCGGATTTGAAAACGGCCAGCGAAATTGTCCTGAAGGCTCTCCCCACAGCAACGGCGGCGGATGTGTCGCAGGTGGGTCGGTGGACAGCAGTGCGTACGTGGGACCGTACGCACAGGTTCTCGGCGGTACGGTGGGCGGCAATGCCCGCATTGAAGATCATGCAATCATTCTGAGCGGATCTGTGAGCGGAAATGCGACCGTGGGCGGATTGACGATTCTCAGCAACTTTTCTGTGTCCGACAATGCGATCGTGCGTTCAACGTTTTATCCCATCGGATACTTCGGCGCTAACAGTGCCAGCGGCACGGCTGAACTGCTGGGCGATTTGGAGTATCTCTCCAATAAAAGCAGCGGCGGTTACACCGGATTTGTTGATGGTGACACCCAAAGCATTTCCCTCAACGAAGTCACCATCCAGCCTCCGTACAGCTGGTAGCCAGCGAAAGCGAACCTCGCAGAAGGGACTACGGAGGCAGTAGGCCATTTTGGGGGTATTTTGCGTTTTGTGGTGAAACACTAATAACTCGAAAAAAAAGGGATTCTCGAGTTTTTTTTTTCAAAGGTTTTTGATTGCAGTTGTTTAGGTTCCAGTCATGCCTGACTTTTTTTGAGCCGCTTGTGGTCACGTATTCGTCTTATTTAAGCGCTGGCCAAAAACAAAACGCCAGTATTCGAACCGGTCAAAAAGCAATCTTTTGCGTTTATTGGGATATTCACTTCCTATTGAGAATCCGCTTGCTGATTCGCAACGCATTGAATGACATCTGGTTGTTGAGATCGGTTCAACGCAGGCGGATAGCCGAAAGATTATTTGGTACCATAAGGTTTTATTAAGAGAGAGGGTAAGAGAGGGTAAATGATGTTAAAATGCACGACATACTTCATACTTGCATGGGTGCTTGCGGCTTGTGGTATTGAGGACGCACCGGACAGTAATATTGTCGTCGATTCCGATGCCGATTCGGACAGCGACGTGGACGGAGATACCCACAGCGATTCTGATAGTGACGCGGACAGCGACAGTGACACTGACTCTGATAGTGACACTGACGCTGATAGTGACACTGACGCTGATAGTGACACTGACGCCGACAGTGATTCGGACTCGGACAGCGACAGTGACACTGACGCTGATAGTGACACTGACGCCGACAGCGATTCGGACTCGGATAGCGATAGTGATGCCGATTCTGATGCGGATAGCGACACGGGGATGGTGGTGGGAGAATGTGCCCGCACACAGAGTAATTGCACCTCTCCTCAGGTCACGCTAACCGAGGTCGAGCTCGGTATTCCGGTGACCGATTACGGATGGGAAAGTGATACCAACCCGTTTCCAATGATGATTGCGGCCATGCCTTCGGGGGGGTCGCGAGTTGCTTGGTTGGGTACAGATGACCATGTATGGGTAGCCACCCTGGATTGTGATGATCAGTTGGTGGGAACGCCGTTCAGTTTCCCCGCAGTGAATTTGCAGGACATACATGCCGATGATGATGGCGGTGTGGTGCTGCTCACTCGCGATGCTACCAACGGGGGAACGGACAATTGTGGCGGTGGCTCCCTGTGTGGTGGTGAATCGAGTCCTTGCAGAACCATGTGGATGGTGCGATTTGATGGTGCAGGAGTGGTGCAATGGGAAACCCAGGTGACCAATTTAAGCGACAGCCTGGCCGGTTACGACAACGGCGCGCGCTTTGTGTGGTGGTATCAACATCATGGACGCCTGGCGTTTGATGGATCTAACTATGCGGCGTATTTCTGTATCGGAATTACGGTGAACAACGGTAATTGCGTTGACATTCACGAAGGCGATCGCATGCAGGTGGTTGGGGCAGATGGTTCGCCGGTGAGCCATCCGGATGCATTTGAAGTGGGGTGCTCACACAGTTGGGGAACGCGCATGGTGTGGGATCCGAGAACCGAACACTTTGTGATGGTTTGCGCCACCGACAACAATTGTCGCATTGCGCAACCCAGCCCGTATTCCACCGTTGCCCAAGGCGAATGTGACGGCACATTGTTCGGTGGGGATTTGGTGTTGGCCAACGACAGCAACGGATACTGGACTGCCTGGAGCCAGGGCGGTCAAATCCGCCTGGAGCATTTTACCCGTGGGAACATGTCGGATCAAACGATTGACAACGCCGGTCCCTCGGCGCATCCGCATCTGGTTTCGATGAGCAATAAACACATGTTGCTCACCTGGGAGTCCGGTTCCGGGATGGCAGCGCAAATTCGCAGTGCCTCGAACGGTGCGACCGTCGGCACTGAGTTTTCAATGGATATTCCCGACCACGACTTTGGCGCCTGGAAATCCTACAGCGACGGCAGCGTCGCCTACGCCGGCGCCGGCAGCAGCAACACTTCCATTCGCATCGCGCGTGTCATGCCTTGTATTTGAACATAGAGAACGGGGAAAGGCCCAATGCTGGGAAGGCGTAAGGGGGAAGGGAAAATCTGGCTACTCGCAATGGAACTGTTTCAACTTGCGTAAACGCTCCATGCGCTTCTGGGTAAACAGGGTCATCCATGAATACTTTGAAACGTTTGTATATCGCACGGCGGCGAAGCGGACCCATTCATCGCGATATTTCAGCCAGGCGCGCTGCGTCTTTTTAATGTTGTCGAAAGTAATGGTGGTCAAACCGAAATTCGCGTTGTTTTTAATATAGCCGTATAGTTCATTGAGCGCTTTGTCCTGTTCCCAAAACTGTTCCTCAGTGAATGACGGCAATTTCCCGTCTTCGAATTCCTTTAGAGATTTGAGAAAATCCATCTCCAGAAGGGCGCGCACATTCCCCTGGTGAACCCCTGACAGGTCTCCTGACAAATCCAGTTCATTTTGAACGCTCATTTCAAAAAACAACTGCGCCGTCTGAAGCATATTGTCGAAGGCGTCTTTTTCCACATCGCGCCATTCTCTAACGACCCCTTCGATTTTTGCAGTTCGCCAGGCGCGACGCCGGTCATGTTGAATGTCATCACAGGTTTCCGCCCACCAGTTGGATATGGGTTTGTCGCAAACATCCCACCGGCCCTCATCTTTTGAGCTATCTGCATGGCTGGCCTTACACAGCATCACTCTGACATGTTCCACAGTATCTGAAATGTAGGCGTCTCCCATGTCAATCGCGGTTCGGCAGGCGATACCTGCAGCCACATTGATATTTTGGGTCACACCAATGCCGTTTGCGTATGCCATCAGCAGAATGTCTTCGCCGCTGATACCATCGCCGGTGTTCGTATCAATTTCCATGAATGCACATTTTCGGGCGGCGACTGGCCTCGGCACAGTCCCAATACCGTAATACAGCGCCCTTGAACTGCAGCCACTGGCCCGGAGCTGCACCATCTCAGCATCCGAGGGACGGTCTATTTCGGGAATGGGGATTTTTCGGTATTTTTCACACGCCGGAAAAAAGTTCCATTCGTATAGCGGAAAATTATACCCGCCAACGCACACATCCACATCCACAACGGCGTTTTTCTTCAGCCGCGAAGGTGGCTCCAAAGTAATCTGTGGCGCCGCTTTGACCTCGGTATCCACTGTTGCAGCTGTTGCTGTGTCGATGTGCCGAACATCTTCCGCTTCAATTTCCTGTGGCGCTGCTGCATCATCCACCCCATTCAACGCTGCGTACCTGGAGGCAAAAAGAAACCGATGAACACTTCGCAGACAATCATCCAGCTCAATGGTTTGGGGACCTTCAGGACCCACCAGATTCACCCTGGACCACAACTGAAACATTCCCCCAAACGCGATGGTCAGAATCGGCACCATCATCAACAGCGCCCATATTTTCCTGCGTTGAATTACCTGCGTGGCAATCACACAAACAATCGCACCAAACGTCACCACTGCCGCGATAACAACAGTATGCCACAAAAGCGACGAACACCACGGTGTGCCGGCAATATATGACAACGACGTCGCCGGACAAAGGGTAGGCGTCATCCAGTCAATCCCCAGCCAAAAAGCAATTGAAATAACAAATACCGCGACAAACGCGATAAACAGCTTTGCCTTTGCACTGATTCTGAAAACTCGCACAGAATTCTCCTTTTTTATAGCCTGCAGATGAACGGTCGGGTGAATGATGCCCCAAAACCACTGCGAATGTAAGGCGAATCTGAACCGCTTCACCCATCCCTGATGTAGTTGTTCACCGCCCCGGCAGTCAGGTTCCTGTGCCAAAGCAGGCGAGACTGTTTGCTTCAGTCATTGGGGTGTTAAAACCGATTTTACAACTGTTGCGGTCTGAGTTTTGGCAGCAATCTGAATGCCTGCCAGGCCACGGTGCTGGGGCACATGCAGCTGGCGTATTCGAAGCCGTAGCGAATCGTCAGCACTGAATTTTCCGCATTTACTGGGTCCCCGCCTGCGCGGGGACGACGGATTTTGCTTTTCATGTTATAAAAAAGCTTTGCGCTTTCGTCCTCAGTCCCTCGGTCGATGTAGCTATGGCTACACCTCGGTCGGGCTTTGCTGGCGCGCCTCAAAGCATCTCGTATTCCCGCGATTTCGTTGGCGTACCCAAACCGATCGCCGCTCTGGAGTTCGCCTTATCATTCATCACATTCATTACATTCATCACATTTTCGGAGGCATTAATTATGTCGGATTCGAAAGTGCATTCATGCGTAAAAAATGGGGATGAGGTCGGGATTACAGACAACCCGTCCCAATCATGGAAGCCATTTGGCTGAGGGCAATCTGTGGGTGGGTGAGGCAGTTGACATTGATTATTTTGACCCTACCGGCGGCGGTGTGAGCTTTTGACAATGCAAACGCGTCCGGGGGCGGGTTATCTCCGGGGGCGCAAAAAATAATGTTGTGTCGTTGTCCGCCGTTTGACACGCGCACCAGTTCGGTATCGAGTACCCCCATCAGGTCAGAGGCTTCCGAGTTGTTGCCTGCCGCAATAATGCCGGTTGCATTGCGAAACACAGTGTCTTTTGCGTGCCCCGGCTGGCCAATGAAACCGATCCCTTCATGACTCCACAAATGTATCGCGACGCGGCGGCCGTTTAAGCTGTATTTTTCGGGCAGGAGATATTCACTGCGTGAAAGTCGCCAGCCGTCGTTTTCGGGAAATTCGTCATGACGGAGGCGCAGCGCTTTGGGAAGCGCTTTGTAAAACTGCCCGGCAGCGTCCACGGTACCCGCGTACCCGAACATTACCACTTTAAACAATACGGCGCCGGTTTTTTCATCGATGCGACTCGCACACGCCTGTGCGCTGTTTGTCCCTGCTGCAACCGGTAACGACTTAACCGGCGGTTTTTCCGACAGCCCCTTTGCCCGCAGATTTTTTTGATGCTCCGGCTGGGCTTGCGATGGCGTTGGCGGTTTGGCAGCCTGTTGTTCCGGCGTGCATGCCGTCGCCAGTATCACCAGCAGGGCGAACCCGATACGTCGCCATGTCCAAATGAACGGCGGGAGTTTATTCAGTCTCGGCAACACGCAATTTTTCAATTGATTCATCCCTGTATGCTGACAGACATCTGGACAGTTTTCAAACGCCATTAGCTGAAACAAGCGATTGTTAGACAGTGAGGGGCATGCGGCAGAGGTTGCTGCGACCCCATGTGATTGGCACCCTAAAAATGATGAAAGTGCAGTTTTGGTTTGACAGACGCGTCTATATGATGCAGATAGGTCTCGTCTACAGGCTTTCACCGCCTGTCATGGTCAGATGGCACGGCAGGCAAGAGTGTGCGTTCACGGAGGTCCCGCCATTGATGCGGGCAGTCATTGTCGCGGGGGTGATGGTGAAACGGATGATATTTGGAAATGAATCTGGAGATGAGTGCGGCTGTGCCGCTTATTAAGCGAAATTAAAAAATTTATGCGCTAAAGTAGGCAAACCTACTTTGTGAAGTTTTGTCTGATTAGGAGGATGTAATGGATGTGCTTGTACCTGCCATTGCATTGGTTGTCGGCGCTGCAATACTGCTCGCCCGGTATTTTCGCCCGCCGGCAAAAAACAAAGTGGATTCAAAGGCCTGCGGTGGGTGTGCCGGATGTGGCGGTGACGCCCCCAAAGTCGCTGGCCCCCATCAGATCGTGCAGCTGAAACGAAAGTGAGTGGGGATGCGGTGGAATAATGCGTGTGCAGTGGGGGCGATGCGCACATATGCGGTAGCGATAATGATTGGGGTGATTTTATTTTTTCTCACCACCTGTCCCTGTATCCACGCGGCAGATACGGTGGAGCCGTTCGGTCTGGGTGCCACTGACTTCGAACTCTACACCGGTGTGGAGGGCATGGGGATGGGGAAATATGACAGATGTGTATTTGGGGATATCGTTCTGGGGTACGGTATCCTTAACCGATTGAGCGGCTACGTCGGGACCACGTTGGCTGCCAACGGTCATTGGGCGGGCGGCAGTCAGGTGTTTGCGATTGGTGTTTACGGCAATGTGCTCGATACCCCCCATGTGGATGTCGACCTGTTTTGGAGCATTTCCCTTGGGGCGGGGGAATTCGCTGTGACACCGGCGTTGGAACTGAATCTGGACAGCGATGCGGAAATGCGTGGATTTGGGGCGTAT
>JAFGWT010000407.1 GCA_016937015.1 Deltaproteobacteria bacterium | reverse complement strand
CTTCAGCAATTCCAACCTGGAATACATCATGGGCGTGGCCAAAGTGGGCAAGCGGGTGATTTTCCTGCTCGACATTGAAAAGATCTTCAACACAGGCGACCTTTCCGCAGCAGACAATTCCCAACCCAACTGACAGGTGTCGGTTTGAGTGGGCGCAAATGCAAAAAAGTCAGAGCGTGCCCATACTGTCAACAGGGCTTATCCAGTAGACGCCGCCGTAGGCATCGCAACTGCCGCACTTTTTGATTTCAGCAAGAACCGCTTTCACATCCGCATCTTCCAGTAACAGATCGATGTAAATTCTGGGGACGAATCCCATGACTTCGTCCTGGATGGATTCAAAGGGGGCAATATGCCCTGGAAAATGTCCTTCTCCATGAAAAATGGTATAGGCACTGACCTGTTTTAGCTGCTGGAGCAATTCCACAATATCGTTTTGCTTTGATTCATTAATGATCAGTGAGAGTCGTTTCATGGATGCACCTCTCCTTTGGGTGACAGGTCACTGGTGGATTTGGGCGGAACGGAACGCCTCAGCAGACCGGGACGCCTGTCTTTGGCACGCGTGGCCGCCCAGTTTTCTATCCATGCATAAAAGATGGGCAGCAGTACCAGTGTGAGCGCAGTGGATGTAAACACGCCACCCACCACAACCACTGCCAGTGGTTTTTGGATTTCGGAGCCAGGACCATTGGAAAGCAGCAGCGGGACCAGACCGAGAATGGTTAAAAGCGAAGTCATAAGGATGGGACGCAGCCGCTTCTCGCTGCCTTCGACGACCGCCTGTTCGAGGCTCATTCCCCGCTCTCTCAGCTGGTTAAAAAAACTGAGCATCACGACGCCATTTTCGACTGCAATGCCCAGCAATGCGATGAATCCAAGGGATGCAGGTACAGAGAGATACATGCCTGTGGCAAACAGCGCGAACACACCACCAATCATCGCAAGTGGAATATTGAACAGAATAATCAGTGCCTGGCGAAGGGAATTGAAAGTCAGAAATAAAATGAGCAGAATGACAAAAACCGTAAGGGGAATCACCAGTGCAAGATGCGCCGAGGCCCGCTGCTGATTCTCGAACTGTCCACCGTATTCGATGAAGTATCCGGGCGGCAGCTGCATCGCCGCTGCGACTTTCTGTTTTACTTCGTCCACATAACCAACCACATCGCGATTTTGAACATTGACCTGAACAACGACCAGACGCTTTCCGTTTTCCCGCTTTATTTGAACAGGACCGTCCTCTTCGGTGATGCGGGTCAGTTCTGCCAGACGGATTTTGTTTCCGGATGGGGCATCCACCAGAATGTTGCCAATTGCGGATGCGGAACTGCGACTGGTCTCCGGATATCTGAGCATGATGGGGATTCTTCGATTCCCTTCTGATACATCTGATACCACCTCTCCACCCAGCGCGGTGGCCACCAGCTGATTGACATCGCTGGCGGAAACACCCAGACGAGCCATCACCTCGTACCGCATTTCAATGGTTAGATATTTCTGGCCGGTCAGCTTGCTGCGAAATATATCAACGCTGCCCGGTACACTCTCCAGAATTGTCTCGATGCGCTGTGCGATTTCATCCAGTTGCAACAGATCGTCCCCATACAGCTTTAATGCCACCGCCGCACGAACACCAGTCAGCATTTCGGATACGCGCATATCAATGGGTTGTGTGAATCCGTAGTCCAGCCCAGGAATGTCATCCAGAATGCGGCGCATTTTTTCCTGAAGCTCAAACACATTTTGCGCTTGCCATTCACTTCGGGGTTTGGTCACCAAAAACGCATCCGTCTCATTAAATCCCATGGGATCAAGCCTCAGTTCATCTGAGCCAACCCTGGAAATCATGCCAGTGATTTCGGGCAGTTCCATCAGCGCCTTTTGGACCTGGGTGTCACCTTCCATGGAGCGGGCAAGAGAAATCGAGGGGATTTTTTCCGTTTGCACCACAATGGTTCCTTCGTCGAGGTATGGTAAAAATTCCCGGCCAATCAACGTGAACACAAATGCCGTTGACAAAAGCGCAAGTCCTGCCAGAGAAAAAGCCAGGCGCTTGTGTCCCATGGCAAAGCGAATGGTGGGGCGATAGAGACGCATGCCAAATTTAAAAAGCGGGCTTTCCTTATCTTTGATGCGTTTCATCAGCAGACTGGACAGCACAGGAATAACCGTAAGAGACAACACGAGCGAGCAAAGCACCGCAATGGCAACCGTAATGGCCAGCGGTGCAAACAGTTTTCCTTCCAGACCGGTCAGCGTGGCGATGGGCATTAGTGACACAACAATAATGATAACGCCAATTACTATTGGGGAAGCCACTTCGGAAGCGGCGTTGTACACCACATTCAACACACTGGTGGTGGGATCCTTTACGGCAATTCGCGAATGGATGTTTTCCACCATGACCACGGCTGAGTCCACCAGAATGCCAATCGCTATTGCCAGACCCCCCAACGACATCAGATTGGCCGTAATCCCCATGCGCGCCATCACAGCGAATGTGGCAAATACGGTCAGGGGGAGTATCATTCCGGTGGTCAGCGCGCTTCGGAAATTGCCAAGGAAGATAAACAGCACGATGAGCACCAGCCCAACAGCGGCCATCAGTGACCACTCCACATTTGACACCGCTGCATCGATGAGTTTTGAGCGATCGTAAAATGGTTGAATCGTGATGCCTTTGGGAAGACTTTTTTCGATTTCCATCAGGGCGCTTTTTACGGCTGCAACCGTGGCCCGACCATTGGCGCCGCGTCGGTTCAGTACAACGCCCTGGACGCCTTCACCTTTGCCATTGCGGGTGACGCCCCCAAATCTGACCAGCGCACCCTCCGAAACGGTGGCAACTTTTTTTAGCAAAATGGGTTCACCGTCGCGTGTGGCGACTGTAATGTTGCCAATGTCATCCAGCGTTTTTAATTTACCCACTGACCGAATCAGGATCACTTCATCATTCTGCACAAAGCGGTCGCCGCCCGCGTTGTCATTGTTGTTTTTTACCGCAGCCGTCACATCCGAAACCGCGAGACCATAGGCAAGCAGTGCATCGGGTTTCAGTTCCACCTGAAAACTTTTTACTTCACCGCCCAGGGAATTGACATCTGCAACCCCCTTTACCGAAAGGAGTCGGGGGCGTATTTGCCAGTCCAGAATTTCCCGCAGCTCTCGGTTGCTGTAGGTTTCGCCTTCGAGGGTGAACATGTAAACGTCACTGAGTGGCGTTGTAATTGGCGCCAATCCGCCTTCAACGCCGTCTGGTAAACTGGCGAGCACCTGTCCAATGCGTTCTGACACCTGCTGTCTGGCCCAGTAAATATCAACATTCTCCTCAAAATCGATGGTAATTACCGACAGCGCATACTTGGTTACAGAGCGCAGTATGGTTTGACGAGGAATGCCGCGCACCTCTGTTTCAATTGGATAGGTCACACGCTGTTCCACTTCCATCGGACTCATCCCCGGCGCCTTCACGATGACCTGCACCTGTGGTGTCGAAATATCGGGGAAAGCGTCAATGGGCAGCTCTCCATAGGACCAGACACCCAGCGCCACCACGATAACGGCCAAAAAGAGCGTCATAACGCGCTGAGTCAATACTTTTCGCAATGCGGATGTCATTGGTGATGCCATGGTGAGCCTCTCAATTATTCGCCGGAGCGTTTAATCCATTCGGATTTGAGTGTCAGGCTGTTGGTCACAGCCACTTTGTCGCCAGCGGCAAGGCCGGACAGTATTTCCTGCGATTTGTCATCATTGGCCCCCGTCGTTACCTGGACTCGCCTGAATGCGGTTGCGGACTGGGCAACGAATACAAACTGAGCGCCGGCCATTTCGTGAACAGCGCCAAGGGGCACCGCCACTTTGGCTTTTACCCGGCGGCTATTGAGTTCGACAGTCGCGGGCATTCCCGGTCGCCACTTGCCATCCGTGTTGGTGATGGTCACCTTTACCGACACAGTCCGGGTGTCCGGGTTGGCCACTGACGAAACCGTGCATACCCGCCCTGGGGTATGCAGGTTCAGCGCATCATTGGTCACATTGACCTCCATATCCTTTTCGAATATGGACACCGCAGACAGCGGTACTTTTATTTCGACGCGCAGTTCAGTTAAATCCGCAAGGCGAAACAGCACTTTATCCTCGGTAACCGCTTCACCCATGGTGACGTCTTTTTCAATCACTTCGCCATCGAACGGCGCGCGAAGGGTGTAGCTGGTCATCTTCTGATTGGGATTTTTTTCAAGGCTGTGCAACCATTGCTCTGAAAATCCGAGCAGCTTTAATTGCTGGAGCGCAGAGGCGTGGTTGAGGGCGGCTTCTTCTTTTTCGTGCATCACCCGTTGATAGGCTTCTTTGCTTGAGATTTTCTTTTCGAGCAGCGCAGCTTCCCGTATTGCCGCGTCTTTTGCGAACTCCAGTTTATGCTCCGCTTCGAGATATGCCAGTTTTGTTTCGGCCAGCTTTCGGCTTTCAATGGTAACCATCGCTTCGCCGGTGGATACGGGATCACCTTCCTTTTTGGAGACAATGGTGACCACACCTTCCAGTCTGGCAACGATAGCCGCAAATTTTTCCGGGATGCCCGCCACTTCGCCCTGGTACGAAAGTGCCTGCGCAATGTCTGCCGGGGCGGCGGGCGCTGTTTCCACACCGGCATTGGCGGCGGCCCGGCTGGTCAGTATGAGTGTTTCACCTTCGATTCGTGACGACTCCGGCGCCGCCGGCGGTGGTGGGGCGTCTTTGCAGGATTGCATCGCCACTGACGCAAGCAAAGTCATTACGGTAATTGCCAAAATGGTTTTGGATTTCATGGTTTCTCCTTATCAGAAGCCGGTTTGTCGGTTTTGGACCCCTGAAACAGATTTTCGGGAATGGCCAGACCAACAGTGCGGTTGAGTGTGATTCTGGCGGCGTGATAGTGCACCAGCGCATCGAGCACCATATGGTTCACGTCAAAAAATGTCCGTTGGGCATCGAGCAGGTCGAGGTACCCAAAACGGCCGATTCGATAGCCTTCTTCAACTGCGGTGAATGTGGCGGTGACACTGGGAACGATTTCATTTTGCAGAATCGTTAACCGGTGCAGTTCGTATTCGAGAGATTGATGGCTGAGGGTAATTTCTTTTATCAAATCCATTTTCTGCGCTTCCTTTTCGTCTTCTGCGCGCAGCACTTCTTTGGCGGCTGCCTCAATGTTGCCCCGGTTTCTGTCCCAAATGGGAAGCGGAATACCAACGCCGGCAACCATCGAACGATTCGATGAGGCATTGTTCCATCTGAATCCCAGCTCGAAAGTGATATTGGGAATGCGGTTGGCCACTTCGGCATCCGCGAGGGACTGTTGGCGAAGAATGCGGGCATTGGCAGCCATCAGCGCGGGATGGGCGCGCATTTCGGTGATCAGGTCAGCAAGCACGGGCAATTCTGACACCGCATCAAGAGATCCGGTTACATTGCTAAAAAAAACAGTATCAGCACCGCATGTGTTTGAGAGATAAACTTTGGCTGATTCAAGTGCGCGTTTCGCGTCGCTTTCGTTCAATTTGGTCAATGAAAGCTCAACCATCGCCTTTTCCTGTTCCATGCCGGCACTTCTGCCGGCTTCCACCTGTGCGGTGATGGTGTTTACCGTTTGTTGGGACAGCTTCACCATCTCCCGTGCGTGGTTGAGGCGTTCCTGTTGCGCCAATACGTTGAGAAACGCCATGGCGACCTCGCTGAGCGCGTTTTGCAGCACCAGGGTTTGCATGACTTCGGATACCTGCCTGTGTGCAGACCGAATTTTTTTTCGGTTTTCGGCCTTGTGGCCGAGCTCCACTTCCTGGCTGATTGCGGTGGTGACCTGAAGTGCATTGGCACCACGGGCAACGCCATTGCCCAAAAAATCTTCGGCTTCAACGGTCAGTGCCGGATTTGGCGTGCCATCCCGTTGGGCAGCCTCCCTTGCTTGGTCGGCCTGGAGCTGATGCATTGCGGCATTAATGAGCGGACTGTTGGTTTGCGCCATGCGCAGGGCATCACCAAGGGTCAGTGTTGACCTGACAAGCGATGGCGCAGGGCTGTCTGTGCCTGCTTCCCCGTCGCTGCCTGTTGGAGACTGATGCTGTGCTGTCGCAGCTGATGTAAATGTTGCTGAATGCAAAATAATTATGGCCAAAGTAAAGATCAATTTATTCAGACGGGTCATTGTGTCTTCCTTGTGTCTTCCTTGTGTCTTCCTTTCCTGACGGACAGAAAAAAGCTGTTGAATTACGTCAGGAATCGAACGATGCGGACAAAAGATACGTTTGCATGTACCTGCGTGGCATACAATTTTAGTAAATTTATGATTCGTCAAGCGGTTTGTGTTGAGATTTGAGGGCGAGCACCGTGTTGAAAACAGTGTGTCGCTGGAAACCTGTCGCTAAAAGGAACGAAACCGGTTGAATGCTCAGAATGAGATTTTTGATATACGTGATTTTCGACCAAAAGGTCGAGTATTGTCCCCTCTTACCACAGGGGTATCGAGTTCTAACGTTCCGTCATTCCGCGAAGCAGGGTTCGCGAAAATGTATATTCGATTCATCAGAACAGTCATTCCTAACTTGATTGGGAATCCGGACAGTGTATTTACTGGGTCCCCGCCTCCGCGGGGACGACGGATGTTGCTTTTCATGTTGCGAAAACAGCTTTTTGCGACAGCCTCGAAGGCGGAAAGCCAGTTGATCTCTGCAGCTGGATTCCCGCGGGAATGACGCGGCTTTTCTATTCAGTTGAATATGGAACTCGATTGCCTCTTACCCTCTGAACTTTTCGATTTCGATGGCCAGTTTTTTTGCTTTGGATCGGAGCGTGTTTGGATTCAGCGCCAGTTTTTTGGCGGCGCCAAAGGGACCCTCCACCCGGCCACAACACAGTGTCAGCGCTTTTTCGATGTGGGCTTTGATAACCGCATCCAGGGGCAGAATATCATCACCGTTTTTACCCGGAGTGGCATCGATGACAGCAGGGATTCTGCTTACGGTATGTTTGGACAGGGATATGCCAAGCGCCTTTTCGAGTTTGAGACAGTTGCCATCGCCCAGAAGCACCGCACGATCGATGACCGCGGCGAATTCGCGGATGTTGCCTGGCCAGTCGTATCTTTTGAGCAGTTCGATTTGCTCGGGTGTGACGTCGATTGACTTGTAGCCAAATCGCGTGGTGGCGCGGCTGACAAAATATTCGGCAAGGGACTGGATGTCGTCCTGTCTGTCGCGCAGGGGCGGGATGACAATGGGAAATACGGTGAGCCGATAGTACAGATCTTCTCTGAATTGCCGTTCCTCGATCATGGCGGGAAGGTCGCGGTGGGTTGCGGCGATAATTCGAACGTTCACTTTTAATGGGCGTTCACCACCCACGCGCGTGAATTCGCCTTCCTGAATGACCCGCAGCAGCCGGACCTGGGCATTGAGCGGCAGCTCTCCCACTTCGTCGAGCAGCAGGGTGCCCCCATCGGCCTGCTCGAACCAGCCTTTGTGTCTTGCGGTGGACCCGGTGAAGGCGCCGTGCTCATGACCGAACAATTCAGAATCGATGAGCTCCGGTGGAATCGCCCCGCAATTGACCCGCCGAAATGGCATTTTTTGGCGATGAGACCGTTGATGGATGGCCAGTGCGACCACTTCCTTGCCTGTGCCGGATTCACCATGAATCAGTACAGGCAGGTCTTTGTTGGCGACAATTTCAACCCGCTGCATGACTTTGGCAAGGCCCTGATTGGCACCGATGATTATTCCGGACTGTGGCATAGTGGTGATATGCCGCCTTTTTTCGTAAAAAATCAATGATATTTAGTAGATTTTTATAATGGGAATTGGTGTATTTAAAATTTGTCCAATGAATACAGTTGATTATGTGATTGTGAGCGTATGGTATTGATTTTGCTTTAATATAACTGTTTACCGACTCCAATTCGTGTTGAAACGGTTTTGAAAGCAGGCGATATGGACTTCATTTCTTTCTCAATGCTCAGCTGGCATGCGTGGGTTTCCATGGCGGTCACGGTTGCGGTGCTGGGGGTACTCATTTTTACCCATCTCTCCGCGGATTTGGTTTTTATGGCCGGCCTGACGGTGCTTCTGGTCAGTGGCGTGCTGGACGTCAAATCCGCCCTTTCCGGGTTTGCCGCCCCTGGCATGATAACCGTCGGACTGTTGTATGTGGTGGTCACAGGGCTTCAGGAAACCGGCGCACTGGCCTGGGTGTCTCAGAAGGTGCTGGGTCGTCCCGTGGGCATTCGTGCCGCCCAGATTCGCCTGTTGCCTCCGGTTATTGGCCTGAGTGCCTTTTTAAACAATACACCGGTGGTCGCCATGTTTATTCCCGTTGTCACCGGCTGGTGTCGCCGCCTGGGCATATCCCCTTCGAAGCTGCTTATACCGCTGAGTTACGCGTCCATTTTTGGCGGTATCTGCACGTTGATTGGCACCAGCACCAACCTCGTTGTGAACACTATGGTTCAGGAGCGGTTTCACAATGATGGTCTGGGTATGTTTGACATTACGTGGATTGGCATCCCCTGTGCGATTGTTGGCATTGGGTATCTGCTGCTGTTTGGAAAAAGCCGCCTGCCGGACAGGAAGCCGGCTCAGGAGGTATTCGATAATCCCGTGGAATATACCCTGGAACTGGAGGTGACGCAGCGCAGTGCGCTCATTGGGAATTCCATTGAAAAATCGGGGCTTCGCAGTTTGCCCGGTGCGTTTATCGCAGAACTTATTCGCGGCGATCAGGTGATTTCGGCGGTGTCACCCAATCAGATTCTGGAACAGGGCGATCGCCTGGTTTTTGTGGGAAACATCGAATCTGTCCGTACCCTTTACGAACAGCAGGGATTGAGACCAGCCCCCGGACAACTGTTCAAACTGGAGGACGCCCGTCATCAGCGCATTCTGGTGGAGGCGGTGGTCTCCCATACGTGTCCACTGGTTGGAAAGACCATTCGCGAAGGCAGGTTTCGCAATGTCTACAACGCTGTGGTTATCGCTGTGGCACGAAACGGGGAACGCCTGCGGGGAAAGATAGGTGACATTCGTTTGAAGGCGGGAGATCTGCTTTTGATTGAAGCCCATGGTGGATTCATTCCCAGGCAGCGGGATTCCAGGGACTTTTATCTGGTGAGCGGGGTCGACAGCGCGTACCCACGACGGTACGAAAAGGCGCCGATTGCAGTTGTTATTCTCGCTGCGATGGTGGGGGCCGCCGCGTTCAATCTTCTGGATATGCTGTGCGCGGCATTGCTGGCGGCGGGCGCCAT
>JAFGWT010000406.1 GCA_016937015.1 Deltaproteobacteria bacterium | reverse complement strand
GTGGAATAGAAGCGATTTTCTCCCACATTTGGGCCGGAAAGCACCAGCGATGGCAGTTTGGAAATCGCCACCACATTCAGGCCGTCCACGGTGGTGTCATCGTAATCAACGGATACCGTAATACTGGTGTTATCCACTAACTGCGCGCGAATTGTCCGCAGCAGCGTTCGGACCAGTCTGGTCAAGTCGGATTCCCGAACCAGTTCGCTGCGACGGTATTCATAGGCGCCTGGCAGGGTAAACTGTTCCCCTGGAATGGGCACACCGCTGCTGTCCAGATTGATAAGTGTAACCGCTACCAGCGATGGCGCCTGCGCCGGTGTTTTAATATCCGCTACCGATAAGTCGCCTTCATCGCGTACTATAATGACTTCGGCGGGGGTTGCGCCAAAAAGAACAGATACATTTTCAGCAAACCCGGCGCCGCTGATTTTTACCAGCTCCGCGCCTTTGGATGTTCCCCTGGCAGGAGAAATGCTGCTGATGACGGGCACCGCCATTTACAGCCCTCCCATCCCGAGCGCTCTGGCCACACGTCTGAGGAACCGCTTTTGCACATTTTTGGAAAACGCCTTAAACGCCGGACGCAAGAATGGCCGTGCAGGAATTTTGATGACCACCACTCCTTTGCCGCTGCCTTTTGATTCCGAGGTGGATTTACCGGCCTTCGCATACAATACAAACAGGTAGCGTCGCATGGCGGGAGTCAGCGGCACCACAAACGGACCCGCGCCAAACTCATGTACCTTGGCCACATCGATGACCGGATTGCCGGATTTGTCTCTGGCTTTTTTGAGAATCCCAATGAACGCTTCATCGCCTTTCACCACAGCGACGATGGCGTTTCGCAGGTCCCCGCGAACCATCAACGTCTTTGTGCCGCTGAATCCAGCCATTTTTCTTGCCGCAAGCGTCAGGGGCGAGAGCGGCTTGAATGATTCGCCCCCCGGCACCTGTTTGGTGATGCCCTGGATAATCTCTTTTCGCAGCAGCTGGGCTTCTTGCCGAAAGGCGATATTCACCGCGCCTTTCATTTTCATTGGAGCGCCGCTTAAGATTCCTCGCGCCAATGCCCAATCCCCGGTTTTGTGAACGCTCATAAATTCGCTCCGTTCACAGCTGTGAGTCTTGAGTCCTGAGTCTTGAGTAGGGATAAATTGCGCTTCCCCTCAAGACTCAAGACTACGGACTCAGGACTCTTCCTCATGCATGCCTCCGACTGCCGGTTGGCCGGTCTTCGAAGGTGACCAACAGCAGATTGCGGGATGGTTTCGACAGATTCAAACCGAATCCAATCGGTCGCGACTCCACCACATAGAGACCCGGGGGCGTTTGAATATCCTGCACCTTGTCGCCACATAAATCATAAATGCCACCCAGCCGATCCCCCGGTCGCAGCAGTGCGTCACCAGAGACCGCATCCATGAGCCCCAGCCGTTCAAGGTCCATGAAATGGAAAATCAAATCAATCCTCGATTTGGGCGAGTTGCCGGAGCCCAGCATGCGCAGTTCTTCAAATGCTTTGGGTTCCACCTGACAGGGAACGCGCACCGGTGGATGTTCGCGCCGGACTCTTTCCCCGATACCATCGTTATTGGTATCGACCAGCACCGACTCCTTAAAATCCGGGTCGTAGCCACCAGTCAGTGGGCCACTGCCATCCGGGTCTGTTGCAGCAGTTGACAAGGTGTCCAGTCGATATATTTCAGCAAGAAATTTGAAGATGAGACGCCCGCGCATTATGCCGCTCCAAGACCCGGGGGACGTCGATAGTCCGCCAGCAATGCATCAATTTCCGGGTCACCAGTGAGGTTGATTTGGGAGGCGGGTTTGTCGAGTTTGTAGCTCTGGTCCCGGGTCCGTTCCTCAATAATCCGCCAGCGATTGCGTGCATCATGGGAAGACTCGACATCACCTGCTGGGGTAATCCAGCGAAGCACCAGCAACATGCAGGCCCTTCGAATGCTGAGGGGCGTTCTACCGGTGGTCGTGCCGTCAGGCTCGGTGTATCCCCATAGCCCATCCACGTTTACCGCGCCGCTACCATAGGGAAAGATGCCGGTTTTCAATGCAAGCAGAGGCGCGCTGAAACCAGGCTGCACAGGTGAGCCCACAACATGCAGATGGTTCTCATCAACAGGAATGCTGATGCCGTTCACTGTAATGCTATCCACCCGAATTGGCGGCACAGGCGGCTCGATACTCGGCGTGCCATGGCCGTCCAGTCGATAGCTATCCGCGCGAGGCTCAAAGTACCAGCCGCAGACTCTGTCGATGACGCGACTGGCCTCTTCAAGCAATGCGGTAAGGCGTTCATCCGAAGCCAACGCTTCAGTGATTCCTTCTGAACGCATATCGCTCACAACCGCGTACATTATTCCTTTTTACCTTTGGCTCTGGTGGATTTGGATTCGCTTTCTGATTCCGGCAAATCTGCAGTGGTCAATGCACCGTCATTTCTTGGGACGGAAAGCTTAATGTTGTCGGTTGCGAGCTTCCGAACGGCGCCGTCTTCCTTTTCTTTTGCATCCAGCGCTGTCGCTTCCTTTTCGGTGCATACATCAAACGCCAACGGCGAATGCTCGTCCGAGGATACCTGATGCACTGTCGCCAGATAGTCCGCCACGGCTTTTTCCACCTTGTACCAGCCGCGTTCTTCCTGAAATTTGATGCCGCGATACGTATAACGCCGCAGCACATGACCCCGTCGCGGGTCATGTTTTTTGAGTCTGACCAACATGGTAAATGTCTCCTTTAGAGCTGAACGTTAATGGCTTTTGTCACTCCTGGTTCTTCGGCGAACTTCACGTCAAAGCGGAGGGTCGCCACGATTTTCAGGGTGCCTTCGGAAATGTCCCGGGCGGATTCCACACGAATCTGGCGCCAGATGCCCACGTGGATGTTTTTGGGGTTGCACAGCAAAATGGATGTCTGGTCGCTGCCCGCGCCGAGGTTTTCCGGGAACAGGGGCACCGGCTGAACTGGAACGCCTGAATAAAGCACCGGGGTGTCGCCTTCAAGAAACTTGTCGCCCACGGCGGTGGCCCGTTCCGCCAGCGTATTACGGTAATCGAGATCGGCATCCACACTGGTCAAAAAGCGCATGGCCTTTTTATCGCGCAGATGTTCAGACGGCAGCGTTTTCAGCATGTCAGACATCAGATTTTTAGATATGGGCGCAGCCGCGGCATCCACCACATTGCTGGTGGCCTGTCTGAGCACACCGTCCATTACTGCGAGGAACGGGTCGGCGGACGTCACATCGCCGTTGATGAGAATTTCCTCCATGTCGCGTGAAATCGCCTCGGCCATCATCTCCATTATGGTCTGGCGCAGCTCCCCCCGTTCAATGCTGTCTTCAAGGGTTTCGTCGGAGAGACGCACCTCGGCCTTGAACAGCTTTGCATCCAGCTCCATCGAAGTGAGGTCCGGCTTTGAACGATCCGCCGCGGCCAGCGCGGTTGCTTCCTGACCGGGACGCAGAATGCGGCTGCCAAACTTGATTTTCGAAATCTGCTGTTTGGGCGAGCCCATTGGCACAACGGTGGCCAGCTTCATCAGAACCGAGTCCTTGATGAGCAGACGCATGAACTTTTTGGCCTGCGCCGGTTTGAGAATGCCGCCGCCTGCGGTCAGGTCTGCAAGCGCAAGGTCTGCTTTTTCCAAAATGGTGCGATTGTCTAAATAGGTCATTGTCATTTTCTCCTGATGCGACTTACAAAATCACAGGTCATGGAACGAGACTGCCTTGTCGACACTCTCCCGATCACAGGAACGATTCATATCCAGAGGCCAGCCCACGTCTTCGGGCTCGCTCTTTTTCTCGCCAACGGGCACGCTGCTGGGCACGCCAAAGCGTTTCTCCAGTTTCACCAGTCGCTGCTGCTGCGCCTTCACCATGGCAGTAAGATTTCGAATTTCATCAAGCATGGGCTTGAGCTGAGTTTCCAATCCGTTTGTGGCGTCATCGGTTTTGTCTTTTACTGGCGCCAGCAACGCATCAATCCTCGCCAGTCCCTGTTTTATCGATTCACTCAAAGCGTCGACATCCACTGCGGGGACATCTGTTTGTTTGGGCACCGCAGCCTGGTGGACAAATTTCCCAGCCAGCTCATTGGCCAGTCCTTGCAGTTCGGTCGCCAATTCGCCCAGCCTGCTTTGAGCAGACGCATCGTCGGCATTACCAATCAACTCCACCGCTTCGGTGAGCCCGGTCAAAGCGGATAATGCAAGCTGCTGCAGGGACGCGTTGTCCGAGTTCAAAGAATGGTTCGAATCTGTTTCAACCTGTGTCTCTTCTGTTTGGGATTCGCTGTTCAGATCCTCGACTTCTTCTGAGGCATCATTAACGTCATTGACAGCTTGGACATCAGCTGCGTCGACGTTCCCAGATGTTATTGTCTGTGCAGTGGCATTGTTCATGTGGTCGCTCCTCTTCACGATTAAAAAACGTTGTTTGTTGGCCGCCCGGTCCACCAGCGATACTTCCTCAACGATCATGTCGAGCAGGCGATGGACTCCGGCCCCTTTATTGCTGGCACTCATGCTGCGTCCTCCGTTCCCTCCGACTGGGATGCAGATTCCGGCGCGTTCTGACGGGGGGCGTCTTCCTGAGCCCCTGCCGCAAAGGGGATTTCTTCAGCAATGCGTCTTGCTGAACCGCCAATGGAAAAGCCGGTCAGTTGGCCTGTTCTGATTTGTTCCCACAGGTCATCTGACAAAATGCGGACTGCCAGAATCCAGGTGCCTTTGGGAATGCGCATTCCTTCAATCTCAAGGTCGGCAGGCGCCAGATAACTCTCGAGCACTTTCACCTGGTCATTGACGCGAAATCGATGCATCAGGCCGAGTCCGCCGAATTCCTCCATAAACCGGTGGGCGGCCTGTCGGATTTCTTCGCCCGAATAAATGTCCCCCTGCGCGTCGACCTCGTTGGGCGTCAATACGACCCCCAGCACAAATCGTTCATCGCTGTCATCAATCCCTTTAATGAGGGGCACGTCTTTTGAGAATCCAAACTGGGATTCAACCGCTGGCGCCTGCTGTTCGGGAGCCTGGTTGTTGAAATCCGGAAGGTCCTCAACAATCCATTCGTCGTTCAAATGTTTAGAGCCAGCCCAGCATTTTTTGGCAGGCTGATAATTGGTCACCAGCAGCTGCGTCAAAAACTCTGGTCCGCCAACGCCTCGCATCGACCGAATCGTGCGTCGTGTGCGAATCCTCTGAACATTGAAGCGCGACTTTTTCAGCAGCTGGGGCAGTTTTCCGCGAATCCCGCAGGTCATCAGAAATTTTCCCTTAATCGACGTGAGTGCTTTAAAAAAGCGCTCATCATCAAATTGGGACTCGCCCACATTCACGTTGTACTCGCTGTAGGGTGGGTCGAGAAAGAAGGCTGTATTTGGGCCATCGTATTTTTGAACCACCTTCAGATAGTCGCCGTCGTACACACGAACATTCTTAAGTCTGGGCGCAAACGCCTCCACCCGGGACATGGTCTTGGCTTCCACCCCTGCGCCTGAAGGACTGAAACTCTTTCCCCGCAGCTTTCCGTAGGAAAAGTGGGTCAGGTACAAAAAGCGGTACAGCGAATCCACATCATTGCCGGGATTCTGGTTAATGAGCTGTTTGAAAGTCGCGGGATCACCCTTCCACGATTTTGCCCGCAATCGCTTCATCTGCTCAGCGGACAGTTTCTTAACACACCGATACGCCCTGGCGATTTCAACATCCGCGTCGCAAATCACCTCCACCTCAGAAGGTTCCTTGGCAAACAGCACCGCAGCGCTTCCGGCAAACGGCTCCACGTACGTTTTGTGCGGTGGCAGCATCCCCGCCAGTTTTTCAGAAAGACGCTTCTTCCCGGCAGGCGATCCCCAAATGGTTTTATGCACCGCACGAGTCTGCTCAAACTTCGCTACGGAAATCCGATTCAGAACCTCTCGCGCCTTGAACAGCGCCATTGATATGTCGTTAGCATGCACATTTTCCGGCACAGCTTTACCTCCAGATGGGCAAAGCCTTCAAAAGTTAAAACGGGGACAAATCCGATTGGTAACGTGATATTTTTTTTATTTTGTCGTATTTGAATACATGGAATTTTTTTTGGGTGCGAAAAGGAGCTCCGTTGGAATCTAGAATGATTGAAATGGCAATGGATTTTTTAGAATCTTCGGTGGATTGCATCAGCAAACAGGAAGTGACGCAATCGGAACTTAAATTCTCAATTGTTCATTTGCACACATCGGCTGAGCTATTCTTAAAAGCTGATCTCATGAAGGAACATTGGTCATTAATATTTCGCCATATAAAAGAAGCGAGCAAAGCAAAATTAGAATCTGGAGATCTAATATCGGTATCTATTGATGAGGCAATTCAACGTCTTCGAGATATTGGAGGTAAAAAAATTGATGGTACGGTACTGAAGCGGCTTGGAAAAGAACGAAACCGTATTGTTCACTTCAACAGCTCCATCTCCCATCAACATGCTCGCGCTCAGCTCCTTGATACCCATTGCTTTATTATCGACTATATAGCAGACAACGATGTCTTTGCATCCTGTGATGAGCTAAGACCACGATACGACGAAATCAAACGAAAGATTGGTTCACAACAACAGTTTATCGAAAAACGGTCGAATACAATTCAGGGAGAATTGAGGGATTACGAAACAATAATAAAATGCCCGGATTGCTGGCAAATTGCTGTCCCCTTAGAAGATGAATTACAATGCAGATTTTGTCGTGCATCGTTTGAAAGAGCTGACTTCATTGATCTTTACGTCAGTTATTTTCTTTCAGATTATCCAGACGAAGAAGATGTGCTGCAATGTCCTGAGTGTCTATCAGATAGCGCCGTTTTTGCGGAAGGACCCAATAACCTCGTTTGTTTGCAATGCAATGCTGTACTTTCAGGCTATAGCGTGTGTGAGGACTGCAAAGAATTAATGGATGGGAGTAAGTACGATAGAATATGTGGTGATTGCGCCCAACAGAGATTTGATAACAACAGATTGATGCCAGCTCCATCGTTACCGGAATATGAGGATATTGACTAGAATTCCGCCACGGTAGTAGTCCTGCACAATCCATGATACGGCGGAAAGCCGATGCCGAGGTCGTTGAGGTCTTTTTCCGAGAGGGTGCTTTTGAATTCGCCGGGATCGTCTTTGGTGCCGACGGCTGATTTGGTTACTTCGGCGATGGGGATGCGGTCTTCGCCCTGGGTGACGTAGAGCTGTTTGTGGCCGGTATCGGGGTTGATGGATTCGCGAACCCAGGGTTGGACCTGTTTGATGTCTTCTGGCTGGTCCATGGCTGCGATGCGGTCGAAGCGGTCCAGTGCTGACTTTACCGTGAATGATTTTCCATGAAGGAAACGGCAGGTTTCGGTGGTTCGTTCGTCGAGGACGGCTTCGATGATGTACCGTTCGATGCCAGCTTCGGCGTATGCGCTCATTTGTGCGAAGGAGCGACCGGTGGCCATGAAGGCGCCTGCCACAATTTCCCAGTAATAAGGCGACTTATTTACAAGGGCGGATTTGGCTGCGGCTTCCAGTGAACGGGATATGTCCTGTCTGCCGAGCCCGGATTCGAGGCCTTCAGATACGATTCGTCTGGCTTCTGCGCCAAACTGGTCGAGGCGCCTGCCGTACTCATCTCGAACGTATGCGGACTGGCTTGTTTTCAAATAGTCGATAATTCTACGGTCCAGCGCATTGAAGTCTGCAGCGATGCCAAGATTCTGAACCTTGCGGGAATGATTTCGGGTGGCGCGTACCACGTCGTTTGCCGCAGCGCCGAATGTTGTGGAGATCTTTTCCGGCACTTGTTGCGTCGCTCTGCCTGCTGCAGCCATTGCCTGACCAATCAGGCTTCGGCGCTGTGTGGCCGTCGTATTCATCCAATCCACATCCAGCACTGCTATTGCTTCGCGCAGCGCAGCGGCATCATTACTTTGAGTGGCGCGCCTCAGTTTTGCGGACAGAGCAGCGACGGCTTTATCAAATCTGGCCGGGTCGTCCAGTTCAATTGCTTTTGAAATGTGCACTCTTAGATACTCGTTCAGAATATCTTCGGTGGCCGTGAGTGCATCCTGAATGATGTGAAGCTGGCTATCGGTATTGCAGGTGACGCACATGGGCATCCTCCTCGATATTCATTTCTCCATCATGCAGATGAATCAGCACATTGCAGTAGACGCAGCGAAGACTCGTTGAAAACGACACCTGCAGCGTGTGGAGGTTTTCGGTGATGGTCAGTCCATCTTTTCCCTGCAGAGCAATTGTGACGAAGCCGCATTGGGGACAGCAAACGTGATAGCCAACCACATACGATCGTTTGTTTTGCGGAACTCGCCGGATGTGGGCTCTGGCGAGTTTGCAGGGGGCGCTATCAGAGTAGACTGCTTTCATGGGTGGTTTTCGCTTGTCGTTTGCCCGCCGTCGCTCTCCTGGTTTGGTCGGGAGCTTTGGCGCGTTGTCGAATCATCGTTGTCCTCCATCATGTATTTCCTGGCCAGGTCCATGCGGTTTGTCAGGAGGCGGGACTCTTCGTTCTTCAGCTCTTCACGCAGACGAATCAGGTGCCTGGCGTCATCAAGCAGCGTTCGTTTGGCAGTGCCGGTTCGGAGGTCTTCAACGCCGGTTTGAATCCCCGCAAGGGTCAGGGTAATGGGGCGCTTGGTCCAATCGTCGCCAATGCGGCGGAACTCCCGATTAAAAATGTCGCCAGCGAGCACTCGGCCTTCTTCTGGCGTGAGGACGCCCACCCGAACCAGTTTTTCCACCATTTGTGTCATTCGCTCGGGGTCGCGGGTAACCGGTGTCTGTGAACGAAAACGCCAGAATCGAATGCCCATATCAGCGAGCAGGCGGCGGTTCATCAAAAAGTCGAACTCATCCCGTTCCGGCTGAAACACCTGATCCTCGGCGAACCTGAGGGCGGATTCGGCGGTGGCGCGGTTGAAATCCTTACTCTCCCCTCGCAGCATTTTGGGCAGGCGAAAGGCGCTGCCCACCTTGTCGATGTTGCGTTCATCATAAACCTGAAAAAGCGCATCCTGTTGCTGGGCATCAGTGAGCGGTTTGAGTTCAATTTTTGCCCGCGCCTCACTGCTGCTGGCGCCGCCGCCTTCTGCTTCCAGAATGAGGATTTTGTGAAAGTTATTTTTGCCTTTGAGGTTTTCTTCGATGAAACGCTCGATGCGGGGAACCGATGCGTCGGATAGCCGCCCCCCTGAAACCAGTAACGCCAGAGGTGGGACGGATTTGTTTTCGAAGTAGAGAAAATTTACCTCCTCCATCTGCCTGGATCCCAGCACAGCTAAAAGGTTTCCCACCCAGCGGGGAACACCGTACGGTGACCTGGGTGAGTGAATGGCGAAATGAATCAGCTCGGTGGCCGGGGCATCTGCAGCGTTCGATTCGCGCAATGCTTCAACATTTTTCGCCACATTGCCGGTACGTCTTGAAATCGTTCTGGGGTCACCAAAAGATTTGAAGTACACGCCCTCTGCGCCTTGAATCTGTACATACTGTCGCAGTCGCTGATGCACTTTGACCGTTTCCGTGGTCACCGGCGAAATACGAATGTGGTCTTCTACCTCTACCGGTTCCGTATCCAGTGGCAGCAGTCGAACGGTGTATGACGGCACATATACCAGCCGGGCAATATCGCCGCGTCCATCACGCAATACTTCCCAGAACGCATTGCCCGTCACTTCAAGGTCCTGCCGGGTGCGGCGCCGAAGGTCTACAAAGGAATGGTCGAAGCAGCAGAAGTCGAAGAACGATTCCAGCTTTGCCCGCTCAATCCGCGCCAGTTGTTTTAATGCTTCCCGTCTTTCCGTGATTTCTTCCTGTGTGGGCGAGGGCGGCTGCGTTTGAATTCCTTCGTCTTGCTCCTGTGCCGCCACCCGCTCAAGGTAGATGCAATCTGAAACCCGACTGTCCGCATCTTCCGATTCAAAATCAATGGCCGGGTCCAGTCGATGACCAAACCCATCAATATTGGTGGCATACGCATCCACATTCTGGCGCAGTGAATTGGAGTGCTCTATTAACAGGCACAGCGCCTCAGGATCGTATGGGGGCTCAAGCGCACCGGCGTTTGAAAAAGCCGCGGAAAGTTCCTCTCCACCAGGCCTGCTCGCCGGGTCCTGACTGCGCGCACCCACCACCACCGCTTTCAATATGGTTTGAAGACTGTCCTCTGCCCGCTGGGCTGCTTCGGTTTCACCTCCGGTGCTGCCGTGAATCATGCGGGAATCTCTTCAGCATAGGCGACAATGCCATTGGGCCCGTTTGAAATCGAACGCAACTTGAGTTTTTCAAATTCAACATGTTGTCTGGCAGCATCCCTGAACCCATCAAGGCTGTCCGCCTGAAGTGCAATTTCTCTCGCGGGATTCGGTGGCCCCCCTGGCACTCGCTCTTTGGGGATAACAAACAATTTCATTCGTCGTTCCATAGTTGTCCTCCTGAAAAGTAAAGGCAGGGGCGCGACATTTCATCAGAATGAAGACCCGCAACACCGGAGGACCATGATGAAATCCGCGCCCTGCCTCCGAGAGGGCAAAGCAATGGAGCACTAATCGGGGACACGGATGAAGTTTCAATTCAGAACTCGGACTCGACTTGACTTCCTATTTGGGGCACGCCATGTCACAAAAAAAGGAGAACCGCTCAGAACGATGGTTGCAGTCAATGAGTAGTAGTGAAAACAAAAATGAGATTTGGGTTCTGGCAGGACAAATCAACGAGAAGAACGGTGAATTGCGCTGTCTGGATTCAGAAATCGAACTGCAAACTATTCGATTGGAAACACTTGCCATCCAAAAGAAAAAAGTGGCAGAGGACAAGCGATCGTTGATCGTTCAAATGATGGCAAGGATAGCCAACGATCCAGTAGACTGGCAGGAATTCGAGCTTTCCTTGATTTGTCGAATAGCTGGAGAAAAATTGTAATCCGGCCTGTCAGTTTGCCAGAAAAAATAGTTTGAAGATGACAGAACGTCCGACGTTATTTTTGTTGTATTAACACTGTTTGAGCGGATTGAATATATGCAACACCCTCATGGTTTTCGATGATTTTCGTTGCCGGTGTTGATGTCAGTGTATGAATGCACGCGTGATGCAAAGAAAGAACAGCGTCTTGAAATTCATGATCATCTTCCAGCATTTCAATATGAAGTCCCATGTCTTTACAACGTTGAGCAGCAAGATGTCTGGAGTGTGACTTCATCAAAGCATGATCTGCCAGTTCCTTGATAATCTTGTCAGCCAAAGTATCTTTGTCTTGGTCATTTTCAAGCATTCCAGTGGTTAGCCATTCTTTAACCATTTCATTTGCCCATTGAATTGCTTTCTCGCATTCTCCAATTAAAGTAGGATGATACTTTGCAATAATTGGCTGCCACAATGCTATTTTTGCTTGGTCGGCCTTTATTTCGTTGTAGGCACGGTTAAATTCTTCCACCACGCCATGCGCAGGAATGCTGGTACCAAGTTGTGGATCAATCGGACCTAAACTTGATTGTTTTCCCATCATTATTGTTTTTGCAGCACAAGCAATCATAGTTCCCGCTGACATTGCTAATTGCGGAACAATCGCGCGAATATTTGTTCCAAACATTTGACGAAGATAATCAACCAGCGATTCCGTTGCTGATACACTTCCTCCTGGAGTATGAAGAATCAGGTCTAGACCTTTGGTTCTGTCAAGCTGATGAATGACCGTCATGAATCCGTTTTTGTCGGAATCATTAACGTCTGCCCCTGGAATATCTTTTTTTTGAAGCCATCCAGAATAATAGAGAATTACATTGCGGCCTGATTTGTCATAAACCTGTTTTAGAAATCTACGACGGATGACATCGTGAGTGCTCCCAGTTGTCCGAATTTCATCAAGAATCTGATTCCAGCTTGGCACCACATCCTCCTTCGGTAAAGCATTTATCAGTGCTAGAATTTCCCAGTCGGATTAATACGCCTTTCGGAGCTGGTGAAGTGTCGAATGAAAATTCTTTTCCTATGTTCATAAATTGTTGTCTATCTGCCGTGGTACCCAACCCAAAGTCTTCGAACATTTTCTGGAATGATTGTTGATTGTTACTATTTGGCATGTCGCTTCCCATTTTATCTGTCGATTTTTGCATAAAACATATTTAGCATAATCTGATATGCAGCGCCAGCTATCGAATATTGCATAACGAAAAACAAGTAACTATCCGATTATTTTGATATTTATAGAGGCTGATTGCGAAGAAGAAGGCATCCTTTGTTTCTGACACGCCAGCGCTACAGCCCAGAAGCGGTCGGCGTGGCCTTTGTTTGTTCGTTCGGCGTCGAAGCTGACTTTGCCAGAGGGGAGAACTCTTCTTTTGATGGAGTGGATTTGCCCGACCAGTTCGCGGTCGCGGGGGAGGATGATGTCCCGGCGCTGCAGGAGGATTTTGAAATCGGTGGCCCAGCGTTCTTTGGATTCGTTGGAGAAGGCTTCGGGGATTACCTGGGGGTAATCACGGGAGAGGTTTTCGGCGAGGTTCATGCCGATGCCGCTTTTGTCGATGGAGAGTCGGGCGACTGGCAGGGTTTCGAGGAGGCGGCGCAGATCGGCTTCCTGTTCGGAGAATGGGACCTGGTTGTAGGAGCGGAGGAGGCGGCAGGTGAAGCGGGTGTTGTGTTCTTCGAATACGGCCAGTTCGGAACGGTCGTGGGTGCGGCCTACATCGAATCCGGCGGCGATGCGGCCTTCGGGTTTGGGGACGTCGGTGAAGTCGTCACACATGCGGAGGTCGTCGCTGGTGCAAGGAAGGATGAGGTCGTAGGCGTAGTATGAGAATGACTCATCAATGAATATGCACTCGAACTCCTGCTGGAAATCTTCCAGGGGGAGAGAATCGAGCTGCTGGATGATGGCCGGGGTGCCGAACCGATGGACGCGTTCTTCGGTGGACATGTGGGGCGCCAGCTCTGCGGCCTGTTTAACGTCGCGGCAGAAAAAACGCGATAGCCACCATGGGACTTCCTGCCTGGTGTGGTGGGGATACTTGCGGAGTTCTTCGGTGGCGATTTCCCAAAAGATGCCGCGCCTGCCAAGGGGCGTGGAGCATCCGGTTAGCTGACCGTGGGAACGCAGGATGAGTGCGGTGGACCCGGTGTACACCTCCCGGTCGTTCACATAATGGGCCAGTTCATCGAGGAGCACATCGCCTTTTTTGCCGCGGGGCGGTTTTGATGGCACCGAGATGATACGCGACACCCGCCTGCTGGATGAGTTGGATTCAAAGGCCAGTTCGGTTTTGGAATCCACGATGAGTTTTTTCTGATAGGCCAGTGGCAGTTCATCGAATACCTGGCGGGCGATGAGAATTTTTTCCTTGGCGTCTTCAAGGTTGTAACTAACGAATACCGCGGTGTGGCCATCCCGCAAGTGACATCGGGCGAGGGCCTCAAGGGCGAATACAAACGAATACCCGATTTGACGCCCTTTGGTGACCCAGCGAAACCGGGAGCGATTTTGCATGAAGGCGCGCTGATACGCCTCAAGTACAATCGGTTCATCGTCGTAACGACACAGCCCCTCAATGAATCCTGCCTCCGTGGCAATCCACGACGCCAGGTCATCCTCGGTTTGTTTGACCACTGAAATCGTCATGCGGAAACCTCGCAATAAGACTTCAATTGACTTGCTATCAGTCTGTTTCCCCGCATGTATGTAAGTGTCGCCAATTGCGCAAAGGAGGCATGCCTATGAATTACGCAGACGCCATCAGACAACCACCCAAAACCTTGACCGAACAGGAACAGCAGTTGTTGCTGAAGGTCAGCGGTGAACATCACGCAGGGTTTCGGGACCACGTCATTTACAGTCTGGCGCTGGGGACGGGGCTGAGGGAACACGAAATTGTCGCCTTGAACATCGGCGATATCTTTCATGAGGATGGTCGGGTGAAACGGCGAATTCAGCTGATGGTATTCAAACGAAGCAGCAGTGATCCTCGCGATCAGGAAGTCATTCTGCCGGAGACCGCCCGCTACAAACTGGAGAAATTCTACAGATGGAAACAGCGGCTGGGGCAAAACCTTGAAGCCGATGCCCCCGTCTTCATCAGCCGAAACAGCAATCGGCTTTCGACCAGACAGGTCCGCCACTCGTTCTCTGTCTGGCAGGAACGGGCCGGATTTGACCGACGACTGAGCTTTCACGCGCTGCGGCATACCGCCTGCACCAATCTGTACCGGAATACCAAAGACATTCGCATCACTCAGCGCTTCGCCAGACACAAGTCTATCTTCACCACCGCCATCTACGCCCACCCCAGCGACGAAGACATGCTCCGCTCGGTACGCGAACTCTTCTGCTGAGATGGACCTAACCATGGCGACCGTGACAATTTGAGCCGCGAGACACAGCCAGAACAGCAGCCAAAGCAGGGGCAAAACCCACTTGCACAGAAAAAGTGACCACTTCGGCGAAAGCAACCACCAATGTACAGTGCTCACTTTATGGTTACACTCCCGCTCACTTTTCAAAAATTGACGCAGTCGGAAAATACACCGGGTATAGGTTTGGGATATGCGAAAGGCCCCGAAATTTCGACCGCCCCCCCGGCCCGCAAAACAGGCGTCGGCATGGGAGGCATGTCCTGCTTTTCCAGAAGCCATGCGGCGTTCAGGCTGAGGAAAGTGGCCATTCGATTTGTGGTTTCGGCGCTCATCCAAGGGGGGTAAGTGCCTGGAATTGCGTCGCCGAACAGGCGCCAATTGCCGCTTTTGACTATTCTCGGCAATTGGTTTCATGGGTTTTCATCCTCATCAAAGTCATCAACCACTAACTGACCGCTCACTTCTTCAGGGGCGTCGTCAAAATGAGTCGTCGGGGGGTTGAGCTGATTGGGCTGGGAAGACTCGGGGAGCGATGCGGATGAATCAAAGTTGGCTTCGCCTCTTTCCTTGGCGGATGTCGTCTCAACATCTTTCATCATGCGCTTGTGCCTTGCCTGAATATCCTCCAGCGACAAGGCCGCGTGAATTTCCTGACGAGAGTCAGCGCCACCCTGCACAAATTCCTTGAGACGCACCATGGTGTTGAAGTCGCTGGGGTTATCAAACCGTACCCGTTCTTCTTTCAGCGCTTTTTCGAATCCCACAAGATAGGTGTCAATGATACGCAACTCATCATCTTTGGTGAGCGCCAGTGCGGTGGAACGGATGTCCACCAGCTTCTGCTCAGCCTGCGCCATAATGCGATGCTGTGAATTCTGGCGACGACGCATGCAGTTGTGCTTTTTGGCGAATTGGGCAATCAGGCTGTTCGATACATTGTATCGCCTGGCCAGCTCCCGGTATGACGGAAAGTACACGGTGGTGCTTTCACCGTCCTCGCAGGTGACAATCTCACCGAACACCAGAATTCGCTCCAGTTCTTCGTAAGGCACGCGCGGCGTTTCGCCTTTGTGGGGGCGGCCATTCCTGCGACCGGAATTTCCGAACCTGTCCGTGCCAGTCATTGTTTTGTTCCGTTCCACCACTGTGCAACAAATTCCAGGAAGTCATCGAGAGAGAGCGCCACGAAAGCCTCTGCCCGGTCATCCCGTATCACCGCCAGCGGGATGCGGCCTTTGGGCGCGGCTTCGGAGGCCTGTTTCAGCGCGGCGCGAACATTTGGTTTCTTTCCCCGTTTGGATTCCACCCAGAAAACAGGACAATCCACATCCGCCGCTTCTTCGCCTGCGCGATACTGAAATCCGCGCTTCACATCTGCGCCGGGCATGGCTTCCCGAAAGCGGTGCACCAGTTCACGCTCATATTGCGCGCCTTTGCGTCTCGACCGCAGACCGCTCATGCCTCTGGTCCTTTGCACTTACCGGCGCAATTGCAGGCGGGCGTCTTTTTCAGAAGGGCAGCGGCACAGTAATGGAGTGCGTCAATCACTTCGTCGAATGCTTCTTTGGAATAATCTCTGCCGTCATCCAGCTTCCATGGACCATATTCGGTCCGCCCCTGTTCAATGCGATCCAACAGCGCTTCTACGATGGCCCGCTCCGCCGGTGGCAACATGGCGATGCGCTGGGCCAATTGAATAAACCAGCTCATGCCTTCATCTCCTTTGCCCAGAAACGGGGCGAGTACTGTTTCGACGCCGAGGCATCCAGCTCCGCTTTGAGCAGATTGACTCTGGCGCGTTCCTTGGTTTTTCCGATTTCCTTAAGCAGAGAATCCAACGCCTTTTTGTCAACGACAGCGATTCGGCTGAGAATTTCATCACTGCTCATGTCGGTTTCCCGGCTCAGGAGGGCGACCGTTTCACTGAGAGGATGATCCACTTTGGTGGTGTTGAACATGCAGTAGCGGATTTTCCCCACGATGAGGTCGTCGTTCTCCTTGAGGTGGGTTTTCAACACATCTTCCAGTTCCTGTTTGCGTGCATACAGCACCTTCGCCAGCTTCGCTACCTCTTCACGTTCTCTGGCGACGTCATTCAGTTTCATCATGTCGTCGCAGATGAATGTCCGTTTGCCTTTCAGCGCTTCGGCATACACCGGGCAGTCATTTCTGTGATCGCAGTAAATACAGTTGCTGTTGAGCCGGGCCGGAAACTCCGTGGCCGACTCTGTTTGCTGTCCCATTGACATCACGTAACTCTTCGCCGCTTCGAGCTGTTCCTGGTTGCGTTCGGTGACCATGGAAATATTGTGACGGAGCATATTGAAGGTAAGCCGTACCTTTTTGGCCCACGGCCACAGCATTTGCGCAGCCAGATGATACAGGGACATCTGCAGACTGGCGTCCACTTCGTCGCGGGTAAACAGCATGCGATTGGTTTTGTAGTCAATAACCTCAACGGTCTCGTCATCCACGCGGTCGACCCTGTCGATATAGCCAAGCACTGTAAATGGCCCCACCGGCAGATGAAACTCCTGCTCAATGGCGAGCACATCCTGATGGTCGATGACTCCCTGCTCCCGGATGAAGTTTTTGAGAATGGTAACGCCCTCCTGAAACAGCTCCATCCCGGACATGCCTTCTGCCACAAATGATTGTCGCCAGAGTTCCATTGCGCGTTCCTCAGACAATATGCCGGTGCGCTCCTGTTCCATTTGCTCCTGGACCAGCACTTCGAGCGTGGCATGAACTGCCTTCCCAAACCTGAGCGAATCGTTGGGTTCGGCCAGCTTTTTCTCAATGTAATGAAGTTTGAAACTCAGCGGACACTGTTCAAAGCGGCTGAGACGGGAGTACGACAGGTGTTTATTTTTAAATGCCATTTGTTGATACCTCCAGTGGTTGTCTTCCGAGGAGGCAAAGCGAAGGGGGGCTCGACCGGGGACAAATCAGGTTTGATCTTTGGCGGAACGTTCATTAGAAACGGGGGCTTCCTGAAAAGCGACAATTCTGGCGCCGGGAAACGCTGCGCACATCACTGCCAGTGTCGCGGCATGTTCAATGGAGATTTCTTTTCGATTCTGCTTCGTATACACAGGCACCATCCAAATCTCACCCACATCTTCTGATTTGATGCAGACCTCGACACCAAGTTCTTTGAACGAAGAAACCTCTTCATCAGTAAGATTGCGAATCACGGGAACTTCGCCATTGGGTGTGGGGCTTGCCGTTGAAACGTGACTTGCTGATGGCGGCGGTTTCTCAGTTTTCCTGGGATATGACGGCAGCGGATGACCGAGCAGATCACGGTCAATATCGTCAATTTTTTCCGTGATGGCTGGCTTTTCCTGTTTGTATTGGTGATTGACTGCGCTCTGCCGTTGGCAGTGCTCGTCGACCTCCATGGACTTCGTGCAGCCTGCTGCACTTCGTCCACTACGGTTTAACCTGGACCACTCCACGCACATCAATTCGTCCGGCCTATCACAGGCGCCGTTCGACAAGTAATGGATGCATCTCTTGCTGCCAGGTTTTGGAGTGTAATGGGGGCAGGTAATGGATGGTCGCCCGGTTTCTTCCTTGCCGCTGTATCTGTTCCTCAGTGACATGGCAAAGAATCCGGTTCTGTTGGATTTTGCTTGAAGTTGGAACCGGCGTTTTCAGATTCTGCCGCAGCCTTTTTGGCCATAACCATATTAAGCAGCGTTTCAGCCAGTATGTCCGCGACCGCCTGGCGCGCCTGTCGGTTTTGATTTTTGGTGTGAATTTGCATTGGGTGCCTCCGGCGTTGTTTTCCAGGATGGAAAAGCAAGTAAAGCCGGATTGGGGACAGCATGCGGCCTGTGCAATGGTATGGACAAAAAGTAATTCCATGATTTCAGATAGTTACGCCATTCTGGACAAAAACAGGCGGAATGGGACAAAACAAAAATGACTTTTGTCCACTTAAAAACTGAATAATAACAAATGGTTAATGCTTAGCTGGACAAGAAGGACATAATAATTTTTATAGATGTACGTAACGCGTAAGGATTCCCCAAAAAAAACGAATGCATAAAAAAATAAATGTTTCCATAGATGCGGCCCTAAGCAAAAAATCGTGTCCACCTTGTCCAGCAGAAGTAACCGTTTGAAATCATTTAAGAACCATGTGGACAAACGCCCCTGTCCATTTGTCCCAGCTGGACAAGATTTTGTTGATTTGGCGGCCATTCGTCTTTTCGGAGCGTCCATTCGCTGATATCAGACAATTAATATGGCTACCGATGGGGCGTCAATATTTGACAACCCGAACATCCGCGCAGTATTTTCAATAGGCGATCTTTCTTAAAAATGGATCCATCGCGGTTGTATCGCCGGGGGCTCACCGTGACTTAATCCATAAATGCCACTGTGGCAGATCATGTCACGAGGGAACAGTGGCATGCGATGTTTGTGTCGCATTGTTTCCCGGGAAAGGACGATATATGGCCAAACAATACACCCTTAGCACCTTTTTGCGACTGACACCCAACGAACTGCTTGAAACCTATTTTCGACAGCGGAACCTGCTGGATGACATCGAATTTGCGAATTTAAGGAAAAGGGAGGTCGACTCCGTAATAGCGGCTATCGAGACGTTATCGGAAGAAGAGCGCGTTCCGATTGATATTGACTTTCAGGATGTATACATTCTGGCCAACAAAACGGGCACAATAATAATTCAAGATGTGGCTGACTTCCATGAATTGGGAATAGAGGACCAATTGGAAGCGATGGAAAATCACTACCATCGCGCCATGTGGGTATTCTTACATCGCGATTTTAATGGCATAGATATTTTCGACAGATGCGTGAATCTTGCCAATTTAAAAAAGATGGCATTTACGCGCTCTAAAAGATGCAACGGGCTGCCGAATGAAGCGCCATCGTCTGACGATGCCACATTGAAAGATATGGGTGAGGCGTTAACGCAACTGTATCGGCAACAGGGACGTGGTCATAAATGTAAAGTGGAATACTGTCCTCGCCCAAATCCCATGCGTCATTGCTATTTCGCATTTCCTGAGGACTACAGCGCATCGGAACTGCAATATGACGGGGATAAACTTGAAAGAAAATCGAGAAAGTCAGTTTTTGAAATTGGCTTCATTTTTAGGCCACAGGATGGCGTGCTGGAAATAAGTACCTCAGGAAACAAACAGGAAGCTGAGGCACTGCAGGATATTTTTTGTCGTATAGCACTCGATTTATCTGGAGTTCCTGAAAAATCTCGTGAACCGCAGTATAACTTCGAGAAGCTTAAAAATCGGGATTGCGTCTTTCCCACCAGGCCGGAAGACGGCATTGCGAAAGTGGAAGTGCTTGGTCTGCGCGTCAATAAACATGGAAATCTCAAGCGACGCGTGACCGTTGAGCAGGACCCGGGCTCGGGAGAATCAGTATATGAATGGGTCGACAAAACTCTGGACGCACAGAAAATGAGCATGGATAAGCTGGACATATCCCAGGTCAAGATGCGGTTCACCTGGCGCGCCATTAACGGGAAAAGGCCACGAACTTTGACATTTTCGCTGACAAATCCGGATGGGACATCTTTAGGGGATTTGCCAAGTCACCAGATTGTAAAAGGTTATCTCAAAGAATGGAACATAATGCTCTGACATTGACTCTTCGCAGAATACTGAGGTCCGCTGAAGAAGAGGATTTTGTATTCACATCCGATGCCGTAAAGCAATGGCCAGACGACGCATTGGATTTTTTTGAGCACATAGGTGTCATTGGTTCTGGCAACAATGCGACAGGCATCTTTTGCGAGGGGTGTGAAAATCGATGCTGGGTGGAACCCGAATATGTTGAGCGGCGAGGCAAAGGTCCCCAATTGGCGCATTGTTGTGCAAATAGAGAAGATACCGCCTTTGTTTATCACCCATTGGATACCCTTAAAACGTGGAGGGTCAACCATCGTGAATTGGCCAGGGAAATCGCGCAAATACTGGATCTTCAAGGTGTCGTTGATGAAATTTCACAGGACCGATTTTGGTTTCTGGGAAGCATGCTGGGAGGCAAGAAAACGCGTCGATTCTACCTTGGACGCGGATTCAACTTCGACGACGGACAGCAGCTTGCTGGAATCGCAGACGAATATATCGACTCGGATAGTATTCTTTTTGTATTTGGCGAAGTCCCGGATGAAGCCATCTGGCCCAATCCAGGTGGGATGATAATTAACCTGGCGGGCATCGTTGCGATTACGAAAGACGAAATCATCCTCGATAGTGTTGAACTCGTCAGAGTATTGAAGAAGAGAAAGTCTGCTCTCAGGCCGTTTCCGACACCTCCCGATGCTACATGGAAAAAATTGATCATTCGCGTGCTCCCCCCTGAGAAAGAAGGACTCAACAATACCCATGTTGAATTGCAAATTGGCCGTCATGTAGAAATACGGTCGTTTGTTGAGATGGGCATGTTTGACGATAGAACAGAGCCTAAGGAACCAAGTTTTGCGTGGACTCTCCTGCTTATGCTTGCCAAAAACAGAGGAGAAATGAACTGGTCTACTGAAGGCGCCAGTGAGAAGGCAAGATCTCACATGAACATTTTAAGAAATTGTCTGAGAAATGTCTTTCAAATGAAAGATACTCCTATACGAGACTATAAGAAGAAAAAGGGGTGGCAGACAGAATTCACTTTGAACTTCAAAAACGCCTCTCCGTGAAATTTCACAGAACACTGCTTACAAAAAAATCCCTGCCCGTACATTTTATCGTTTAATCCAACTATCTGTATTCATTTGAATAATCGGCATAGGCGTCATCCGTTGGTCAGTTTTTTTCCTGCCGATCAGGCTCCTCCGTGAAATTTGCCCAGTCGGGTTCGCAGGTCCGAGGCATTCAGTAACACCGCTCAATGCCTCAGGTCACAACACCCGAATGAATCCATAGTGGGCCTGCCGCTCGGGAATACCGAAAGGCAGCACCATGAGCCTCAAAGAAATCCGTCGCGCGCTGGCAGCAGAGCTTAGCGCCAGGAGAAACATGAACCATTTTCAATCCATCAAATCAAGCCATCCCGTTTTGGCGGAACACGCAACAGTGATGTCCGTGCTTGCAATCCTGAATGATGAGCGTCCACAGGCCTGGCAGGAGAAAGAAGCTATCATCTCGGCCATCATCGCGGAAAATCAGCGGCGGCCCGACAAATTCTGGGGGACGCTGATGGTCGTTGTTTTCTATCCGATGCTGTCGAGACTGCGTCATCGGATTATCGGTGATGCCATGGCCGGGGACGATCTGGACCAGCTGGTCTTGTCGGTTTTCCTGGAAGTGTTCAACCATTTTCCGCTGGACACAAAGCGCGATCGCTTCTGCATGCATCTGCGTCAGATGACCGAACGCCGCGTTTTTCGAAAACTGCGGAATGTTCAG
>JAFGWT010000405.1 GCA_016937015.1 Deltaproteobacteria bacterium | reverse complement strand
GCCGGTGTGCGTGCCCCCAATCCTGCCGCAGTGGGACGAATGGTACCCATTTCAGACGATTTTGAGGCATCGAATCAGGATGTTCGCAACGTCCTGAACACGGTTGAACCCAATCACTGTTCTTTCGACGCCGCCATGTTTGATGACGCAGGGGAGTACTTTTATAACGCCGCCGAACCCCGTCCCGCCTATAACGAGGGCGGCGACCTCTTTTTCAATTGTCGTCCACGGGTCGTCTTTTTTATTACCGATGGCATCCAGACAGACGCTCTGGAATTTCCGCAGCAGTATTGCAGTAAAGATGGATTGGACGGTGAAACCAACGCCCCACCCCCACCATGGAAGACTTTTGATAAGGAAAAAATTTACAATTGTCCCTTCAATTCCACCGCTACGGAAGTTGAGGAAATGTTCGAGGTGGTCTCAGAGCTCGCGTCCGGAGATGCCAATGTCCAACCCATGTACACGGTGGTGATTGGCGTAAATATGAAGGATAAGGAGGGCACGCCGCAAAACAGGTGCGATGTGACAAACGCGGTGTGGCAGGAAGATTTATTGAGCGGCGAGGGGTATTGCCCTGTACCTGCGGATGATTGCATTACCCTAAGGGAACTGAAAAAAGACGACTGTCACGACAATCCCGAATCCACACTGGGACAGATTTGGGTAACCCCCAGACAGTACCTGAATATGCTGGCGCTCAGGGGGTGGCCGGAAGATCCTGGCGGGTTGTACGCATTCGAAGCAGCGGACGGTCGTTTTCGGCAGCCGCCCTGGCGACCCCAGGCGGACGGGACCCTGGAATGGAATTTCTGTGATGACAAAAACAGATGTGGCGGTGAAACCGACGACGGTGCAGCCAACGGCGCCCTGTTTGTGGAGAGTGTCACCGACCTGGCCAGGGTGATAAACATGGTGCTGCAGGCTGTGGCGCCGGAAACAGCGGGAACCCGCACCGAAATTGTGACCGCCACCAATCCCGACGCCAGCGTGGAGGCCACCGACGCCGCTGCCCAGTTCATGGTAAATTCAGGCTATCGCAGTTCCACCGGTGGACCATGGCAGGGATATCTGTACCGACAGGGACAAAAATGCACCTATTCAGACGATGAAACAAATAACAGCACCGGTGGCGCGGTGGGTGACGCGATGGCGTTGCACGCGGAATTAATCTCCCAGGCAAATAACGACAGACGAAGAATTTTTGTCAGGGTTCCCGATGCCACTTTCAATGACCTGGCATATACCGGGTTAAATGAATTCCGAGACGGCAAAACAAACCTGCTGGTAAGCTTCCAGGCAGACAATGTGCACGACGATGACCTGGGGATTACCGAAACCGGGGCTGACGGTTTGCCCGATTATCGGGACATGGTGGCAAAGTACCTGTATGGCACAGCGGCTGCGTCGCCCCGAGGAAAACATCCCCTGGGGGACATCTACAATTCCACCCCTGCCGTTCTCACCCGACCAACCGAACGGGTTCCTCTGGCGTCATACCAAAAATTTCAGTCAGAAAAGTGGGCCGGCAGTGGCGGGGACATTAACAATCCGGACAAGCCGATGAGCACGCGGGATCCGCTGCTTTACGTGGGCACCAACGACGGCATATTGCACTCTTTCAACCTGATGTTCGGTATTCGCGACAATCTGAACGACGTGGAAGGCTGGGGATTTGTCCCCTCCGGACTTATGGAAACGGTCGGTAAACAGTTTCCTATCAATGTTAAACGGACTTATGACGAGGTGCCGGCCGGATCCGGGCAATGGGTGTCCAAATACGAAGTGGAGGAAGTGGGCGATGGCACCACCGGATATCAGCATATGTTTGGGGTGGATGCACCGCCACTGGCGGCCGATGTCCTGCTGTTCAGAAATACGAACGCCACCACAACGTCGACGACTACGGATACCACCGAGGAAAAATTCTGGCGTTCCATTGTGATTGGCGGTCTTGGCAAGGGAGGGTATGGATACTACGCGCTGGATGTGACCAAGGGCCCACTGGATCATCCTGTGTATCGCTGGGAGCTGTCGCCGGATGAATTTGGTACCAACGCGCCCAAATTTGCCCCTGAAGGTGAGGACCCCAACAGGAGCGGCGCTTTGGCACGCGTGTCGTTTCAGAAAATGGGAATGGGATTGGCCCGGCCAGAGCTGGCATACGTGTACATCAATGATATTCCCCCTAATGGCGACTCGCCTGCCGACCATCAGATAGCGGTGGCGATTCTGCCCGGGGGCTACAAATCCAACGAAGCCGGCGGCATTGGCGTGTCAACCGGCGTGTATATTGTACGGGTGGGGGACGGTCTGTTGATTCGCTACCTGGATCCCTCCAACCCAGCCGATGTAATTGACAACGGGATGTTTGACTCACCACTCTTTTTTAAAGACCCGGGCACTGACGGAATGACAGCGAAGGAAAAAGCGATGGTGGCACAGCTGATTGGCCAGCCTGTGGTGCCCAACAGCATTAAATCCGGAAAAGTGGCGGATCAGGCGTTTATCGGCGATGATCGCGGTCGCATCTGGCAAATCGATATGAGTAGCAAGTACCCGTCGGAATGGAAGCTTAAGGTCTTTTACGATACGCTTTTGGCCGAGCATTATCCCTACTTCGACTGCATGAGCAAAACCCTCAAACCGGGCCGGCTCACCCCTACGGGAACCGCTTTTGAGCGCGATTGCTGCGACGCCAAAACAGAGAGTGTCGTGTCGGAATGCACAGTAGACGACAAAAAAACCATTTTCCAGAAAAGTACTAAAGACGATTTTGGGATAGACAGGTGTTCAGGCCGCGCCTGCAGCAATCCATCGTTTCCTTTCCCTCGAATTCCCATGCTGGCGCCACCGACCATTGTGCAGGATGACGAGCGCAACAATGTCCTGTTATTCGGCACTGGACAGTTCGATGGGCTGGAGACGCTGGATCACCATCGGGTATTCTCAGTTACCCAAAAACCCGAAATTTCAATGGGTGTTGACGACAAAGAGGATGCAGATACAACCAACGACGAAACCACATCGGCGCTGGTGATGGGCGCCCCGGAGCTGAACTGGTGGATAGGAGAAGATTACAGCAAAGACCAGGTTCTCTCAATTTCGTCATCTTCGGCACTTTACGACCTTGAGCGCGCGATGTTCCCTGACACTACAAAACCGCCCACTCAGGCAGCGGCGGGACAGGCGGCCATTGACGGGTTCGACTTTTGGGGGTTGGGTGAAAAGCTGCTGGGGCGCATCTTTGTGTTTAATAAAGTGGCGTACTTTGCCAGTTTTTCACCGATGACAGAAAACTCACGGAACGCCTGCAACGATGGTGGGTCAAAAATCTGGGGCGTCAATTTTGACACACTTGAAGTTGACAACATTCGGGTGTTCGACAAACTGGACCCCGCTACCAATGGCACACTGGTGCCTTTCAAGGTTTATCCTGAAGCGGTGTTCACCGGCCTGCGACTGGTGCGGCAACCCTCATGCGGTGGCCTTGAGGGATTTACCCTGGTGGCGCAAAAAGCCAATCCAGCTGCCCCGGCCACCCCGTCGACGGATCCCACCAGCGATCCGCCGCAGATCATAACGGAGTCCCTGCCGTTGCCGGTCCCGGATGTCGGTTTCACCAGGGTAGGCATCGATTCATGGTCCATTGTAATGGGGGGCCAATAAGATGCATCGCCTGCATCTCACCATTTTGATTGCCGGGCTGTTTTCGGGCGCTGCATTTCCTGCGGGGTGCAGCCCCAAAACGCCTCCTGCCGTGGAACTCGAATCCGACGCGCCCCAACCCGCCGCCCCCCTGTCGGCCGACCCGAAACCGTCAATTGACACGGATGAACCGAGTTCGAAACCGATAGCCGATGTGCCGCTGCTGGCTCACGGCACACACATGGTGTTCGGTATCCGTCTTCCCAGCGGGATGCTCCCGTTGTCTGCGGGAGAGAAAGTTAAACGGTTCGAAGGCACCCATTCCATCGAATCAGTCAAAAAATATTTGCTGACTCAGCTGGCTGGAAAAATTGACATTCGTCCCAACCGGTTTGGCGCAGGCTACTTTATTTCGCAGGCCATCCCTGCCAGTTCGCAGCGGGACCTCTCCAACGTGGATGTGTCCGCGCGCAAGTACAACATCAAAATATACGAGGGCAGCATCGGCGGCGCAGGTGTGGATATCTGGGAGGCGATTCCTGGCGAAACCCAGTCCCAGGCATCAAACACCGCACATGGCTCCACCCTGCGAAACCTGACAGGTACCGACGCCGGACGCGCCGGGCAAACCTCATCAGCACCCAAGGTAAAATACACAACCAAAAAACAGCGCGAAAAAGCCACTTTCGATGTGTTCGAAAAAATGGCCCGAGGTCAGCGTCTGACCGAAGCCGATTATCAGAGCCCATTTTTTACAGAAAACTAAACAGTAACGCATTGACATAGAATCAACGAGGTACCGTTCGTCATCTCCGCGCAGGCGGAGATCCAGTCTTGTGCGATCTGGATTACCGCTTTCGCGGGTGTCGCGAAAGTGCATAGCAGTTTTATCAGTGCCGTCATTCCCAACTTGAGAGGGTGTCGCGAAAGTGCATAGCAGGTTTATCAGTGCTGTCATTCCCAACTTGATTGGGAATCCAGACTGTGCATTTACTGGGTCCCCGCCTCCGCGGGGACGACGGATTTTGCTTTTCATGTTG
>JAFGWT010000404.1 GCA_016937015.1 Deltaproteobacteria bacterium | reverse complement strand
GTGCATTCCCACCTGTGCGCCGGGCACCATTCAAAGAGGCGCACCAGTGCACAAAGCGAAAGGAAAACAATAGTGTCGACCAATATATTTATTTGCGGTGTGGGTGGGCAGGGCATCGGGCTTATGGGCGATGTGCTGTGCCAGACCCTTGTTGACGCCGGTAAACATATTATGGCTACTGAGACTCATGGGGTGGCCCAGCGGGGGGGCATTGTGACCACCCATATTCGAGTGGGTCCCGCAGTGCGTACCCCCAAAATCGGACCAGGGGAAGCCGCATATGTATTTTCGCTGGAGCGTCTCGAAGGCGCCCGATTTGCGGAGTTGATGCTGCGCGAGCACGGGCATCTGGTTTATTACGATACCGTGGTGCAGCCTCAGACCACCCGGGCGGGGGACGCCTCTTATCCGACGAATGCCGATGTGGACGCCATGTGCCTCAGGTATCAGTTTGATGTGGACCGTATTCGTCTTCCGAATTTACAGAGTCCCACCATGCAGAACGTGGCATTGCTGGGCTGTATCGCGGCATTGCGCATTGTCGACGGCGTCACGCCCGAATCGGTTCGAAATACCATCACGCGGCTTTTGCCCGATAAAATCCGTGACATCAATCTGGCGGTGTTCGACCGAGCGGTGGCCTATCAGCCGAATGGGTCAGGTGCAGATATTCAGAAAGGGGAATTGCTCAATGGAAATGGGCAGGAACACAATCCGCACCCGTCATCCGGGGCGCTGCGACGATTCCCCATCATCGCGGGCGCATGATTGTCCGGGACACCACTGTCGATATGGCTGAGCGAACAAACGGACGTTGACACAGTGACCCCGTTGCGGGATCGACTTTTTTAAACAGATTTGCCAGCGGACTGCAGCGCGCGGCCTTCGATGAGCTTGAGCAGCAATGTCTTTATTTTTGGCGAAGATGCAACAATTGACTGAATGGTCTCTTTTGAAAAACATATCGCCGATACATCTTCGAGCGCCACCACGGTGCTGGTGCGCGGCGTGCCGGTAATGACTGATACTTCGCCAATAACCGCTTTTCGACCGAGCTCCGCCAGCGACACTTCGCCGTCTTTGGACCGCTGGGAGACCTGGACCGTGCCGTCAATGACAATCATCATGTTACTGCCATCGTCGCCCTCGCGAATGATTGTTTCCCCCGGCGAAAACTCACAGATGTGGGCTTCAGATTTGAGCCTGTCGCGAATATCTTCACTCAGAGAACGAAAAATCAGCGATTCGTCCACAATTGCTGCAATCATTTCATTTACTGCAGTGGTCATGTTTTTCCCTTTCCTGCATATCGTCAAGGGCATCGGCCCGGAATGCGGTTATCGTTTGTGCATGGCAGATAACACCACACAACGGCCGGTAAGACAATTTTTTCGTGTATGCGCGTGGGTTGCAACCGCCTGGAGCAGTCTACATGTTCGTAATATTATGAAAATATATGTACTAATATGTACCTTTTCAGATGAAGGCGTTTGTCGTCTCCCTAACGTACTTCCATATTCATGAATGATTTCGAGGTGATTTGGCCGATGGCATGGGATATGCTCATTGCACAGTCGATACGGGCCGCCAGTGTTCGTGCCCATTGTCAGACTGGATGGATAAATATGAAACATCACCTGCAATCATTGTGCATTGCGTCGGTCGTTATTCTGCTTTTAGGGGCGACGGCGTGCAGTAAATCTCAACCACCGGAAGACGTTCAGTCAGGGAAAGTCAATCTTCCGCTGCATGTTCACGCAGCCGCGGGCGCCAGACTGGTTACCGATGACATATGCGACAGGTATACGCAGCTAACCGGCGTTTCGGTTGAGCGGAATTACGCGTCATCGGGAACTCTGGCCCGTCAGATTGCCGCCGGCGCCCAGGCGGATTTGTTTGTGTCGGCCAATAAACAGTGGATTGATTTTCTAAACGAAAAGCAATTGCTGGACAAGACCGCCATTGCCGTGGCAGCGAAAAACGCCCTCGTGGTCATTGCGCCCAAAGATGCGCAGGTGGCGCCTTTGCACTTTGTTGCGGACTATGACATCGGTGCGGGAATTGATCACATTGCCGTGGGAGACCCGGCGTATGTGCCAGTGGGCAAGTACACGGACCAGGTGTTTAAAAATCTGAGCTGGAAAGATAAACTTGACGGCAAACTGATACTCGCCAAAGACGTGTCATCGGTGCTTAACTACGTGGCACTTGGCGAATGTCAGCTGGGCGTGGTCTATCGCTCTGAAGCGCTGATATCGGACAAGGTTAAAATTGTGGCTGACGTGCCGGAGGCGCTGCATGCGCCCATTGTGTTTTATGTGGCAGCTGTGAAATCCGCATCCGCAGCCAACAGTGTACGCAGGCTATATGAGTCATTTTTGAACGACGGTCAGGCGGTGTTTAAAAAGTATGGCTTTTCGCTGCCCTGACGTCCTCAACCTCATGGTTTCGATAGCAGGCTGACAGCGGGGGAGATTATTTTGGGACAGGAACGGTTTCGCCAAAGGCGGCGATAAGGGGACCCATCATCAGCAGCAGCGCACCGTGAAACGCCGCGTCGAACATCAGTGCATCGGATACGTTCGCGTTACGCATCGTTTCAATCCGCACCTCGGTAATCCGTTCGGGATAAAATAGCGCATCAACGGCAAAGTGATACATTCGGACATCGGCTTCATTCAGATTTGGCAGATTTGGCAGATTTGGCAGATTTGGCAGTGGTGTCTCCTGTTCAAGAGGAGTGAGATTAGTCACGCCATGAAGGGCGAGAATATCCCGGTTCATGACGATGCACGCCTCAAACCCGCTGCGATGGGCGACGGTGTAGCGAATGCAGGCCATCAGCAGTGGGCTCAGCTCCCTGTGGTTAAAATAGTGGCCCAGCAGCCGCTGATATACATTAAACAGCGGCGTTGAGGCGGTCACCAGTTCAAGCGGCGCCGGCACATTCAGTCCTTTGGATAAAAATGATTGATACAGAGTGGCAAAAGGTTCTTCTGTCGTGTCGGTTGGTATGGTTTTGATTTTCATTGGTTTCTCCCTGGTTAGTAATGGGCGTCATTTGATTCCCGCTTCGATATTGTCGGGATTGGCGATCTTTTGCCATTGGCGGATACGACAACTTTATGGTTAAATGCGACAATGACTAAAAACACAGAACCTCATCGGAATTTTGCAAGGCCACGTATCGTGGTACTGGTTACCCCTGGTACCATGCTGACCTCAGTGGCCACGGCGCTGGACGTGTTTTCCACAGCGGGCGTGATGTGGAATCGCATTCACGGAGTACCGGAACACCCCATCTTCGATGTGCAGCTGGTGTCTTCGAATGGGAAACCGGTCGTGTGCAACGGCGCACCGTTTATTGGGGTACATGGCGCCATGAGCGACGTTCAGGATGCGGACCTTGTGGTGGTGACCGCATTGGTGGGACGTGATCACGACAGACGTGAACTCAAAAAAATGGTGGCATGGTTGCAGGCGCAGCACGCAGGGGGCGCGTCGCTGGCCAGCTTTTGCACCGGTGCGTTTTTGCTGGCGGCCACCGGGTTGCTCGACGGAAAATCCGCAACCACTCATTGGGGACTCGCGGCCAGACTGCAACGCATGTATCCCAAAGTGAATGTGGTGCCCCACAGACTGATTGCCGATGAAGGGACGCTGTTCACATCCGGGGGCAGTCATGGCGCCATGGATTTGTGTTTACATCTGGTGCAGCGGTTTGCTTCCCGTGAGGTCGCCATTCAGTGCGCCAAGGTGATGGTGCGGGATTTCGAGTCGCGCCAACAATCTCCATACGCGGTGTTTCTGCAGGAAAAAAATCATCAGGACAAAGATATTGGCGCAGTGCAGGATTACCTGGAAAACGCATATCATTTGCCGTGTACGGTTGATGATCTCGCGCAGCGCGCCGGTATTGGCAAGCGCACCTTCGAACGCCGCTTTAAAACCGCCACCTGCACCAGCCCCAGAGTTTACGTGCAGCAGCTGCGTATCGAAGCCGCCAAACGCATCCTGGAAACCGACAACCAGACCGTTGAACAAATCACATCCGCCGTGGGCTATGAGGACCCCGCCGCCTTCAGCAAACTCTTCGTCAAACTGTGCGGCGTCTCCCCCGCCGTCTATCGCCGCAAGTTTGCAGCGGGGTGAGGGGTTTCAGCGACTATCTCCACTCGCCGTCCCGGAGGCGCAGCAGAAACGCCTTCCTATGTAGTTCATCTGCAATTGCTCATGATTAAAGGTGTATGGGGGTTGTATGGAGGTTGTATGAAGGCAATGATTATGTCAGTTGTCAATTATCATGATATGCAGCATATCAATGGTTTACTGTCTTATTTGTGATGTCCACAAACCAGTCCTCAAACTGTCGGATTTTTCATTCACGCTAATGGACGGGAGTCGACAAATGCGTCCTCGAAACCGATAATCAGACCGTTGAACAAATCACATCCGATTTGTTTTGTGATGGGATAAGAGATGCCATAGTATCTTCGTTAAATGATATATATGATTGCCAGTGAAATATGAGGCGACCCCATGAATGTTGAAACGCGCAGCAGGACCGTGCCATCGGTATCGAAACAATTCGGGTTTTCAGGTTATGCTCTGTTGTCATTGGCGCTGGCGGGCGCTGCGGTTTGCGTCACATATCAAATGCTTCGTGACACGGGTACTGGTGACGATTGGACTGTGGGCCAAATCGGATTTCTATTGATGTCACTGAGGTGCCTTTACGGTGTTTCCTTTTGTTTGCCGGCAATTGCCAAACGAAATTTTTCATTAAAGCCATTATTGATTTTTCCGTTTATATGTTTGATCGGCGCGATTGTTTCTGTGTTTGTTGCGGTTTATCAGGTGTCCGCAATTGAACCACAGATGAGCCTATCGGACTATTCATACGAACTGGCCGTCATTTTAACCATGTATCTCGCTTTGCACGGTATGTGTCTGATGTTTGGCGCAGTAGGTTTTTTTCAGGTGGTGATTGCCGCAGTATGCCGATTTCCCGCTGCAACTGATTCGAAACGCGGTTTTTGTAAACGACGTGCTGTTACATTTATCTCGGTTTTACACGGTGTGGTGTACATTGGCTATGCCGCTCTGCACATTCCGGTTTTCATTAATGCATTTGATAGGCGACCATGGTTTTTTCTGATGATGGTGCTCATTGCTCTTGGCATTTTATCCATTATATTTGGCATATTAGTGAACAGATTCCGGATATCGCGGCGGGCTGCTTCGGAAGACGCACGCGAGGCACCGTCGTCGCCGGCAATGTATTGCGGGATTGGGCTGTTAGGCGGGATGGGGGCATTGAGTATGGCTGTGATGACATATTTTTCCGTATATCTTGTCTACGGTGGACTCTTTTCTTCCGACATAACTTTTCAAATGGAATCAACCCTTGGTGAGACAAGAGGCTTCTTATATCAGCGGTTGTGGCTATGGGTGTACCTGTGGCCATTGGTTGGGGCAGTTTGGGTGGCGTTGATTAAACCTTTTCGTCTGCGTCAACGACGAGGATTAGCGCTAATTATTGCGACCGGGGCGGGCCTTCTTATGGCGGCAGGTACCCCGTATTTTATTACCGCTACGTTCATCGGTGGTGAATTCGAACTAAGCCGGAAAGGCTGTACCAACATACAGCAGCAGGCGGAGCTGGTGAAGAAACAACGGTTGTCCTTTTGGATATGGCAGGAAAAAGACCCTGTGGAATCATTTGAAGGTTTATACCTGAAATTGCCCCATTCCACAGAGGAACAACAGCCAGTGGAAGAAGGCATTTTTGTCACGGTACGCACCGATGGTATTTGGATTGAAAATGAAAAAGCGTGTGAAATTAAAAATGGTCGATTAGCGGAAGCATGCCTTGCCCCATTCAACACCGCCCGTGCCCCCAAACTGAATTATCTATTAAAAATGGCGGGACAAAAGGCTGAAAAGAAAAAACAAAAACAGGAAAGTTTTGTGCAGCATCGACTGATTGTGGAAGGAATGGAAAGTTGCCCCACAGAAAAATGCTTTGACCTCATCCTGGAAATCGCGGCAGACCGGTCCACGCCAGTTAAAACGCTGTTCAGTGTCATTCAATCCGCCCAAGGTACTGGATTTATGGGAATTAAACTGATTGTCAGGTCGCCATCACTAGAGTCCCTGCATCAATCATATACTGGCGCGCTACTTTCTCCTCCGGTCTGCCCTGTTTATCGAACCATCGACGTAAATTGGAGATCGCAATAAAGCAGTAAAACAAAACCTTGTATCCTGTGCTCTATTTTTACCGTCGGCGTGGCAGGCGTGCGTCGGGCACAAATTTTCTTTGCGAACTATTTGTTCATAAAGTCGCGGATGAATGCTTCGGCGGGATGATGCAGCATATCGCTCACAATGCCGTGTTCGTCAATTTGGACGTCGTTTAATATGACCTCACCGTCCGCTACTTCGAAGACGCCTTCATTTTGTTTCGTTTTTTGTTTTTTTAACAAATATTGAATTTTTAGTCTTCGAACGATATTCTGTATAAATGGCAACAGATAAATCATGCAAGGATGTAATGCCTGAGTGGGATATGTTCAAACATTCTTCCGGGGCGATGACCAACTATCGCGTTCAGCAGCGCGGCACGCAGCGCGGCCGCAACGCAATTTTTATTCAGGGCATGCTGAGTTCCAGTTACGTCTGTTTCAGTGAAATTGTCGATCATTTTCTGGATGCGGGATATCGTGTCGTCCAATATGACCTTTGGGGGCGTGGCCGCTCTTCGATGGCACCTGGCAATAGATATGACAGCGCAGCGTTGAGGTGTCAGTTGATGGAACTGCTTAGTCACGTGGGAATTGGGGAACATCACAACGTTCTTGTTGGTTATTCACTTGGAAGTGGCATTGCCGCATTTTCAAGTGACAGCAACAGAAATATTTTCAGCCATATTATTTTTGTTGGCCCAATTGGCGTGTGTTGCAGGGTACCTATTCGATTGCCCAATTGGATTTCAGAATTTTTGCTTCGATATTTTTATGGTCTGGTGAGAAAAATCCATATCATGGTTGCGGAATGGGCTACACGGGTCGAATTTGTTGACGTCGGCTCCAATAAGGCAATTATCCAATGGATAGCCGCGAATATCCGATTGCACGCAAACAGGGGCCGCGAATTTTATCTGGCGTTGCACAATACGACGCGCCAATTTCCCTTTAACGATATGAAACAGCTTTACAAAAAAATAAGTGAGCGCAAATCACCGCGATTGATGGTGATGTTAAGCGAGAAAGACAAAAAAATTCCTTTTGAAAAAAACTATCGTTTTTTTAAACATTTGTTTTATGGCACATCTCATTTGCTGGTCGCCATACCTGGCGCGGGGCACTGGATGTTGATTGAACGCAGTCATGAAGTGGCAGGGCAGATGCTGTCGTTTTGCAACGGGCATTCACATACAGCATACGATTAAAAACCAGTCTCGGAATGAACAGGTAAAAATTGTGGCAAAGATTGATAGCAAAACAGTTCGGTTCGTGCGCAACGATACATTGGAAGATTTGAATCCGGCATATCGGGGAAACATCTACAGAGCCGGGCAATATTATAACTCCCTTGAGTTCGAGCCCCAGGCTACAAAAGAAGTGTTGAGATGGATGTTATCCGTGAATCCGCAGCGAAAGGAAAAGCGAATGGATTCCTTTCGTCTGGAATGCAGGGATTGTAGTCGGCAGCTGCAGATGGACATCGATCAGGTTATCTGGCTGGGGCATGCATCATTTTTCATATCGCTGAACGGAGTTCGGATTTTAACAGACCCATGTTTTGGTAAGATTCTCACAACTCAGCGACGGGTAGCCTTGCCATGCGCGGCTGATTCTCTTACCAAGATCGATGTTGTATTGATTTCACACAATCATCGCGATCATTTGGACATCCCGTCATTGAAGCGAATTGCCGCACAAAACCCGAACTGCATTGTGCTAACACCTCTTGGGTTTGAAAGGCTGTTGCAAAAAAACGGATTGCATCGCTTTTTGACAGCCGGATGGTATCAGCGGTTTGATTGTGTTGTTCCGCGCGACATATCGATCTGTCTGTTACCGGCAAACCACTGGTCAAAGCGCAATGGTCCAGACTACAATACTATGTTGTGGGGTGGATTCTGGATTCAGCGGCACGACCGTTCCGTTTTTTTTGCAGGTGACACGGCAGCAGGGGATCATTTTACCGAGATACGTCAGGTGATGGGGAAGCCATCGGTTGCGTTGATGCCAATTGGCGCATACAAACCCGAGTATCTGATGAAACGGCATCACCTGAATCCTGAAGACGCAATTGTCGCGGCCAACCAGCTGGGCGCTCAAACCCTTATTCCAATGCACTATGGCACATATGATTTGTCGGACGAGCCACCAGGTGAACCGATAAGATGGTTTCGCAAACTGATTGGAGAAGGTCGACTGGATGGAAAAGCAGCTGAGCTGGCGGTTGGACAACAATATTTGCTGACATGAACCAATTGAATACATGACAACCGATAGCACAACCGTTTACATCGTAACCGTGGCGGGGGCGCGGCTGACGCGAATTTCCCGGGCGGACTGCCTGCCCACAAAGTCACGAACGAATTCGTTGGACGGGTGGTGCAGTATATCAGGCACGCTGCCGTGCTGTTCGATTTGGCCGTCATTTAATATCACCACACTGTCGGCGACCTCGAAGGCTTCCTCCTGATCGTGGGTGACAAAAACGGTGGTCACATGAATCTCGCTGTGCAGGGTGCGCAGCCACTGTCGCAGGTCTTTTCGCACTTTGGCGTCCAGAGACCCAAACGGTTCGTCGAGCAGCAGAACCCTGGGACGCATGGCCAGCGCCCGCGCCAGTGCCACCCGCTGCTGCTGTCCACCCGAAAGCTCTGCAGGCATGCGATGACCGAGTCCATCGAGTTGCATGCGCGACAGCAGTTCCTCGACCCGTTCAAGGATGACACTCTTTTTTTCGTTGCGCACTCGAAGCCCAAATCCAATGTTGGCAGCCACGCTCATATGGGGGAAAAGAGCGTAGTTCTGAAACACAAAACCGATGTTGCGTTTTTGCACCGCCAGTTCAGTGACATCTTCGTCGCCAAAAATAACACTGCCTCTTTCGGGCATCTCCAGTCCAGCGATAACACGCAGCAACGTGGTTTTCCCCGAACCTGAAGGACCAAGCAGCGCCACCAGCGCATTGGATGCAATGTTGACGCTGACATTATTCAGCGCCGGAAAATCTCCAAACGCCTTGCTGATGTGAGAGACCGAAATTTTCATGACAAACTGTCCTGCCTTTCTCTGAAGATGGGGCGCACGGCTTTTTTGGGCGCCATGGCTTTGGCGATGCCTTTAATCACCAGGGTAACAACGGCGATAAACACCAGCAGGGTCGATACCGCAAACGCCTCCTGGAAGTGATATTCGTTGTAAAGAATTTCCACATGGAGCGGCAGGGTGTTGGTTTCGCCGCGAATGTGACCGGATACCACGGACACGGCGCCGAATTCTCCCATGGCGCGGGCGGTGCACAGGATGGTGCCGTAAAAGAGACCCCACTTGATGCTGGGCAGTGTGATCAGCCTGAACATCTGCAGTGGACTGGCGCCCAGGCTTAACGCCGCCAGCTCCTGGTCTGTGCCCTGCATGGTCATGACCGAAATCAGCTCCCGTGCCACAAACGGGCAGGTAATGAATGTGGTGACAATTACAATCCCTGCCGGTGCGAAAATGATTCGCATGCCGTGGTCCATAAAAAAGCCGCCAATTAAACTGTTTTGTCCAAGCAGCAGAATGAAGATCATGCCCGAAATAACCGGCGAGACGGCAAAGGGAATATCGAGGCAGCAAATAAGAAACCGTTTAAACCGAAAGGAATGGCGGGTAATGGCCCATGCGGCAAAGAAGCCGAATATCACATTGAGCGGTACAGCCACGCCGGCCGCCAACAGAGTCAGCAGCAGGGCGTGCAGGGTGTCGGGGGATGCAATGGCTTCGGTGTACGCCGCCATGCCATTTCGAAATGCGGTTTGAAAAACAGTCAGCAGCGGCAGTATCAGCACGCTGATCAGAAAGAGTACGGCTGTAAGCGTCAGCGCCCATTTCATCGGTCCCCACGTGCCTTTCCCATTTTTGACAATGCGTGACCGAATCGGTTTTGTCATCGCACACCACCTTTTCTTTTAACGGCGCCGCGTTTGGTGTTTTCTGCACGCCAATGCAGTCCATTGACCATAAACAGTATGGTGAACGACGCAAAGAGCATCACCAGTGCAATGGCCACAGCGCCGTTGTAGTTGTACTGTTCGAGTTTGGTCATGATAAGGAGCGGGGCGATTTCGGTTTTAAAAGGCAGATTTCCGGATATAAAAACGATGGAGCCGTATTCGCCCAGTGCTCTGGCAAAACTGAGTGAAAATCCGGCGATGAGCGCGGGCATCAGACTGTGCAGCGTCACCCTGAAAAAGACAGTGACCGGGCCTGCGCCCAGCGTCTGGCCCGCTTCCTCAAGACGCCGGTCAAGGGTTTCCACCACGGGCTGCACATTGCGCACCACAAAGGGCAGGCCCACAAACAGCATGGCGATAAAAACGCCCGCTCGGGAGTAAGCGGTCTGAAGGCCCAGATGAGTGAAAATGCTTCCAGGGAATCCTGTCTCACTCCATACCGCCGTCAGCGCGATGCCCGCAACCGCCGTGGGCACTGCGAAGGGCAAATCCACC
>JAFGWT010000403.1 GCA_016937015.1 Deltaproteobacteria bacterium | reverse complement strand
AGAGGTTAAAGTGGATGCCACTGTAAAGACCGCACTGTATCATTTTAAAAAGTGCATGAGCGAACACTATTGAAAGGATTTAACGGGCAGCCGCTCGTCAGGATATCCGTTTAAAAATGGAAACTGGGCGATTCGCACCTGTTCCAGTGTATCCCCTTGTACGAGATATGAATGCGAAACTGCGGGAGTGCTGATTGCACCTGTTCCAGTGTTTAGCCTCTGTACGAGATGTGAATGCGAACTGCGGGAGTGCTATTTGCACTTGTTCCAGTGTTTATCCCCTGTACGAGCGATGAATGCGGAACTGCGGGAGTGCTATTTGCACTTGTTCCAGTAGGTATCCTTGTCGGGTGCCTGAATGCGGCACTGGGCCAGGGATTGAGAGACCTTTTCGGTTTTAGCCTTTTCAAGGCATTCATTGGCCTTGGCGTCAAATTGGGCCTGAGCCTCTTTAACCACATCGCCAACCCCCGCCAGTCGGGCTTTCTTTTCAATCGTCAGTTTCAGCAAATCATCATCAAACTGTTTGGCCCCAATGGCTTTTTTCTTTGCAAAGGTTTCCTTCAGTTTTTCTGCGGTCATCGCATCGGTGTCATCTTCGTTCTGATCGGTATCTTCCTCAAGACGCTTCAGACTGGCAGCCAAATCCTCGTCCCAGCCTTTCATGTCGCGCTCTTTCCACGCCAGCAGCTTTTCTTCTTTCGCTTTGTACTCAGCGGTGAGCTCAGCGGTGAGTTCCTCAACCGTTGGCACTTTTACCTCAGCTCTGACCTTAACCAGATTCTCGCACATCAGCCTGAGTTCATCCGGAGAGGCTGCCGGTTCACACCCGGAAACACAGACCACACACATTGCTGTTGCAATAAAAAAACAGATTTTTTTCATTACTTCCTCCGCTGGCAGGCGCATCCGGTGCCCTGGGTCCGAAACGCCCTGTAAAAAAATGAGTGGGTCTATTGTAGTACAGTTCGGATTATCCGCAATGTTTCCGGAATAAAAAACAATTTGGGAACGATGCAGGAGGGCGGCCTAAAGGCCCACCGGTGGATCAGCAGGCGTTTGCAGCAGAATGCGTCTCGCCTCTGCCGCCACAAAAAACGAGCCGGTCACCAGCATCACCGCTGGTCCTTTGTGCCGTCCAACGGCCTCAGCAATGGTTGATTCGGGCAACTGCCATTTTTGGGCAAAAGCCGATGTGTCCATATTGCGATCGATTGGCGCGGGAACCACCGTTACCCTGGGGCATACAGACAGCAGCAGTTGAATCATCTCATCTGCCGGTTTGCCTTTAAGGGCGCCAAACCCAATTTGCGAGATGGCCATGCCCGTGGACTGTATGGTGGACACCAGCGCCCCCATGGCTTCCATGTTGTGGGCCCCATCAATCAGAAACCGGCCGGCGTCAGTGTCAATCCGTTCAAAGCGACAGGGAATCCTAAATGACGCCATCGCATCCGCAAATACCGCTTGCAGCGCTGTTGGCGGCCTGTCGCCGAGAAACCGGCAAAACGCCTCAAGAGCCAGCGCGGCATTCTCTTGCTGATGGGCCTGTCTGAAAAAAGGCAGATGGGACAGTGCTGCGCACAATTGGGGGTGCGCCTCCCTGACGTCAACAATTTCCACCTGGTGCAACGCGGCCTTCGCCCCAATGACTTCCCGGGCCACGTCGCAGACCCGACCACAGCACAGCACCATATCGGGTTTGATAATCCCTGCCTTCTCCGCCGCAATTTCGGCAATGGTCTCGCCTAAAATACCGGTATGATCTAGAGCGATGGAGGTAATGACACCAACCCTTGGCGTAACGACCGATGTGGCGTCGAGTCGACCGCCCAACCCCACTTCGAGCACCGCCACGTCCACTGAATGCGATTGAAACACCAGCAACGCGGCAAGGGTGGCCACCTCAAAAAAAGTCAGGGCAATGGCATCCTCTCCCCGCGTCAGCTGCAACACCTGTTCAAGATGTACAGACAGTTCATCCAGGTCGATTTCCTCTCCCTGAATGCGGATTCGTTCTGTAAAGCGGTGAATATGGGGCGATGTAAACAGCCCAACACGCAGTCCGGCCGCCTCAAACGCCCTGGCCAGCATGGTGGAGACAGACCCTTTCCCGTTGGTTCCGGCCACCTGGACAGAGGCCAGATTTTTTTGGGGATGTCCCAGCCGCGCGCAGGCGCGCTCAATGCGATCGAGTCCCAGGGAAATACCGACCGAACTGATCCCGTACAACGCCTCGAGCTGCCGGGAGGACGGCCCCAAATCGCAGACCATGGCGGTTACCGATACTGTTCCTTTAATCGGAGGAAATTGAGGAACTCGTCAATATCATCGACGTTTGAGATAATCCAGTCGCCGCCTTCCTGACCAACAAATCCGGCGCCAATCAGCTTCATCATCACATCTTCGGCCTCATGCCGCGTAATCCCCACCTGTTCGGCCATGCCTTCGAAGTCCACCCGAAAGCGGGCGCTGGCGCCATTTCCGTCGGTGTGAAGCCTGGCCAGGCGTTTCAGATTTTCGATCACCCGGGCGTTGGCGTCCCGATGCAGGAGCACCTGAATCAGCGAATCTGCAGCCACCAGTCTGGATGCGAGTTTACGCACCAGTCGCAAAGCGATTTCTGTATTGTGGACGATCATTTCCTCGAGCACTTTAACGCCCACCACCAGCAGTTCCGCATCTTCCTCAATGATTGCCGTTGCCGAACGGGCCTGATTGGTCAGCACTGACATTTCCCCCACAAATTCACCGGGCCCCAGAATGGCAAGGGTTTTGTCTATCCCCGCCCTGGACCGAATGACCACCCGCACCGCGCCACTGCGAATCACATACATTTCCTTGCCCTCATCCCCCGCATTGAACAGCACATCGTCCGCCTTGAGAGAAATCCCGTATTTCTTAAATAAGTTGTCTGCCATGGCCACCCTCCTGCTTTGGGGATATATATGCCACCATATATGTATGATAAAGTGAAAAAAACGAAACTATTTATTAATTCTGCAGTTTTCTTGACGATGCACATAAATAGCGTTTAGGATTTACATGTCGGTTTATAAATGCGGGTGCATTAGGCGCCAGGGAGGGTTTCTTGTCCAGTAAAACTCTACTATTTGCAGATGACAGCGCAACGATGCGTCTGATTATGGAAAAAACATTTCATGGAGAGGATTTCAATGTTATCACGGTTCCCTCCGGTCAGGCCGCTATCGAAAAAGCGAAAGAATTGACTCCTGATATTATCATTGCAGATGCCGGCATGTCCGGTGTCAGCGGTTACGATGTGTGCGATGCCATCCGAAATGATGCGGCACTTTCCGCCACGCCAGTGGTCATCATGAGTGGTATTTCGAACCCGTACGAGGAGGGCCGCGGTAAAAGCGTTGGCGCCACTGAGCATATTAAAAAGCCGTTCGATACCACCAAACTCATTGACCGCGTGACCGAACTGTGCGCCGAATCCGCGCGTCCGGCTGCCATCGGTACGCCCAGTGTTGCAGGCGTTGCCCCTGCGCGACCTTTGTCCGCGGCGCCGCCAGTTACCAAAAAGGAAGCCCCGGCAGATATGCCAGGTACAAGCGCCACGCTGCATGCCTTCCCCAGGCCCAGCCTGTCAGATGAGCCGGTCAGGCCAGTGCAGCCGGTGGCAGCGAGAATGCCGTCCAAGGGGGTCGATACCCAACCCAACATTTCAACCAGCATCGCGGCAGCGTCAGCGTCTTCCGGCCCTGCAGAGCCGGAACCAATTGAAATAGCGGACGAGGAAAGCGGGAGCGAAATCCAGGTTGGCACCCTTGCGGAGCTGGCACAAATGAATGCACATGGGGGCAAGGTCCAGCAGGAAGTGCGCGACGACGCCATCGAGCTCGAAGGCACCCCCGCGCCCTATGCCGCGCCAGTCCCGCAACCCGCGAAGGCCCCGGCGCCATCGCGGACCGTGGCTGAAGCCGCAAGTCAGGCTGCAAAGGAAATCGCAACCAAAGTTGAGGGCTTGACAAGCGAACAGGCTCAGGCAATTATGGCGCTGACCGAGGATGTGGTCGAAAAAGTGGTCTGGGAAGTGGTCCCTGACCTGGCAGAAGCCATTATCCGCGAAAAACTGGATGAACTCCTTAAAAAATAACCGACCAACAGTCACCAACCAACCAACAGTAAACTCCGGAACACCAATATGCTAGACATACAACGAATCCGTCAGGAAACGGATGCGGTCAAAAAAGGTCTCCAACTGACCGGAACCGATCCTGCAATTATCGACGAAATACTCAAACTGGATACCAGGCGCCGAACCCTTCAGCAGGAAGGGGATGACTTGCGCGCCCAGATGAACGTGCAGTCCAAAAACATTGGCCAGGAGAAAGATCCGGAAAAACGGCAGTCGCTTATTGACGCCGTGGGGACGCTCAAAAGCAAACTGAAGGATATGGCCGGCGAAGCACCGAAAGTGGAGCAGGCATTCGAAGCGCTGATGCTGACGATACCCAATATTCCGCTGGACGAAGTACCGGTTGGCGACGGTGAGAGCGGCAATACCGAAAAAGAAGTATTCGGTGAACTCCCAAAATTCGACTTTGACCCCAAACCCCATTGGGAACTAATGGAAGCGTTGGGAATCATCGATTTTGAGAGAGGGCAAAAAATATCCGGATCTCGATTCTATGTACTGCGCGGACAGGGTGCCCGGCTGCAACGGGCGCTGATTACCTGGATGCTCGATGTGCATACGGGTGAACATGGATACGAAGAGCTGTATCCACCAGCGATGGTGCGGGAAGAGTGTCTGTACGGAACGGGCAATCTGCCCAAATTTGGCGAAAATCTGTATCGGGACATCGAAGGTGAGCATTGGTATGTGCCCACAGCGGAAGTGCCGGTTACCAATTTTTACAGAGACGAGATTCTCCCTGCATCGGCCCTCCCGATTAAGCACGTCGCCTATACGCCCTGCTTCAGACGGGAAAAAATGAGTCACGGCAAAGACACTCGCGGTATTAAACGGGGGCATCAGTTTGACAAGGTTGAACTGGTTCGATTTGAACACCCCGATAACAGCCGTGCCGCTTTGGAGGAACTCACCGAACACGCCCGAAAACTGCTGACCCTGCTCGGGCTGCGACATCGCATCCTTACCATTGGCGCCGGCGATTTATCGTTTGTGGCATGCATGAAATACGACCTTGAAACCTGGGCTGCCGGTACTTCGGAATGGCTTGAAGTATCCAGCTGCAGTCTGTTTCAGGATTTTCAGGCCAGACGCGCCAAAATTCGTTTTAAAGACGAAGATGGCAAAAACCGATTCGTTCATACGTTGAACGGGTCAGGCCTGGCGCTGCCGCGTGTGGTTATATCTATAATTGAACAGTATCAGCAAAAAGACGGTTCGATAAAAATCCCGAAGGTGCTGCTGCCCTATATGGGCGGTCAGGAATTCATCACCAAGGCGAACAACAGATAGCTGTCGCCTTTCTCACCCGTCAAATCTCTTAATAAATCAGCTGTGGATCGCAGGCGGACCAAATCTGATTTGATTCCCAATGATTTCAGGAAACAAAGATCTCATCAACCTGCTTTTTAACGTCATCTTCAGCCGTCTCAAGCGCCAGAGACAATTCAACGATGAGCAGTGTATTGGCCGTGTCCAGCAGGCGGCGCTCACCAAAGGACAGCTCCTTCTCAAATTTCAGACGGTACAGGTCCCGAAGCACCTTGGCCACTTCAAAAGGCGAACCGCTTTTGAGCATGTCCATATATTCCCGGTATCTGCGATTCCATGGCTGTGTTTTCACCGCAACATCATCCGATTTCAATACATCGAAAACATCCCGCGCTTCTTTTGCAGAAACAATGGGACGCAACCCAGCCGCTGTCGCCGTTGCCACGGGAACCATGATTTTCATCCCGTTTTCCAGTACTTTCAGCGTATAGAACTGACGCTCCTGGCCCCCCAGCTTGCGGATCATGATATCCGTAATTTCACCGACTCCATGCGCTGGATATACCGCCTTATCGCCGACTTTAAATTCCTTCGCTTTAGTCATGAAAATGATTGTCCTGTGTAATAGGTTTAGGTAAAAATTCAATCAACCCGTCACCGGATTCGGTTCGAGGCCATATTTAACGAGTGGCATAATAGCACACATTTGCCTTCCAGTCAATGTGGACCACTGGCGCCACACCAGCTTTCGATGTGTTGTAACAAGCCAGTTGCGATCTTTATTCCTATCTGAATTTATTTAATAATATCGGAAGTTTATTTATGGACGCGGGGTTTACAGGGGCTTTACCACCATGCCGGAGCGCAGTTTGGGTTCAAACCAGGTGGATTTGGGCGGCATGACCTGGCCGGCATCCGCGATAGCCATCAGCTGCTCTATTGGGGTGGGAAACATCGTAAACGCCACAGCCCCTTCGGCCGCTACCCGGCGCTCCAACTCTTCGGGGCCACGAATGCCCCCTACAAAATCAATTCGATCGTCGGTCCGGGGATCACCTATGCCGAGTACTGGCGCCAGCAGATTGTTTTGCAAAATAGCCACATCGAGCCGCTGCACCGGGTCGTTTGCATCGAATGTCCCTTCCCTTGCGGTCAGCTGATACCACTGGTTGTCCAGATACATCCCAAAAACATGCTCTGCATTGGGTTTTTTGGCATCAGTTTTTGTCACCTCAAATTTTTCCGCCACTTTGAGTAAAAATGCGTCCGGAGATAATCCGTTGAGGTCGAACAGCAAACGGTTGTAGTCGAGGATCATCATCTGGTCGTGCGGGAAAATCACTGCCAGAAAGTGATTGTACGGCTCCGTGCCGTTGTGATTCGGATTGGATTCACGGCGTTTGCGGCCCACTGTGCTCGCCGATGCGGAACGATGATGACCATCGGCCACATACAGACACGGCACTTTCGAAAAGGCACCGACGAGCTGCTCAATCTGAGCTCCTTCGTCAATCACCCAAAATATGTGGCGGATGCCGTCAGCGGCCACAAAATCGTAAACCGGCGAGCGCTGGGTCAAAGACTGCATCAGCGTATCGATGTTGTCCTGCGCGCGATAAGTGAGAAACACGGGGCCGGTTTGCGCATTCAGTGTTTCCACATGGCGGGTTCTGTCCGCTTCTTTGGCCACCCGTGTAAATTCGTGCTTTTTAATCAGTCCCTGCTCGTATTCGGCAACACTGACACCGGCAACCAAACCCGTTTGCACGTGCTCTTTTCCATGGATATTCATAATCTGGCGATACAGATAAAGGCACGGTGCGGCGTCCTGTTTCATCATGCCATCGCTGATTAGTTTCTCCAGATTTTTTTTGCCAGTGGCATACACCACATCGCTGTAAGGATCGACATCATCAGCCAGGTCAATTTCCGGTTTCACCACGTGTAAAAAACTGATGGGATTATTCCTGGCCATCTCCGCTGCCTCTTTGGACGAAAGTACGTCATAAGGGGGACTTGCAATCTGTGCCACTTTATCCGCGATAGGACGAATTCCCTTAAATGCTTTAATATCAGACATCTGTTACTCTCCTTGAACAAGGTATGTTGAGATTACACGGGCTGTTTCGGTTCTCGCTCTACACCATTTTTAGAAAATAGTCAGGCATGAATTCCAAATTAATTCAGGGGCCCGTCGCGGGCACACTGCCATGGTAATTTGGCGGCGCAAATCGCAGGTTAATACTTGCAACCAAACAGTATTACAGTGTAATTTAATTTGCCGAAGTGATGTTCATGGATCCCACGGATCGACCGGCATCAACGAATATTGGGCCATGGCACGATGGAACCGCCCAACGGCCAGGCTTCCCCTGGAACGGGAATGAATTGAACATGTTATTAAACGCTGCTGGAGTGATTGCGGCTGTCTCTTTTACTATTAAAAGTATCTATTGATCATTAAGGGGCTATGGTAGACTTACCAGACGAAATAACTTCGATTCGATGGAGGAAGTTGGGAAATTATGTATCGGACGTTACTGTGTTTAGTCATTTCTGTCAGTTTCTCCGCCACCGCGCTGGCTCAGACGGATAATTCAAATAGCGGATTTCAGTTTGGGGCATCGGGTTCAGTCGGTAAACAGGATTCATCCCGTCTCAGCGCCAGTGAAAACGCCACACCGGATACAGCACCTGCGGCCAATACTTCCGCCAGCACTCAGCCACCGGCCGGGCAATACACCTACGAGGGACTGCTCGCGATTGGGCATGGTAAGTATGTGGTTCAGGATTTCGCCGGTGCATCCGCGCAATACGAAAACGCACGACTGAAAGATCCCGCACGACCAGAGGCATACTATTTCATTGGCTGCACCCTCCGTGCGCAGGGACAGTACCAGGAGGCCGTTTCGATGCTTGCCTCCGCCGCAACCGTGGCGGGCGATGATGACCCCGTGATGAACGCCAGAGCGCTTTTTGTTATAGCCACGGTTTGGGAATCAGCCAGAAATTTTGAAAAGGCGAAATACGCGTGGATTCAGTACAAGGCATTTGCTCAAAGCCATTCGGACGCCCATCCATTTATTCAGATAGCGGATGCGCATATCGCCGCCATTGACGCACATACACAGCTGGTCAACCAATATGAAGCGGTAACAGCGCGCATTGCGGCAAACCGGGAATAATCCCCCGACCAACAACACCAGGAAAATGGATACTCATGACCGGAAATTCAGGCAATGATTCACAGTGGAAGGGGCGAAGAGACAGAGATGACACGCCATCCTTCATTCGAAACGTCGAAGCAAAATCGTCCATTCTGAATCCCGGCACCCGAGATTCGCTTCCGGTGCTGGCTGTTCCCAGGTCGGTTCAGGTTTGGAACCGAATCAGATGGCCGCTTGCTGTGTTTACCGTTCTTGTGATTCTGACCATTGTTGGACTGTTTACCCATAATATTCTTGAAAACAAAAATGTGAATCAGCGTCTTAAGGACTCCCTCATCGGTGAAAAGTTTGCGCACGTTCAGGTTATGTACGAAAGCAACCGCATTTTGAAATCTCTTTCAGAGGAGTATGACGACTACGCAAATGTGCAGGCCGCTTTTGCATGGAACACAGTCCTGCTGGCAAGACTTTTCAATGAACAGGACACGCTTCTTCCCGGTGCGGTGGACGCTTTCGAAGCCATTGACAATGAATCAGACCCCATTGCAGTGGCGGCAATGGCCGGCTACGATATTTTCAACAAAAAATACAGTAATGCCACCACCCGTCTCACCGCTGCGCTCGCCAGTGGCAAAGATGAGCCACGTCTTCACCTGGCCGCCGCGTGGCTGGATATTGCAATGGGAAAAACGGATGACGGCTTAAAAAAACTGGAGCAAATGAGACGAACGTTTCCGGAATATTTGCCCCCATTATACACGCTCATCGAGGTCAGTATTGCCAGTGATGATGAGCTGGCTATCGATACCTACAGTACCGAGCTGCTTAGTCTCTCCCGGGGAAACCTATACGGCGCGCTGACGTCGCTGCTGATTCGACTTCCCAAGTGGAACAGTGACCCCCTGGCCCCCAAGGTTCTCAAGGAATTGGTAAAAGTCGCCACAGAGCTAAAAACCCAGGTGAAGGACGCACCCGTTATTTTGAAAACGTATGCTCAGTTTATGGAAGGTCGACTGGCGCTTCAGAAGGGAAACTACGAGCAGGCTATCGCTATTTTCAAACCGCTTCTGGATGACCGATACCAGCTCAATACATTGGCGTGGTACGGCAAGGCCGTGATGGAAAACAGCGGTCCCAAAGCCGCTTTGGCTGCGTTGCAATCCGCAGGCAAAAATCCGCGTATCGAAATTTATGACCTCCGGGCTCGAGCATATCTCGCGCTTTACGATGTGAATAAAGCCGGCGCCGCGCTTGATGCACTCAAAAATAACGTCGCGTATGACTTGAGTGAGCTGCAGTGGATTCTCGCTGTGAGAAAAGGAGACGTGGCTACAGCAAAATCCAAAATGCCCCAAAGGGTAACCACCCGACTCTTGCCCGTTGTGCTTGAGATGTATGAACTGCTTGTCAAACTCGGAGATAAGGACGGCCTTCGTGATTTGAACACCGCCATGAAGGCGGGAAACCTGGAAGAATGTGCAGACGCTATCGAAAACTGGCACGAAAACAGACTGCAAAAAATTCAATATCAGTTTTCATCCAGCACCGATCCATGTGTGGTAACCTTTGCGCTTCGGGTAATGAAAAACAATTATACACCTGAAAGATTAAGGACACTGGCAAAAAAAATACCCGCAAGAGCGTATGATCTGCGCACGCTCGTCGATCGCATTCATGTGACCTGGAAAAACGATGGGTACGAACCGGCCATTAAACAGCTGGATAAACTGGCTTCTGAAAGAGGCAATTCCGGACCGCTGCTGGTGGCAATCGCATCTCAGTATATGGATATGGGCGCCTACGGCCAGGCGCGCGAGTTGCTGGCGAATTCAAAATATCCCGAAGCCATCGCACTGTATGTGCAGACACTTCAGGCGCTTAACAAGGGACGAAAGGCGCAGATTGTATTGAAGAAAGCGCTGGAAAATCCGGAAAGCGCCAACCATCCCGCGCTGATATTACTTGATATCCTTCAGAAGTACGAAGCAGGCAAAATCAACGAGGTTGTTGAAGCCTCCGATTCAGCCGTGGAGAATGCCGGCGCGTGGTCGAGCGAAACCGCTTCGCTCAAAGCAATGGCCATGGGTGCCATGGGCGAACGGGGCGATGCGGATCGCTACCTGAATGGATTCATTAAGGTGGCAGGGCGTGTGGGCGGCCTCGCCGAATCATGGGACGTACAAAAGTCAATCATCCGTATCAACCTGCGTCGCGGGGGCAATTTTATGTTCAAAGCGGTGGCGTACACCGTGGAAATGTACAAGAGCAAAGTGGATGACGCTGAAGTGGTTTTCAGCTACGGCGTTGAGTCCCAGCGACAGGGTAACCTTAAAGGCGCGATGCGGTATTTTAACGATACCATCGACATTGATCCTGCGTATGTGCCCGCCTACAAGGAACTGCTGCACCTTGGAGAACTGACTGATGAGCATCGTCAGAAGTTGAGGAAGTTTCGTCCGGATGTTCAGCTTTAGACCCGTTCGGACTTTCGTTGATCCTGTCAGCACTCTTTGTCCTACCGATTCCCTTTATGTTCTGTCTGCAAACACACTCAGGTACAATCCGAATCAGTCCAGTGCTTCTGCTGACCTGTGATCACAGATGCTTCTTCCCTGTCACTTTGAGATAGAACGTATTTTTTGGGTGGCCGTGGTTTTTCCCTCCACCACAATATATTTTTCAATCTTCTGAAACGTCTTGCGCCCAATCCCCTTTACCCGCATCAGGTGCTTTGTTTGTTTGAATGGCTGCTTTTGCCGATATTGCACGATATGAACTGCGGTGGCCGGTCCGATACCCGGCAAGTATGTCAGCTCAGCTTCGGACGCGTTGTTGATATTCACCACTGGCGAAGAATCAACGGTGTCGGATGCCCATGCCGTTGCTGCAACAGTCATTACCATCATGGCAAATATTAATTGTACAATACTTTTTTTTGTGTGGTTCATCCTTGGTATCCTCCATCATTTTTGCTGTTTGTGTTCATGTGACCGTTTTTCCGTCCGTCGTGAGGACGAATCTGAATCACACCGTTTAGCGGCAAACAATCCAGTTTACAGGTAATTGAATCATCGCGGTTTAGTCGGCCAACGCCAATATCCAGCCACAGATTTTTGTCGTTTCCGGGCTTTTCCACGATAGAAAAAATTTTGTAAATCCTTCCGCTGCCATTTCTTGTGCCTTCCAGCTGTTTTGCCTGTTCCAATTGTGTTTCCTTTCTGCCAATTGCGCGCTGGCTGAACCGAACATTAGCGAAAGCTGTGCCAGTCAATACGCGTGTGCATGGAGTCGAAATGCCGTGAAATTTTCGACAAAAACCAGCATATGAGAAAATTGAACTGGCCAAAAAGCGCAAATTGGCCGGCGATTTGGCCATCCAGCCCAAAGAAGCCACTCACCCATTTTTTTGTGCTGTTTGATTGATGGTTGTTTTTGGCCAATTAGGATTTAAAGTAATCGGGTTACCTGGACAGTTAAAATCGAATGCGCAATATCTGGCATGTGAAAATGGAGCTGCAATGAAACGAAGTTATACAAAGGAAAACTGCCAATCCTGCTCGTCAAGACTGATTATCGTGCCTTTTATTATGGAAGGGAAAAACGCCGCGGCCAGAGAGATTCAGCGATGCTTCAGCAATCATCCTGGCAGCATTCAGCAACTTCAGAATTTTGAGGGGCGTTTCAAAGACATCTTAAATCTTGAGGCGGATGGCGGAAAGACCGTTTTGATACCAGGTTTGGGAAAATCACCCGACGTTCGCAAATGGCGCGAGGCGATTGCCAAAAGCATTACCCTCGCGGCCAACAGAAAGTTTTCGTCGGTAAATATATATCTGGATGACTTGAATGAACGTTCGGTTTCAGCCTGCGTGGAAGGAGCGACGCTTGGTCTGTATCGTTTCAATCGTTACAAAAGCAAGTCCAATACACCATCATTGGCTCAGTTGAAAATTGGCACTGTTCAACAGAATGCGTCCAATGCACTGGGGAGCAAACTGGTGAAAGCGGCATCCGCTGAGGCAGACGCAGTTAATTTTTGCAGGGACCTTGTGAATGAACCGGCCAACCAGTTAGGCGTTACCGAAATGATTGAGCTTGCAAGGGATTTATCTAAGCAGCATCAGTTGCGCTGTAAGGTCACCTCCGGGCAGATGCTTTCCAAAAAGGGATTTGGACTGATCCATGCTGTCGGCAAGGGTGCAGCAGTCCCACCGGCGCTGGTTGAACTGACATATACGCCTGAAAAAATGAGTGGCAAAAAAATTGCGCTGGTTGGAAAAGGCGTTGTCTTCGATGCGGGGGGCCTATGTCTGAAGCCAGCGGCGTCGATGATAAACATGAAAACGGATATGGCCGGTGCAGCGGTTGTGCTGAGTATCATGGGCGCGCTGCGTACCTTGAACTGCGAACATGAAGTGACTGCTTATGTCCCGCTGGCTGAGAACGCCATTGGCAAGGACGCGATGCGCCCTGGGGATGTGTACAAAAGCTACCTTGGGAAAACGGTGGAAATTGTAAACACCGATGCGGAAGGACGTCTGCTTCTGGCGGATGCGCTCGCTCTGGCACAAACCCGTGACCACGATGAAATAATCGATTTTGCGACATTGACGGGCGCCTGTTCGGTTGCCCTTGGAAAAAAGCGCGGTGCGGTTTTCAGCGACAATCAGAAAATGCTGTCGCGGTGGCTGGATGCCGCACAAAAAGCAGGAGAACTCGTTTGGCCGCTCCCCCTTGCCTCAGAGCTTGAAAACGAAATCAAAGGAGAAGTGGCAGACCTTAAAAACTGCGGCGATCGATTTGGTGGCACAATCAGCGCGGCGTTATTTTTAAAACAGTTTACGGATGCGTCCAAATGGGTGCACTTTGATATTGCCGGACCGGCGCGCAATGCCGCTGCCAGTGTGCTCTGCCCAAAGGGAGGCACTGGTTTCATGGTGCTGACAATTCTTCGCTATCTTCAGAGCAAATAACACTGCACAGTCTCAAGGCCGATTCGGATTGTGTCTGATTGTGTTTACAGACAGTACATGAAGGGAATCGGCAGGACCAGGAGAGCTTACAGGATCAACTGAAGTCGAAGAGGTTTAGACGATTTGAGATAAATTCAGTCAGACAGACGGGATCAGATTTTGAAGGGGAAAGTCACATTCAGGGGTGATGCGCTCTGTGGGAATCTGGCCCGTTTCACAGCGTTGGCTGCACAGGTACCGGCAGGCGTACCGGCGAATTGACCGACCGCCTGTGCCTGAGAGACGCGACCGTTGGGCTCGATTTTGGCTTTGATTTTAAACGTGCCGGTTTTACCCGCACCACAGCGTTGAACTGAACCGGCGACAGCGCCCATTCCAGACATTACCTGCTGCCGGCTCAACTTGTCAGCTGTCGCTGCCGGTTTCTTTTTCGCTGCACTGCCGCCACCGCCAAGCAGATCATCCAGCGCGTTGGTTTTGGCTTTTTTCGATGGCCCGGAGGCGGGTTCCGAGGGTTTGGATGATTCCGACAACAAATCAGAGGCTGACCCTTTTTTATCATCGGATGCGGACTTGCTGTCGCCGTCGCCGTCGCCGTCAGATGCGGCGCCTGAGCCCCCTCGCTTGCGGGATTTGCCCGATGCGGCATCCGCTTTGGATTTGGCGTCATCCTGTTTGGTTTTCTCGTTTGCCTTTTCGTCGTCCATCGCCACTACATCACCGGATTTGATGGCCGCCTTCTCGTCCCGCTTCTGCTGAAGCTGTTGCTGCTTGGCCAAAATTTCAGACTGGCTGGCGCCCTGCGCTTTCATTGCTTCAATCTGCTTCATCAGCATTGCAATCTGCTCATCCTGTGCAGACGTATCCTTTTGAGCGATGGTTACTGCAGCAATCACAAGGCCAATCAGCAACACAAGCACACCTGCGCCAATGGCGATTTTCATTCCCAGGCTCATGCCAGCGGGCCTTGCCGCTGTGAGAACGGGTGCGCCCAGCGTGGATGCGAATCCCCCGCCACCCAGTGACAGCATTTCATCCACATCATCAGCCTTCTCAGCTTCAGCCGTAAGCGAACTGGCCATGGCGCGAATATCTATCAGTCCGGACGCTTCTCCCGCGGGTGCTGCACCGAGCCCGCCGCCAAAACCACCCAGACCACCGGTGCCGGTATCGGCGCCACCAATCGGCGCTTCAGCGGTATTGGCAGCCAACGCCTGAAGATTGGAAAGAGAAAACAATACAGAGTTTTCGTTGCGCTGTCCGGTCATGGATGCGGCCTGAGCGGATACTCTGGGGCCGGCCCCCTGCGCTTCGGTGGACGCGAAAATACCTCCGCCGCCGTCGTCGTCAGAATCGGTCGCGGCAAAGAGATCACCACCTGTACCGGATGCCACCGGTCCATCAAACAGACCGCCACCGTCTTTACTGGTGGCTGTGGCATTCTGATCCGCGCTGAATAATCCACCGGTTGACATATCCGGCGCTGAGGAAAAAACATCTCCGGGTGAAGCCGCGCCGCCACCGGCATCAAACAGACCACCGCCAGCCGCTGGATGCGCATCGGGTGCATTGTCAAAGAGTCCACCGCCCGCGCTTTCAGTGTCGCCGAAAAGACTTCCGCTACCTGCTCCGATTCCCCCATCCGCCCCAGGAGAACCGAAAAGCCCACCGCCGCCTGCAGGATCAGCGCCAATCGGGCCGGCCGCAGCAGCAACATTACTTCGGGCTTCCGGCTTATCGCCCTGAGGTGCACCTGAAATTTCAGGTACATCACTCACCATTTTCCAATCTTCCAGCCCTTCACGCCAAACGTATGTCTCAGGAAGCACATTACCGGCCTGAAGGTATTCTCTCATTTGATCAGTTGTGTATGGACCCTGCTGCTCACCACCATCCACTGCGACGTACCATACGGGCTCGTTACCCTTGTATCCGGAATAATCGAACACCTTGGTCTCAACTTCGCCGCCGCCACCGGACGCCATTTCTGCAGCACCAGCGTTTTCCTGGGAATCGCCACGAACGACGATAGATTCCTGGCATTTTTTACACCGAATCTTGAAAACTTTTCCCTTCACTTTTTCATCAGCGATCGAATATTTGGCGCCACAATTATCACAAATGATCTTCATATTATGCCCTCAGGTTGTTTTCCCATTCGCAAGCGAACGTAATGTCGTTGCTGTTTTCATTGCTGTAGAATCCTGAAATTCCCAAAATTCAAAAACACATCTTAATTAAAGGACGACCTCAAATCAAGTTGTCAAATATATTTCTTTACAATAACAGCCCCGGTAATTCATGGCTTTTACGCCGCTTTTTCACCCCCTCTCCAATGTGGACGCGGCGGTGCGCCGAAGGATCTGAGCCATTGGCGCTAACGTAAGCCGTTTCGCCATTGCTCATACTCAACCAGGGCTGTTGAATCGTGTGGGCAGAACCTGGCGCCCAATTCGTATCCGCGTTTACAGGTCGGACATATCATTCCTTTGGGCGGCGGAAAGGAACTGTGGAGGCTTGGCTGCGGGTGCCCCTTTTCCACCAGACCGGTGGCATCCACCGGACAAAACCGGGCATCCGGCGGATACAGTGTGCCGCATGCGGGGCAAATCATTTGCACCAGGCTGCCAGCAGGGTCAATGGGCCCGTCCGAACTGTCCGCAGGGAAATTTGCCACTGATGGTTGCGCGTCCGGTGCGGCAGCCTGAAACCGGGCCGGCTCAATAGTGAATTTGGCCGCAGGACTGGCATTATCCCGTGGCTTTCGCAGCAGCACCAGGGTCAGAACGATAGTAATGGCCACAAAAACGGCAATCGCTCCTATTAGAAGCCACAAGAGCCAGTTGGTATCGCTGGACGAATCCGATGGGGCGACAGCCGTGGGCAAAACAGGTGCGGCTGATGGATTCGCCGGAACGGATGCCATGCGTTTTTCTGTTTCAATCGGGACCTCCGAATCACTTTCGTCAATTTCCTCTGACAAATCAATACGCGCCAGTGCCAGATCTCCAATTTCCGGGTACTTCACTTCCACTGCGCTCTGTACGGTGATACCCTTGTATTCGGCAGTGATTTGGAATACCCCTTCGGATTCCGCAGCATTATCGCCAGCCACAAAACATCCTCTGGCGTTCAGCAAATGGCTCTGATTTATACCATTTTGACTGGCTGACCATTGCGCCACAATCGGCAGGCGGCATCCTTTGCTGTCCACGCCCCGCAGTTGAAAACACAATGATTCCGATGGGCTGACTCGCGCCTTTTTGGGTGCGATAACCAGCTTCTGCACTTTTCCCGGATTGACGCATTCAGCCCGAATCACATCGTCAGACTTTTTCGAAAAAGAATTATCCTTGTGCACTTTAACAATGGGCGAGTCATCTGCTGCGACGGATTCGTCACTGGCCTCAGCGGTGGATTCTGTCGCCCCACCGGCCCGCTCCCATGTGCGTCGCTCCACCCAGCTGACCACGCAAAGATCCTCGTTCAGAGACCATCGAAAGGAGGATTCCGCCACGTAGGTCAGTTCATTGCCGCTTCCGCTGAAAGTGTAATCTATTTTCTCATAACGCCCCGACCCGGCAGGTGTTTCACAGGTCCGCGTCCACATGTGAGTTGAACGGGAAGTCGTTAATGTGGTCAGGGCTGGATTGGGGGAATTGCAGCGGTCGGTGCGCAATCCGCCGGTGGAAAAAAACAGGTGACCGTTATTTTGGATAATTTCGGTCGGCTTAACCGCCTTGCTGCTGTAAGACCGCGGCCTGGCCCCACAGTCGTCGCCCCAGCTCTCCACATTCACCGAAAAATTGAGGGATACCCGATTCCAGTTGCCCTCATACTCCTGCGCATCAGCCCCTGTGGCTGTCAGCCATACCGCCAGACCCCCAATGGCACTATGCAATATACGTTTAAAAAGTTGTGCTGCACCTGCGTTCATGTATTGCGTCAACCCTGTTTTCTATGTGTTTTCAAATTGTTTGCCGATAGTCCAAACCATGCGTCGGCCTCAGCGCGTGCATCAAACGGTATAGCTTATAATATTTATGAATATTTTCCAGCATATCCAGGACACTTTGGCCGTTTATTCGGCTATTTCATCGTCGATGCGATTGTCCGGTCAATTTCCTTTACTGTGGTGATTCCAGCGCGGACCGCGGCCAGACCCGAATCCCACAGCGTGTTGAGTCCCATTTTTTTGGCAGCCATATAAATCTCTTCGCTGCCGGCGCCATCGCTGATTAGCCTGCGTATCGGTTCGGTTATCTCAAGGATTTCAAAAATCGCCGTGCGACCACTGTATCCGGTATTGTCGCATCTGGCACACCCCGTGCCTTCGTAAAGCTGAAAATCAGTGGGCGCCAAAGCCAATCCCATAAGCGCAAGGTCTGCCTCGGTACAGTTCCGACTCGTTTTGCAATGGGGACAGATATTGCGCACCAGCCGCTGGGCGATAACCGCTGTAATGGCAGAATTCAGGGAGAAAGCCGGAATTCCCATCTCGGCCAGCCGTGAAAAAACGGCCGCACTGGTTCCGGCATGCACGGTGGTAATGAGCAGATGCCCGGTCATACCCGCCTGAATGGCAATGCGCGCTGTCTCCAGGTCCCGTATCTCCCCCACCATGATCACGTCCGGATCCTGTCGAAGGATGGCGCGAAGACCCTTTTCGAACGTGAAGTCTCGCTTCTCGTCCACTTGCGATTGATTGATGTTGGCAACATCAAACTCAATGGGATCTTCAAGCGTGGCGATGGAGCGCTGCTTTTCTGATTGGGTCAGAATCTCCTGAAGCGCGGCAAAAATAGTGGTGGTTTTTCCTGAACCGGTGGGTCCAGTCAGAATGATCATTCCCTGAGGTTGGGCCACCAGTCGCTGAATGGTGCTCAGGTCCCTGTCACTCATACCCAGTGTTCGCAGGTTTGACTCTTCGCCCCGTGACCCGAGGATGCGAATGACTATTCGTTCACCGTGAAGCGTTGGCATAAACGCGATGCGGAAATCGGTCTTGGACAGCCCTGAGCGCTTCAGTTGAGCGGTCTGAAAATCTTCATCATCTGTTCGGTCAAACCGGCCATCCTGAGGGGTCTGATCCTTGTAAATTACCAGATTTGACAACACCTTGAGTCGATTAACGATTCGCGTGCCCAGGTGACGCGCCAGCAACGTCACCGGATGCACCATCCCTTCCAGCCGATATTTGACTTCCAGCCCCGATGCGCCTGGGTCGAAGTGAATATCCGACGCCCCGTGACGAATCGCCTGGAACACAAGGTAGTCCACAAGCAGCGGTACATCCGGTTCCGCTGTCCGACACCACTGCTTCACTTTTGCATCAATGCGGTCCAGGGGCACCGCTTCGAATTTCTCGCGAGCGCGACGTCTGCGGAACCGAATGGATGTTCCGGCAATAAGGCTGGCCAGCATCAGCACTCCCCCCACCAATACCCACGTTCGGGGCGCCAGCAGCACAGCAGGCGTACTGGCGGGCAATTCGCTCAGTACGTGGGATAGTCCAAGCCGTTCGCCGTGGCGCAGCGCCGCCCCTATCCCCACCAGCAGCAAGCCCAGAATAAAAAGGTTAATGTTCCTGATCATTGCGAAATAATAGCAACTGTTCGAAATTTGTGGAAATAAACGGACTGGTAAAGTTGTTGACCCCAGCGAGAAAGTAAGATGGAGGTTAAAATGAAATTTTTTAGTCAAACCCGCAGTCATTTATCCCGCAGCATTTTCGCGCTGCTCGCAGTTGGTCTGATAGCTACAGTGGCATGCGGCGCATCCGGGAAGAAACATCACGAGGGCACAGTGGCCAGGACAAACAAAGCGCCGTTGACCCCTCTCAGTTACGACCCTAAAATTTCTTTGGCGCCTCTGGTTGAAAAAGTAAGCCCGGCGGTTGTGAACATTAAAATCTCAAAAAAGCTGAAGATGCGCGGCTTCGGTGGTCCGTCCAGTCTGTTTGACTTCTTTTTTGGTCCAAGGGACCGTGGCTTTGGCGGCCCTGACCCAGACAGTGTACCGGATTATGCGCAAAAAGCGATGGGCTCCGGCTTTATCATCGACACTCACGGGTATGTGGTAACCAACCATCATGTGGTTGACGGTGCCGATGAAATCGAAGTGACGCTGTCAGATGACCGATCATTCTCCGCCAAAGTGGTGGGATCTGATGAACGCACGGATGTGGCGCTGTTAAGATTGAAAGATGCTGATAATCTTCCCATTGTTCAATTTGGTGAATCAGCGAAATTGAAGGTTGGCGATCACGTTGTTGCCATTGGTAATCCGTTCGGGCTCGACCACACGGTGACTTCAGGTATCGTTTCCGCCAAAGAGCGTGTCATTGGCGCCGGACCGTATGACGAGTTCATCCAAACGGACGCATCAATCAATCCCGGCAATTCCGGCGGCCCACTGTTCAATCTTTCGGGCGAAGTGGTGGGCATCAACACCGCAATTTCCCGCAATGGTCAGGGCATTGGCTTTGCCATTCCATCTGACCTGGCCAAAGGATTGATTGATTCCATCAAGGAAAAGGGCAAAGTGGTTCGGGGATGGCTGGGGATTGTGTTTCAGCCTCTCGATGACACCCTGGCAAAGGTGCTCAAACTTAAAAATAATAAAGGTGCACTGGTCACACAGGTCAACGAAGGATCACCGGGACAAAAAGCGGGACTCCAGGAACGGGACGTCATCATCGCCGTCAATGGTAAAAGTTTAAACAGTGCCCGTGAGCTGCCCGCAATGGTCGCATCGCTGAGGCCGGAGAAGACCTATCCGTTTGACATTGTTCGCGACGGGGCCAAAAAAACAGTTACGGTTAAAATCGGTACGATGCCGGACGGTATAAGCGCTATTGGCAGCAGCAGTGACAGTAACGGTGATGAATCCCTGAACGCCGATGTCACCCTGGGCTTTCAGGTGGCGCCGCTGGACGCTGATATAAGACAGCAGCTGGGCGCGGAATCCGTATCCGGTGGTGTGGTGGTGACCAATGTGAATTCGGACAGCAACGCGGCCAAAGCGCTCAGCCGAGGTGATATCATTGTTGAAGTCAATCGTCGGGATATTGGCGGAATAGACGATTTCAGGGCCGCAGTGAAATCCCTTAAAAAGGGCGACGACATGCTGGTTCGGGTGTACCGGAGAGGCGGGTGGATGTACGGTGTGATTCGGCTGTAAGACCTTCTGGTTACTTCGCCCCTTTTGCTTTGACCACCTCCACATATTGCGTGTCCGTGCCGCGAATGTGTCCCCTGAGCCAATCCCCCAGAAAGTTAAACATTTTTACGCCCACAGAGATGCTCCCATCGTCCACCTGCTGCCTGAAATCCTTTATCTGCTGAATGAATTTGGTATGGAGCGGCTTGTGCGCCACCAGGTCTTCGTACCCGAAGCGCTTCATCATCGCCTCTTCAAAAGCAAAATGTTTTCGAGTGTAGTCATCGAGTTCCTTGAGCACCTTTGAAAGTACATCGTTGGTTTTGCGCGATTTCATCGCCTCACCCAACTCGTTGATGATATCCACCAGTTGTTTGTGTTGGGCATCAATATCCTTCAACCCAATTTCCCAGGATTTATCCCAAATAATCGCCATGCGCCTCTCCTTGATTCAACAGGAGACATTGAAGTGCCTCCACCTCAAACTTTATAAATCAGACAACGGCAGGTATGGTTATCAGTTAATGACCTGGATGTCGAAATTATGAGATGGGGGGCGATAAAGTTACCTCTGGGGACTATTGGGGTGTTTCAGTGACTCAATGAACCTGACCAACCGATTCGCCATTTTCCGATGAGTGGCAATTGTGGGATGATAATCTTCGCCAAATGGTGCCCTGTGCCGAGGAAATGCAAGCCAGTGAACATTTGAATAACCCCGCGATCGAAAATGCGCCACCAGCGCCTTCAATGTTCGTCGAACCCTTTTTTGGGCGAAATATTCAGCAGGGAACTGGTCGGAGATCATAGGGCCGACTGTGAGTATGAACGTGGCATTCGAATAATAGCCAGTCAGTTCCTCGATGAAAGACTGATACCGGGCAGCAAACCGCATTTCCAGAGCATCCAGCGCTTCCTGGGGGCCTACGCCCTCTGAAAAATCATTAGTCCCCAGATTGATTACGATTATGTCAGGCACATAAAATTCGGGGCGCCATGGGGCCGCACCGGGGTCATCCGGAATGGTGCACAGGTACATATCGGGCACTGTCTGCCCTTTTCTGCCACCAAAATTGCGTACCATGCCCCGGCCCGAATATGCCACTGCCACATACGCCGCATTCATGGCTCTGGCGGCAATGGGACCAAAAGCCATCCAGGCGTTGGCGTTCAGTGTGGTGTAATGGTCTTCGATTGGGTCCGCTTTCGAGAGACCATTGCCATATCCGCACACAATCGAATCTCCTATAAATTCCATCCGCAGAGATTGTTCTTTTGTTCGCAACAGGGTCGCGCCATCGTCGATTGAAATCCCGCGCACAGTCACCTTGCCGGCATTGGGATATTCAGCTGGACTGCTTTCGGTGCGTTTAAAAAGCACGACCTCATGTTCGCCGCAATCTGCGAGATTTTTGGCAAGTACATATGACTTCTGTTCCGATGTGGTCTGGAGCATCACCGGCGCAGCGCCGTCAACAACCACATTAAAATAATTGGTGATATCCGGCGCCCGATGAATCGCAGGATTGTCGAGCCGTATATGCAGCCGACGCCCCGTAAAGCGAATGCGAATACTCACGCCGGAATGCGAAAACACTGGCCCCAGCGGATTGCTGAAATCCACACGGCCTGTATATCTGATTAAAGGATGAGATGGGGAAATCTGTTGCATGGGCGGTAGTCATGTCCATGAAAACGGCGGGTCAACACAGTTTGGGCGACCGCCGCAAAGGTGTTACTCTGATTCGAGACTTTCAATAAAAGCGATCAGTTCGTCAGCCATTCGCCCATGGGTGGCGACGGTGGGATGATAGTCTTCGCCAAACGGTCCATGCTGCTGGGCCAGCTCCAGAAAATGGACATTCGAATTGCCAGTGTCTTTAAAACTTTTAACCAGTTTTTGAAGCGCGCGGCGCACGCGGGTGAGGGCTTTGTATTTTTTGGGGAACTCGTCAGAGAGCATGGGACCGACTGCGATAATAAATGTGGCGCCGGGATAAAATCCAAGCAGCTCCTGCAAAAACGTTTCATAGCGAAGCCCATATTGCTTTTCGAGTTCGTCGAGCGCCTTCCCCGGTTTCAGCCCAATGGAAAAATCGTTGGTGCCCAGGTTGATAACCACAATGTCGGGCTGATATCTTGCGGGATCCCATTGGTCAGAATCGGGATCATCGGGAAGGGTGGTCAGGTACATATCCGGTATGGTTGGCGCTTCAATGCCGCTGTAGTTGCGAACCACGCCTCGACCGGAATATGCCACCGCGACATATGATGCATCCAGTCTGCGGGCCGCTATGGCGCCCCACGCATTCCAGGCGTTGGAATTCAAAGTGGTAAAATGATAGTTGTCTGGATTATCCACCGACAACTCGTTGCCGTAACCACACGTAATGGAATCGCCGATAAACTCCATTTTCAGTTTCCGCTCAACAGGCGGCAGCATCTCGGCGCCGCCATCGATAATAAAACCGCGAACGGTGACCTTGCCTTCATTAAGATTGGCACCGTGACTGCTTTCCGAACGCTTGAACAGCTCGACTTCATGTTCCCCATCTCCAGGTTTTCTGGCCAGGATATATTCTTTTTGTTCCGGTGTTGTTTTCATCCGCACCGGCTTCGCACCATCGACAATCACGCTGAAATAATTGGTGTTGTTTTCTGACTGCGTGGTTGCGTTGTCATCCAGAATCACCCTCAGTTCAGATCCGGTATAGCGCACGCGGATGCTCACCCCAGGATAAGAAAACGACACTGCCTCGGGATCGCGTGTATCCACCCGCCCGGTGTAACGAATCATTGGATGTGACGGCGAAATTCGCTGCGGTCCAACAGGAGTGGATGTAATCGCAGGTGCGGTGTCAGCGGCGGGTTCAAGTGGCGGTGCGTCGGCTGGCTGCGTTCCGCCACAGGACCATAGCAGGCCAACCACGCACACAAACAGAATAATTAATCGTGTTTTCATGCAGCGGGTTATACATGAAAGCGTTCAAAATTAACAGGAAAGGAAATCAAAGGGGCAATCGACGGGGACGCCGATTCACCAACTGGGGGAGAAGCGCAAGTGCTGCGGATTTTAACATTGCCCGCGCTGACCATTTGAGTAACCTCAGCCGGCTTTGTTTCACCGCCACAAGGCGCCCAACCACCTGCGTCGCAGCCACGTGATGCATCTGGTGTCCCACGTCGCTTTTTAAAACGAGATGCGGGGCGTCGCCAAAGGACTTGCGCGCGACACGATGCAGTACGGGTTTTTCGGTGGGATTGCAAAGCAGCACATCACCTGGGCGGATGCTTT
>JAFGWT010000402.1 GCA_016937015.1 Deltaproteobacteria bacterium | reverse complement strand
TCGATAGCCACCCCGGGGCATCCTTCTCTGGGTCCCCGCCGTCGCGGGGACGACGTCGCTGGGTCCCCGCCGTCGCGGGGACGACGTGATGATGTCGCTGAGTTTATAAGTGGCAGACTCATTTATCGACAGTCTCTCGAGTTGGGAATGACGAAATGCGTAATCCGGAGCCCTGACCAGACCTGGTGCCACACCCTTGCTGCTGCGTTCCGGGCAGTTTTTTTCTTTTTCAGATTTTTTTGTAAGGGCAGATTAATGAAGTGTGGTTATCGTCATGGGCTTCGAAAACAAGTCTGACCAATGCGAGAGATTTCACCTTGCTTTTGTCGACCTGAATCGGCGTTTTCTCCTGAGCGACCGTGCTCTGAGACACGCATAAAAGCATTGATGCAACTGCCAATATGATGATTTTTTTACTTATTAGCACGATATTTCGTCTGCGATTGCAAAATTTCCCGGCTTTCCCGAAACAAAATTACTCAATGGACTCGATTAAACATTACTTTTATGATAAATATATCAACAAATGTAAGATTTGTGCAGGTTTGGCTTAAAGCGCCCCGAGCACTGATTACAGTATACATCCATTGTAAATCGCTTGTTATTGGATGAACGGGGTTATCCCAATGATGCATTTTAAGGGGGAACAGAATGAAAACTTTGGCTTGTTTTAATATTGGACTTGTGGTCGCAGCCATATTGCTTTGGGGATGCAATCAGAGCAGTGGAACCGAAAAGAACGATTCCGAAAATGAAGAGGCTGCCCAAACCGACAGGGCGACGGACGCAGACGATTCCGCCATTGCTGACACGACGACGAGGGGCAACAGCGCAGATTCTGATACAGACTCTGAATCAGTGACTGAAACAGCAACAGAAGGCAACGATACAGCAGATTCTGATACTGGCGCTGATACAGGCTCTGAATCAGTGACTGAAACAGCAACAGGGGGCAACGATACAGCAGATTCTGATACAGGCTCTGAATCAGTGACTGAAACAGCACCGGATACTGACTCGAACACCCACGCGAATATTGAGACTGATCCAGACACCGGCACAGACACAGCGACAGATACCGAAACGAGTGCAGATACCGCCACGGGCACAGAGACATCCAGCGATACCGGTGCTGATACGGGAACAGATTCCGCAACTGAGAGAGAAACCGAGGAGGAATCGTGTTATCCATCATCGACTTCATGCGTCGACGGGAATGCCGCGAGAGTCAACACCCCGGTTTCTGTGCAATACTCAGAACTTGTTATTGACAGCCTGGAGGGATATGGAGACAGGGTGATTGCATCTCTCGAAGAATATACCGCGTTTGTTGAATCTACCCAAAACAGTTACCCTGAACTGGACGATATTGACTGGGAGTCGCAGCAGCTTGTTCTTGTTAATCAAACCCTTGAAGGTGTCCTGCTTGAGGATCAACCCGCCGTGTCGTATCGATTTTCAGCCGTTGATGGGGGACTTTGGCTGGATGTGTATGTCCACGACTTTACATGGTGTGATATTTGCGATTGCGCCTTGTGGGTGAATAAAGTACTGGTGGTCGAAAAATCCCAGGGTCTCGTCACAGACTTTTTTCATTACGAAAATCCCCCCTGCACCCCGGAACCACCGCAACTGCCGTAGTCAGCGATTCAGATTTCAGATTTTTTCGTAAGGGTAGATTGACGATGTGTGACCATCGGACCATTCGATGGCGACGGCGTAGTTTCCCATGGGGCGAATGGAAACGGGTTCAATATCTTCGCGAACAGATGCGGGATCGAGGATGGGGTCATTGGTAAATTCGTCCCGGCACGAGGCGCAGGCACAGCGGCGCCGCAAATCCGCGGGCGATACTGTTTTAACGATACTGTCGCCGTGCTTTAAAACGATGCCGTCTTTTTTTGAATAGGTCACTGACGGTTTGGGAAGCGCGCCACTGTCGGTTTTCTGAATTTCGCGCACCACGCTGTCCGCCACCGCCTGGTACATGCCGGCCAGTTCAGAATCCGGCGCCGCCAGAACCGTTGGCGTTCCCGCGTCACACTGAGTCGACACTTCGGGAAGAAGCGGAATCTCGAAGGTATTCTCAATACCATACTGGGCCTTGAGACGGGGAAGGGCGCCTTCGCCAAAGATGCGGTGCTTCTTGTCGCAGCCATCGCATACAAAATAGGCCATGTTTTCGACAATCGCCAGGGTGGGCACCTGGACCGCATCAAACATCTGGATGCCTTTGACCACGTCGACGAAACTGAGTTTTTGCGGCGTGGTGATGATCACCGCCCCATCAAATTTAAGCTGCTGGGTCAGCGTGAGTTGAATATCCCCTGTACCGGGCGGCATATCCACAATCAGATAATCCAATTCCCCCCAGTCGGTGGTGGTGGCCAGCTGATTGATTACCCCGCTGACCATGGGGCCGCGCATAATGGCGGCTTTGCCCTCGGCCACGGCATATCCAAACGACATGAGTTTTACACCGCTGTGTTCAATTGGGACAATCAGACCTTCTCGCTGAACCAGTCCCGTCACTCCCGGCGTGGATACCAGAGTGGGCAGACTTGGTCCGTATATGTCCGCATCGAGGAGGCCCACCTTGGCCCCGCTGCGGGACAGTGCAAACGCGAGATTGACTGCCACTGTGGATTTGCCGACGCCCCCCTTGCAGCTGGAAACACCGACAATGCGGCTGACCTGTTTAAGCCCGGCGGCGGTGTCCGCCACTTTGGTTTTGCGTTTTTGGGCCGTGAGCGTCACGTTTGTCTGCGTGACCCAGTCCAGCTGTGCCAGTACGTCCTTACACTGGGTGACAAACCGATCCCTGACCGGACAAGCCGGGGTAGTCAGCTCGAGATCAAATGAAACGCTGCCATCATTGATCACCAGATTCTTAATGAATCCCAGCGATACGATGTCCTTGCCCAGGTCGGGATCCATGATCACCCGCAGGGCATCGAGTACCTGTGTTTCTCTGTTCTGTGTCATTGTATTCGTATTCCGTTTTCTCCAAACCAGTTGTGTTCGGGGTTGGCATTTCAGGTTCATGTTCCAAATAACCATTCTATGGCCACAGCGCAAAAGCCATAGCATCTCAATCCAAAAACCCGAAGCGTATATTATGTACCGATATGTATTTGGCATATTTGTGTATTATTATAGCTGTTCCGTATTTCTGTTGCGTCCTTACGCCAGCCCCTTGTAATTGAGAAAACCTTTTTCCATGAAGGAGATTCCATGTTTAAGCATTCAGCGGTTCTGTTGCGCTACCTGACACTGGTGTCAGTTGCGGTCGTTATATTGGGGTACGCCGGGCTGACTCGGGCGGAAGGCACCTACCAGGTGGGGGCGAATCAGGATTTAATTGTCGAGGATTTCAACATGAACGGTGATCGCACCGGAACCACGTTGAAGGTTTACATTACTGAGGTGGGTGAGGTCATCAACATCGTCGCCGGGAACAACAACAGCGGCAATGACATCTGGGTCACCATTGTCAATCCCGCCGGGGATACAGTGGTGGACCGGGTCCAACTGACCAACAACAATGGACTGATTGGCGGCTCGGGCAGTCTCCCGGATTGTCCCATGACGGATGGTCCGTTTCAGTATGTGACCGGCGATGACGCCGGAGATACGGCGCCTGGGCAATACACCATCTCCTTTGAGGTGGAGGGAACCG
>JAFGWT010000401.1 GCA_016937015.1 Deltaproteobacteria bacterium | reverse complement strand
TTAAATACGGTATGTGCAGGATAAGACCAGTCTGCGGCTGTTATAATCGGATTCGCAGGATGTCGATGAAAAAGAGCAGGGTACAATACATCTTTTTGGCCGTTCATAAATTGGTCTCCGTTGATTGCGAACCAGTCGATTCAATAATATTGGGTTGCCTAATGAGGGTGGCAGCCCGCATTTCACAAAGCGCCATAAGGAACGAAAGCGTCGACTCCGCCCCCTGGTTCTCGTTGGGGCGATCTGCATGCAGCCCGTCTCGACAGCCGCCTGTAGACGCATCATAAAGCGGCTGCTGTAATCGGTTTTGTCCCAAAAACCAGTTGAACGCATTTTGGGCCTTTGTCATCCAATGACCTTCTCCGGTTACAACCGTTGCCGTTAAGCATGCAGAAATCATTGCGCAGACTTCGACCGGCTGCTGATCGAAAGCGGCGCTGGTGCCGCCCTTTTGATAGAAGCCGTTAGAGCCGATTGGCGCGAAACATCCCTCGCCCTGGCGTGAAGTCTGAATTTCTGATAGCCACTCAAGGGACTGTACTCCCGCTTTGATCATCGCCGAATGTTCCATTCTGGCGCCGGATAGCAGAAGCGCCTGCGACAGGCGCGCGTTGCAATAGGTCGCCCGTTCCTCGAACCATGGCCACTCCGGGGTACTGTTTCTTTGATAAAGATCGAAAAGCTTCAAGGAATTTTCCCTGTAAAGCAGTTCCACATCGCGATCGCCTCCGAAAATGCACAGATACTCGTCCATGCCAAGGAGCGCATACGCCCATGCTCTGGGGCTTGTGAAAAATGAGATGGCAGGCAACGCGCTATGAAACAGTGTGTCAGCCAGATTTCTACGTCCCGGTGCGTCAGCGTGTCCAATCACTGAACCAAGCGCCCACAGGGCACGGCCATGGCTGTCCTCTGAACCATGACTATCCAACCATTGTCTGGAATAAGACATGACATTTCTAAACCTGCCAGAGCTGTTGTCGAAGGCATGGACCATAAAGGCCAGATATCGCGAAGCAAGCACACGAGTTGTTTTTACATTTATGTCACCAATCTCTTCAATAAGAGATGTCAGCAGGAACGCGCGGGCATTGTCGTCAAGACAATATCCGTCGTCGTAGCGTGGAATGCTGAAGGCGGCATGTTGAAGAATCCCCGTATCGTCACTCAGCAGCGTCAGGTGATCGAGTTTAACTTCAGGCAAACCAATTGGGCGATCTGCAAGCGTTTGGACATGAAAAGTCGTTTGAAGATGACGGGCTTTGCTCGTAAGTGCTTTTTCAAAACTCGTCATGTATGCGCGCGCCACAGATGGCCAGCGCATTTTCTGACCATAGGCGGTTCCGAGTTTCCGATATGTGGCGCGTCTGTTCTCGTTGCCGAGTATGCCGATAACTGCGTTTGATATGCCCTCATGGTCATCTTTGGGCCATGGCACCAGAACGCCTCGGCCGTCTGCCAAAAGCTCACGCGCATATGCATAAGGAGTTGAAATGACAGCCTTGCCTGACCCCAATGCATATGCGAGAGTTCCCGAGGTAATCTGTTCCGGATTGAGATATGGCGTAATGTAGATGTCTGCAGCGGAAATGAAACTGTTGAGTTCCGCCTGACTCACAAAGCGATTATGAAACACAACGCTCGAATCCACGCCCAGCCTTGCCGCTCGATTTTCGAGCATGACACGATAGGCTTCACCGTTTTTCTCCTTCACATGCGGATGTGTTACGCCCAGAATAATGTATAGCGCATGCGGGTATTGTGCCAGAATAGCCGGCAGGGCATCAATGACACCTTCGATTCCCTTATCGGGAGCGAGCAACCCAAATGTGAGAATAACCGACTTCCCCTCGACGCCAAGCTTGTTTTTGCTGCGCACGGCGTCAGGAAGATTTGGAATCCCATGTGGTATGACATCGATCCGTTCCTCCGAGACGCCATGAACTTCCTGAAGCAATGTGGCGCCGTATTCACTCATCACCACCACTCTCTCAGAAATCTGTGTAATCTCGTCCATGGCGAGACGCTGCAGACGATTGGGTGAGGCAAGTACAGTATGCAGAGTGGTGACAATCGGCATGCGCAATTCTCTAAGCATAGCAAGCACGTGACTGCCCGCCTTACCACCGAAAATGCCATACTCATGCTGTACAGATACCAAATCCACGTCTCCCACATTTAAAAAATCCGCGGCGCGGTGATATGACGATATATTCGCCGCTTCGATTTCAAACCGAACCATTTCCGGATATGCGTAGCGGCGATCCGAATCGTTCATGGCAAGTACGAAGCAATTGACCAATGGGAACTCAGAGCTGATTGATTCACTCAAATGTGTTGTGAATGTTGCAATTCCGCATTGTCGTGGCAGGTAATTTCCAAGCACAGCGATTCTATTAAGTCTTGTCATCTGCGATGCGGCGTCTGATAACCCCGAAGCGTAGACTGTTTTTTCGGCCTGAAGACGACGCACATGAGTATTTCCCAATTTGTATTTTTCAATTAGCGACGGGGCTTCTTTTTCTGGCTTTCCGCTATTCTCTCTGAACGATACTGTATAACGAATATCCTTTTCAGTATGAAAGCCTAAGCAAGGAATGCTACCGGGTACATGATTTTTCCGTTCACTCATGACGTATTTCCTTAGCCATGTCGATCAATGCTTTATTACGGCCGGCGGTTTTGGTCACTTTGTGTTCAGATCTGCGGCGCAGGCCATATTGACCACCGGTTGCACCAACATGTAACGCTGCACTTTTCAATGCTCCGATCGCTTCTTCGTTTAAATTTGTTTCACTCTGATTTTCTGCCATTAACTGCAATCGATGCGCGCTGTCAGTATCGTCTGATGACATGGCTATCCGGGTGCCGGGTTTGATGCCTGTTACTGACGGCAATAAAATGCCATATCCAAACCCCGCCATCACTTGTCGCAACTCGTTTTGCAGAAGAATTGAAAAGTTTGCTTTTTCTTTGAATACCGCATTCAATTTCATTTTTGGGACCATGATGCAAACAATTCCCGATAAGCAGGAGCTGATTTTTCCATGAACTTCATCGAGAGAATAAAATGCGTCGTATGCTTTTTCCGGTAAAACATGGTAGTGAACTGATATAGCGATTCGAATAGGTATGTCGTCTTCTGTTTTTGTTTCAACTGCCACATTCGAGTGCTGAATACGCACATTCACAATCCCGGCGATACGCTCCATAAAAGGATATTTGGCGTGTAACCCAGACGGGACTGTTCTGACAAATTGACCAAAGCGCTCGACGATAGCAATTGTTTGCCGTTTTACAACGAAAAATGTGGCGCGTATTAATATAAACAATGCGACGATGAGCATTGAACCGAGAAAAAGAAGTCCGACAGTTTGAACCTGCATTGCATCTCCTGTTTCACAGTGTGCAGTCTTGCTGTGATATAAATGTCACTGCAAATGAGAATATCACCATGATGTAATTTAAACAGTGCAGTATCCATGCCATCAAATAGTTTTGAAATTACCAGCTGCGTCATCAACAACACAGCTTTGCCGGCGCTTGTGTCCCATTGTCCGGGATTGGAATCCTGTCTGATGAGAATCAACTTAAATATTGCAGAGTAAACGAGCGTTACTGGGAACGAATGGATGACGTCATATAATGCTTTTTCAAAAGTGCGTAAAATCGCGCGCGGGAAAGTCCGGAAAGGCTGATGGCTGTTGTGACATTTCCCTCAACATGTTTCATTATTTTCGTGAGGTACGCACACTCAGCGTCAATCACCGCAGCGGCTCGAAACTTTTCCAGAAACGGAAAGGATTGTTCATTATCAATCGAATTTTGCATTAGATTATCAGGGGCAGGCGGCGGTACTGAATCCCGCGCCAGCTGAGCTCGAATTTCAATTGGTAAATCTTTTGGATAAAGCAGCGGACCGGCACCGACCGAAGTAATTGCCAGTTCAAGCGACTGGTTCAGTTCTCTGACATTTCCCGGCCAGTTGTACTGCTTAAGCACGCCAAAGAATTCTGGCGTATACCCTTTCACAGGCATATTGTGGTTAAGACAGAACTGGCTAACATAGTGCTGCGTTAAAGCCATAATGTCCTCCTTGTGGTCACGCAGAGGGGGGAGGAACAATTGAATGGTTTTGAGGCGATGCAGCAGATCGTGTCTGAATTGTCCATTTTGAACCATCTTATCAAGATTTCGATTTGTTGCGGCGACCAGACTGAAATTGCTGATAACCTCCTTTCTGCCGCCTACCGGACGAAAGCGCCTTTCCTGGATGACGCGCAAAAACGTTTTTTGA
>JAFGWT010000400.1 GCA_016937015.1 Deltaproteobacteria bacterium | reverse complement strand
TTTGGTTTCAGCGGTTACTTCCGTATCAAGACCGCCCATTACCCCGGCAACGGCAATCGGCCTGCCCCCGTCGCAGATAAGCAAATCAGACTCCGAAAACGTGCGCGTCATCTCATCCAGCGTGGTCATCTGTTCGCCATTGGAAGCCTGCCGCACAACGATTTTGCTGCCCTCAAGTTTGTCCAAATCAAACGCATGCAGTGGCTGCCCGTACTCCATTAAAATGGAATTGGTCATATCCACCAGATTTGAAATCGGACGAACACCCAGATTATGCAACCGATACCGCAATGGGAAGGGACTGGGCTTTACCGTTACGTTCTCCACTACCGACGCCGCGTATCGGGGGCACCCCGCATTACTCAGCACTTCCACCGCAATGACATCCCTCGTATCCCTGCCGGCAGCCGGCGCCGCTGTCCGTTCACTGGGGGCATAGAGTTTGCCAAAGAGCACACACATCTCCCGGGCCAGTCCGCGATGATACAGGGCATCCGGCCGGTTAGGGGTGACTTCCAGCTCGAAAATCCAGTCCTCCAAATCCAGCGCATCCACAATTGGCGTCCCCAGTGGCACATCCATATCATCAAGCACAATAATGCCATCGCTCTCAGGCCCCAGATTCAGTTCCGTCTCACTGCACAGCATACCGAATGACTCATAGCCGCCAACTTTACGCGGCTCAATCACCATATCGCCAAATCGTGCACCTTCTCTGGCCAGCACCACCATGCCCCCTGCTGTGGGGCAGTTGGCCGCGCCGCACACCACCGGCCATACGGTATTGCCGTCATCCACTTTTACGAGGCTCAGCTTTTTGCTGTCCGGATGAGCGCTTTTCTCAATCACACGGGCAATCACGATATTGTCAAACTCAGATCTGCGATGAACCACACCGGCAACCTCAAGACCGGAAAACGTAAATTTTTCTTCGAGCGCTTTGGCAGAGGGTGAAAATCCAGCCAATTCACAAAGCCACTTATAACTCGCCAGCATGGTCTACCTCCTGAACCTTTCAAGAAAACGGGGATCGTTTTCGTAAAAGAGCTTGATACTCGAAATGCCTTCGTACTTGAGCATGGCCACGCGGTCCACACCGAGACCGAAAGCAAAGCCACTGTAGATTTCGGAGTCAATACCCACACCTTCAAGCACATTTGGGTCCACCATCCCCGCTCCCAGAATCTCAATCCATCCCGTCTGTGAACACAGTCGACATCCTTCCCCCTTGCAGTAAATACACTGTATATCAACTTCGACCGACGGCTCAGTGAACGGGAAAAAGCTTGGACGAACCCGCATTTGCACATCCGCACCGAAAATCTGATGAATGAAGGTATTGAGCACGCCTTTTAAATGACCAAAATGGACGCCCTTGTCCACCAGCAGCCCTTCTATCTGAAAGAACATCGGACTATGGGTAGGGTCATCGTCGCGCCTGAATACCGCACCGGGCGCAACGATTTGAATCGGCAATGGCCTGGCCATCATGGAGCGAATCTGCACCGGCGACATATGCGTCCGAAGCAGGATTTTCCCCTCTTCCACAAACAGGGTATCCTGCATATCTCTTGCGGGATGGTCATCCGGAAAATTCAATTTGGCAAAGTTGAACTCGTCGGTCTCCACTTCCGGCCCCTGAGCAACGTCAAAGCCCATGGAAGTAAACACATCCACGATGTCATACATCACAATACTGATTGGATGCATCGACCCCTTCGCCCCCGCCCGCCCGGGCAGAGTGACATCGAAATATTCGCTCAGATAAACGTCTTCCGCGCGCTTTACCAATCCATCAATGGCATCGGCAACAGACTGTGTAATGGCCTGTTTGGCCGTATTGAACGCCTGCCCAACATCTTTTCGCTGGTCAGGAGACAACTGCCCAAGGGATTTTTGCAGTTCTCCGATTTTTCCTTTTTTGGAAAGAAACGCGGCCTGCAAATCCCGAATAGCCTGTTCTGTGGATTGTTTCTGCAATTCTTCTGCGAACTGCCCGGTCAACAGTTGCAGTTTGGCAATGATCTCTTTAGGATCCATAGCAAACTCCCAATACTTCAGTTTGTTGATTTGTTACAGGAAGGGACAAGTCATTTGCCGCGGTTACTAGCCGCGAGCCTGTGACACGATAGCGGCAAACCCCGCCGGGTCTTCGATTGCGATATCGGACAAAACCTTACGGTTCAAATCGATACCGGCTTTTTTCAAGCCACCCATCAGTTTGGAATAGCTGATTTGGTTCAGACGCGCAGCCGCGTTAATGCGGGTAATCCAAAGCTTGCGCATGTCTCTCTTGCGCAGTTTGCGGCCAATGTACGCGTCCATTTGAGCGTGCATAACCGCATTATAAGCTGCTTTGTACATTTTGCTGCGCGATCCGAAAAAGCCTTTGGCGCGCTTCAAAATTTTGTTGCGTCTCTTACGTGATTTAAATCCTCTGGTAACTCTAGCCATTGTAACGCTCCTTTTGCGTGTTCAGGAATTCGCCTGTCCGTGAGATCTTACGACCTACAGATAAGGCAGGAGCCTGCGAACCTGCCGTTCACTACCTTTGTCAACGATGGTTTCCTTACGGAGGTTCCGTTTTCTCTTGGTAGATTTCTTGGTCAGAATGTGACTGTGAAACGGCCTGGCGCAGCGAACTTTTCCTTTTGCTGTTTTGCGGAATCTTTTTGCTGCCGCTCTATTACTTTTCATTTTCGGCATAGTATTTCCCTATTAAAAATAGTTTACTTTTCCAAATCCCTTTTTCATCGTCAACAGACGATGACGGGTAACCGTGTTTACACGTCCTTACAACACAGTGCAAGAAAAAAAAATCAATAATTTTATTGCAATCTACTCATTTTCGGCGGGGTCAGGCTCGCTATCGGTCATTTGTCGTTCGAGTGCCTGCGCGGATACCTTTCCAGATGGTGCCAGAATGGTCGTCATCGCTTTCCCTTCCAGCTGATAGCGCTGCTGTACTTCGGCAATATCCTTCACAGCATCGACCACTTTATCCAGCAACAGGGCCGCCATCTCAGGATGTGCCACCTCGCGGCCGCGAAACCGAACTGTAATCTTGGTCTTGTTACCTTCAGCGATAAAGCGGCGAATATGTTTAACCTTAAATTCAAAGTCATGCGTATCCGTCTTGGGACGCATTTTAACTTCCTTAACCTCAATGGTCTTCTGATTCTTCTTGGCTGCCTGCGCCTGCTTCTTCTGCTCGTACTTGTACTTGCCGTAATCCATGATTCGACAAACCGGCGGCTTGGCGTTGGGACTGATTTCCACAAGGTCGAGACTCATCTCCTGTGCAATAGCCATGGCCTGTCGCGTGGTGTAAATCCCCAACTGCTGTCCGTCGGGATTGATCAACCGAACTTCGGGCCTGCGAATCATTTCATTTATACGCGTTTTCTGAGGCCGCTTCTTGCTGGAAGCCGATGATGATGATTGCCGTGTCTGAATAACTTTCTCTCCTTTAAAAAAGGACCTTTACAGTCCCTTGTCATTATCGATGATTAACCTGCAGTTTACTATACAGGATGCTTTGTCGCAATATTACATTAAATTTCGGGCGCTGCCGCTTTTTCTTCCAAAAACTGGATAAATTTTTCCACATCCATAAAGCCCAAATCACCATCAGCCCTCGTTTTAAGAGAGACCCCACCCTCCTCCACTTCCCGATCACCTATCACCGCCATTGCCGGAATACGCGCAAGTCTCGTCTGACGAATTTTAGCCCCCAGCTTTTCGTTGTCAGTATTTACTGTCACTCTGAATTGCTTTTCCCGGAGCGCACTTTCGAGTTTGCGCGCAAATTCCACGTGACGGTCCGCAACGGTCAGCAGAGACACCTGAACCGGTGCAAGCCACATGGGAAACGCACCGGCATAATGCTCGAGCATAATGCCAAAAAACCGTTCTATCGAGCCCAACAGCGCGCGGTGAATCATCACGGGACGATGCTTTCCGGAATCCTCTCCGATATAGGACAAATCAAATCGCTCCGGCAGATTGAAGTCCACCTGCACCGTCGAGCACTGCCATACCCGACCAATGGCATCCTTTATCTTCACGTCAATTTTGGGGCCATAAAATGCCCCGCCACCTTCGTCGATGGTATATGCCACCCCCTCTGCTTCAAGTCCGGATTTCAACGCAGCTTCCGCCTGTTCCCAGACAGCGGGGTCACCAATCGATTTTTCTTCGGGACGGGTGGCCACCATAATATCCAGATCGGTAAACCCATAATCACCAAGCAGCTTCAGAGAAAAACGGACAACACGCCGTATCTCGTCTTCGAGCTGATCGAGGCGCATAAAAATATGCGCATCATCCTGGGTGAACCCCCTCACCCGCAGCAGTCCATGCAATTGCCCGGAGCGTTCAAATCGATACACTGTGCCAAGCTCTGCCCAGCGCAACGGTAAATCCCGATACGACTTCAGGGAGTTGCGATAGATGGCAATGTGAAACGGACAATTCATGGGCTTGATATAATAGGGATTGCCCTCAATATCCATGGGCGCATACATATCATCGGCATAGTTTTCAAGATGCCCGGATGTTTCCCACAATTTGCTTCGTCCCACATGGGGCGTCATGATGAGTTCATAGCCATGCTTCATATGAGCACTGCGCCAGTGATTCTCAATCAGGGTTCGAACCATCGCCCCTTTGGGATGCCACAACACCAGGCCGCCGCCTATCTGATCATCAATGCTGAAAAGATCAAGCTCCTTGCCGAGTTTGCGGTGATCGCGCTTTTTGGCTTCCTCCAACGCGTCCAGATGGGCGCGCAATGCCTTCTTGTCAGAAAAGGCGGTGCCATAAATTCGCGACAGCATTTTATTCTTCGCATCTCCCCGCCAATAGGCGCCCGCAGATGACAGCAATTTAAATGCCTTGATAAACTTTGTATTGGGAACATGTGGCCCAGCGCATAAATCAACCCAATCCCCGTGGTAATAGAGGGTCACAGGCACATCGTCACCAATGGCATCGAGCAGTTCCAGTTTGTAGTTTTCCTGCATTCCCGAAAACAGCCGGCGTGCGTCGTCGCGGGACACCACCTTCCGAACGAAGGGCTTATTGTCCTTTAAAATGGCCTGCATCTCTTTTTCGATATCGGCCAGTTCCTCTTCGGTAAACCCACCACTGTCACGATCGAAATCGTAATAGAATCCATTTTCAATGGAAGGTCCGATAGTCACTTTGGTACCGGGAAACAGTCTTTGTACGGCGTCGGCCATCACATGTGCGGTGGAATGTCGAATCACTTCCTGGGCCTCATCATCTGAGGCCTGAATAGGTGCGACAGTTGCGCCGTCCTGAACCGATGTCTGCAAGTCAATCACTTTGCCATCCACTTTGGCGGCGATGGTATCGTGACGAAGTTGCTCTTTCTCAGCGAGAAAGGCACCCGCTGTTCCTTTTTCGTATCGTATTTCTGTATTACTCATTTTGAATATAATTGAAGGGGTTTCTCTTCTAAAAAAACGAAAAATCTTCCACAAATTAGGCACGAGCAGGATTGAACTGCCGACCCCTACCGTGTCAAGGTAGTGCTCTCCCACTGAGCTACGTGCCTCTAACCTGGCTGTACGTCTTTTGAACAGCGTCAGATTCCTAGCAGAACAGGGTGGGAGCGTCAAGCCAGAAATACGCACATTGACAACACTTTTTGTTATTCACCATAAAGCGCATCAATCATGTGGCCATACCGCTGCTCAATTATTTTCCGACGCAGTTTCAGACTGGGGGTCACCTCGCCTGCTGCTATCGAAAATTCGTGTGGCGCGATTGCGAATTTTTTTATCGTTTCATACTGCTCCAAATGACGATTCATCGACACGATTTCCGCGTCAATCAGTTTTCTTAACGCACTGTTTTGGGACAGCGCCGCCATATTAAATGCGATGCCGTGCTCACTCGCCCAGACTTTCACAGCATCTTCATCCAGCGTAATAAGCGCTGTCAGATACTTTCGACGGTTTCCAAACACCACCGACTGGGAGACATACTTCAGACGCGACAAATGCGCCTCAATCGGCGCCGGCGCAATATTCTTACCACCGGACGTGACAATAATATCCTTTTTACGATCCGTAATTTTAAGAAATCCGTCGCTGTCTATCTCACCGATGTCCCCCGTATGAAGCCATCCGCCGCCGTCAATGGCTTTCTCCGTTTCCTCGGGCAGATTCAGGTAGCCCTTCATCACACTCGGACTCCGCACCAGAATCTCTCCATCATCGGCAATGAGCACTTCTGTCTCTGCCAAAGGCAATCCCACTGTGCCAAAACGATAATTATGAAGCCGGTTATGATGACTCAGAGATGCATTCTCCGTCATCCCGTATCCTTCAATGATCAGCAGTCCCGCCGCATGAAAAAATTCGATAATTTCCTTTTGAAGCGGTGCCCCCCCCGAAATCATTATTTTCACGTTTCCGCCCAGTTTCTTTTGCAGTTTCGAAAATACCAAACGATGGGCAATGCTGGATTTCACCATCAGTCCGGCGGGAAGCGGCTTGTTTTCCTGCATCAACCTACTCACGGCAGTGCCCACTTCGACAGCCCAGTTAAAGAGGGACTGCTTCAGACGACTGCTCGCTGCCACCTGAGCAAGAATGCCCCCATGAATTTTCTCAAACAGTCTTGGGACTGACACAAAAAAATCCGGTTTAACTGATTCAGCGTCCTCCACTGCGGTCAGCATGGACCTTGCAAAGGCAATCGAAAATCCCAATCGCATTTGCGCATGGTACACCAATTGCGCATACACGTGCGCCAGCGGCAGGAAAAGCAACGTGGTGTGTGAAGCGTCCAGCTGCAATGTCTCCTTCAAGTGAGTGGTCACCGAGCTCAGATTTCGATGGGTAAGCAGGGCGCCCTTGGGCACACCTGTCGTCCCGGAAGTATATACAACCTTCGCCACATCATCGGGGGAAATGCCGGATATCCGCGCCTCCAGCTGAGACATCTGATCGTCCAGAAAATCCTGTCCAAGGCGAATGTAGTCTTCCAATGACATCACCATGGCTTTTTTATCTGCCGGAACGGTTTCTGTCAGCGACAAGGGTGGCGGTGCCGGCTTGCCTTCCCGATGCGCAGGCTGCTGCTGATTCTGAAAATACACAATGCGTTTGAGCGATGCCGGCAACTCATTGGAAAAATTCTCTCCAAATATAGCCCGCAGCTGAATCGGTCCTTCCGCAAAAACCACCCTGACATTCGCATCCCTCAGGATATGCAATACCGTTTCCCCTGCGAGGTTCTGGTATATGGTTGCGGTTTTCGCACCGCACATAAGAACGCCCATATCCGCTTCCAGCCATTCTCTGCGGGAAAACGAAAAAATGGACACACTATCCTGAATATTTACGCCGTCGTGAATCAATGCCGAAGCAATGGCCCGGGAACGCTGCTCCCATTCGCGGAAATTCTCAGAGACCCAGCGGTCCCCCTGCCGCTCCAACAATGCCGCTTTTTCCGGATTCTGTTCAACGAGAGAAAAAAACTGACCAGGGATGGTCAAATCTGAAGGCATATTATCCTCCGAAGCTTATCCCCAACATGAGGTCCGCGTTAAATCCAAACGACGACTCTTCACCGACCACCAAATCAATGGGAAGCTCCACAACAAATCCAAAGTTTCGGTTCAGATAGTGCGCAAATCCAAGACCAGCTTCGAAATTTATCATTCCAGGCGTCAGAATAACGCGGTCGTTTGAGCCATTTAAATCCATATCGGACACTTTGGGCGCAAAGTAAAGATGGCCATATCCCAATCCGCCAAAAACAAACAGCTGATTGGCATTTTTGTTCAGGAAGCGCATCTTGACTCGAATATTGGCCAGCCATGCTTTACCCAATGCCTTGCTCTCACGGGTGTAAACCGAGTCCGTTCTGTCATCAAAAAACGCGCCATAAACGGCGTAATCGTATTCCTCGGCCATCGGCGCCCTGCACAGGTAGGAATCCCCATTCGCTTCCTGAGTCTCCCCGTCCTGAACTGAATTGGGGCTGTCGCCACAGAAAATGACATTATTCTGCTTGCGCCAGAATGCGGAAATGTCAAATCTGAATCCACCTTCTATAGAAAGCCTGGGATTAATATGGAACCCCACCTGCGCACGAACCGGCATACCCCCTGCAGACCCACGCTTCACCCCACTAATGGTGTACGTGTAAAAGTCATCATCCAATGTAACATTGTTATCCTCACGCACCATGGATTTCACATACCACTGATTCGGTACTTTGGCGTACCCGGCACCGCTGCCCAAGGTCAGATTAATATAGAATTTTTGGGGTGCCGCCCCACTGCCCTCATCGTCAAAGCCTTCACCACCGTCTGCGCCGCCCCCTTCGCAGAAACCCGTGTCTGAACACCACTGGCCGGACTGACATTCTTCATCCGAAAAACAGGGCACACCACCGCCCTTGGCGGCATGGCACTCCTGATCCCAGGGCGGGCATTCCGTGCACATCTGCGGCGTCGGCATGCCGGCCAGCCCGGTTACAATCGGCGCACTGGGATTCATGGTCACAGTATACGGCTGCGCAGATGATCCATGACCACACACCAAACCGCCATACGTATCGTATCCCTCGATAAAATAGGTCACAGCTGAGGGATCGAAAGCGGTTATCTGCCCCTCGTCACAGCTAAGCATGCCGGTAACCCAACCCTGATCACCCTTTTTCATATCCATCTCAAAATAGGTGGCGGCGCCGTCGTAGGCGTATTTCAGGACTACCCTGTCCAGAGTAACCAGTTTCGCCGGATCCATCTGCAGCATCAACGGCAGTTCAGTGGATTTCCGCTGCTGCATCGGGGAATTATGAATACCACAAGGGGGCAACATCCCTGGCTGCATCATGGGTTGGGGCTGCATGGGCTGGGGCTGCATCGGTTGAGGCTGCATCGGTTGAGGCTGCATGGGCGGCATTGCCGGCGCCCCTCCCCCCATGTAACTGACGTTTGCCAAAAGTGCTGGACAGGTCTGGGCATTCGCCCGTGCCTGCGCCATTTTAAAAATCATATCAACTTCCGGAGTGGAATAAAGCGGATCGATGGAAATACTGGCATCGAGACAGCGCGCGATTGTAAAAAAATCCTGCCCGCGGGCGTTATCGCCGTGACCACCCACAAAAACCACACCGTAACTGATATAGATCTGAGCAACCGTGCCGGCAGCAAGCTGTGGTCCCATGGCGGCAGCCTGGTCCAGTTTGGCGACGGCTGTATCCATGTCCAGGTTGCCATATGCGGTCATTGCTTCCTTTTTCAGCGCTATGGCCTGAATATCGGCGCCCTGGGCATGAGCGACAAGGGGTGTGTACATCATACCAACGGAAGCAATAATGAGAAGCACAGATATTTTTGTAAAAAACCCGATTCGCACAGTTGTCTCTCCATTCCTGCAGAATTTGAATGTCGTAAAAATTACTAATCGCTTTATAGTTACATTAAAAAAACGATAATACAGAGTGCACGTTTTTCGACTTAATTGTCAAGCGATTCGTAACACTATTACAAACGTATTGGGGAATTTTAAAGGATTCGGAACCAGAACTAGAAGCGAAGTGCAAGGCCCAGCTGAACGTCCAGGTTCAACGTTACATTTGCAGGGAACGTGACATCAAAAATGGTTCCGAAATTGACGCCGAGATTTCTGACAAACCAGTAATTCATATCGAGACCAAACTCAGCCCCCAGGAAACCGGCCTTTCGGAATCCACTCGTGGTGACCTGCATGGAGGGATCATCATACCATGGAACCACGGTCTCTCCATTTTCAACAGGGGCGTCCTGACAATGGTCGCCGTCCTCGTCAGTCGAATACACCGCACAGTCCGTAAATGGAATCCGATGCATGATATTGACCCAGCCAAAGCCAAAAACAGCAAACATCTGAAACCCTTTTTCGGCGTTCGACCCAGCGATTCGATACCCCAGATTGGCCACAACAGATGGCACCATTGCCGGGTAATGTTCAGAAAAAAGCGGCATATCCCCTCGGAAATTGGCCCCCAGTTCAAGCTTCTCAGTGACTGCAATCATGACCCCAACACGATAATGCAACTTGGAAAAACCAACGCCAGGCTTGTCTGTGTTTACCATCCCATCGCTGCGCATATTCCCAAAGTCTTCTCTGGAATAACTTTCGGTGGGAACAAGCCCAAGGCCAATACCGCCGTTCAGGAATATCCTTACCCGGGTAGCGGCATTTCCCCCTGGCTCGCCCCCTCCCCCACTGGATTCCTCACAAACACCATCCACACACGCAAGACCGGAGCAGCAGGGTTCGTCATCCGAACAAGCGTCAGAATACTGCATGCAATCCCGTTCATTACACTGCGGATTCCACGGCGGACATTCCTGACACGCCGGCAGGGGATCTTCCCCTGGAATGGTGGGGGCCGGGCCGGATAAATAGTCAGTGATTTCAATTGTAAATGGCTGCGCCTCCGAACCTGCAGTTGACAGCAACTGCCCGGATTCATCCATCACCGCGATATAATATTCGATGGCGCTGGGATCCAGCGTCGTCCATACATCACATTCGATATACGCAGCCCATCCACCGCCGCGCCGCGCCATCGGCAATTGCTGAAAAATGGTTTCCCCAGCGGTTCGGTAAAAAGTCACCACACTGGCCACGTCAATATCGTCGTTTGTAGTGACAAAGAAGGGTATCGGCACCATTTTCTTTTGTTCCGTTACAGGCGTGTGTCGCAATACGTCGTTAACAACTTCTGAAGCCCTGGATGGGGTTGTGGGTGGTTCAGCGGTTGTATTGGCTGAGCCGCCGCCGCTAAGCAGATCGTCAACAGTGGGCTCGGCCCCAGCCACTGGCGGACCAATTCCATCGCATCCCTGTGAACTGACCTGGGCCTGAGCGCCGCTGAAAAGCTCCGCCATATCCGGTGTGGAGTTCAGCGGGTCGAGCAACACAGTGGAATCCTGGCACAACCCTTTTTTGAAATAATCCATCGCCAGCGCCGAGTCGCCATTACCGCCCATTTCAACAACCCCCCGATTAACAAACGTGCGCGCCAGCTCAGGCCCCGTAATCCCTTGATCCATGCATTGCTGTTCGGCTTCCTGCAGCAAGCTAATCGCGGTCTCAATTTCCAGATTGGCGTATGCGTCCATCGCCTCTTTGTTCTTTTGAACCAGGTCGGAATTCGCCTGCGCGGATGCCATTAGCGAAATGCACATCGCCCAGGCAACCACCACAAAACTCAAAATGCGAAAATGATGCGTTCTACTCATAATATGAAAAATCCTATTGGTTTACTCCGCGGAATCCGTCCTTACAAATTCCACACGCCTGTTCGCTGCGCGCCCTTCTTCGGTCAGGTTACTGTCGATGGGTTTCTCTTCTCCCCAGCCAGTAAATCGGAGACGACTGGCCGACACTTTCCCTTTTCGAATCAAATGCTGCATAACGGCCTGCGCCCTCCTGGTGCTCAGCTTCTTGTTGTAATTATCTTTGCCCTGGCTGTCGGTATGCCCTTCAATACTCAAGGTGATTTTAGGATTCTCGTTCAATACCCGTGCCACCATTGCGAGTATAGCAAAGGATTTGTTCATTATTTTCGCCTTGTTATGTGCGAAATATATTTTTTGATTAATTTCGATTCGCGTGCGGGTAATTTTGACACCCTCATACTTTTTGGGGCATCCTTTTTCCGCGACTTCGCCAGCCGTATTGGGACATTCGTCATCCCCATCGAACAGCGTGTCTCCATCATTGTCGTTATCGGGACAACCGTCCTCATCCTCGAACGAATCGGGATCTTCCGCATCAATGGGGCATTGATCCGAATCGTCGGCTATGCCGTCCAGATCATTGTCCAGGTCCGGGCACCCATCCTGGTCTTCGAATCCGTCCACATCCTCCCTGTCCACAATACACTGATCGACCGAGTCCAGAATACCGTCCATGTCCGTATCCTGATCCTCCGGACAGCCGTCTTCATCCTCAATACCATCAAAATCCTCGGCTTGTCGCGGACACCTGTCAACGTCAGTGCAAATGAAATCGCCATCCTCATCAGCACATTTCGGGGCCTCAACGGGCCCCCCCCCACATTGTTCAGCGGGAGATTTCTTCTCCGCCAAATCCAGATTCTGCAACGCAGTCGCATAGTGCTTTCGCGCACGGCTTCCCATCCCCTGTTCGATTTCAAGCAATGCAAACTGCAAATGCGCCCTGGCGAGCGCCAGCTCTCGCGGTGCACATCTCCTGGCACCATTGGCCTCTACCTGCTGAATTCGCTTCTGACCATCCGCAATGCCGTACCGCATCGTACGCGTCGCGGCACAACCGACAGTAACCAGTCCCACACACAGAATAACGACAGATACCTTCAGCGTCATAGTCCACTCTCCTGCCCGCCTCTGACTGATAACTCTGTCGCTTTTCGAGCATATTCCCGCGCCTGTCGCGCATACTCCAGCGCTGCCTGATAATCGGAATACCCCACTTCCTCCCTGGCCTTACTCAAATACTCCAGCGCGGAATAGTACTCAAACGGCGCCGCACATCGGGCACCTTTGGGGGCATCTTCACTGGATGACTCAGTCGATGCCAGCTCCGTTCCGGATTCCAACGCATTGTACCGGGTAACGGGGCTCAGCTCTGCCAGTTGCTGCTCAGTGCAGGCTGCCCCCGCGGCTTCCGCCTTTTCGATAGCATCCGCGGCGTTAACAATCACGACGGAATACTCCACAGGGGCACAACTTATAAAAGCCGTCGATAGACAGAGAAAGAAAATCACTGCAAAAAAAGAAAGGCAACGACGCACAGACTATCCTCCAAACCAGTGAAATAATTCGTTACGAATAATAAATGTCATTGCGGGCCAAATGCCCGGTACTATATCGATTTAGTATCCAGAGTCCTGCTGGAAAGTCAACTCATCATTTAAAAAGGATTAAAAATCGCAATCAAAACTAATTTTCACGTTTCGGGTTTTAAAACGCAAGTTTTCGAGCCTTATTTTTTTTGTCTCAACAAATTCGTCACATGAACTGCATCTGACAGAGGGCCTCATTTTGAGGCTTTCCGCCACTAAAATTTATAGCGGCAACTGCCAGTTTTCCTGATTTGCATTTCGCATGCGCAACAGGAGACGTGCAATACTGGAAACCGATGAAAACTGACGCGCCACTTCTTCAGTCAAAGTGACACCAAAGCGCTCTTCCAACGACGCGAGAATCTCCAATTTTTCCAGAGAGTCAAGATTGAGATACTGAAGTCCGTCGGACTCCGGTTCCATCTCCCGCCTGACCACACCTTTTATCACATCGCGAATTTGTTTTTCCAACTCATCGGTCTGAATCGGTACCTTTTTCTCGCTCATTTTCTTTCGCCTGTTTCCAGAATGTTTCGAGTTCTTCCAATGTGTAATCGTCAAAAGTGCCGCCATCCACACGTACGCATTTTTCCACGAAAGAGAATCGATTCCCAAACCGGTTGCAACACACGCGCAGCGCCTCCTCCGGATCAACGCCGATGTGGCGCGACCACTGCGCCATCGCAAACAGCACATCCCCCATCTCATGAACCGTTAGAGACTTGTCTTCATCGCGGACTGCCTCACTTAATTCGGCCAGTTCCTCATCCACTTTGGCGCGAACCGACATGGTATCGGGCCAATCAAAACCCACCCGGGCAACCTTCTGCCCCATTCGATACGCCCGCAGCAAACCAGGCAACGCGCGGGGAATCCCGTCAAGCATTCCCTTGTCCTTTTTTTCGGTCGCTTTGATTTTTTCCCAGTTGCGCAGCACATCATTCTCGTCATCAACCTGCACGTCAGAAAATACGTGAGGGTGCCGCTGAATCATTTTGCGCGACAGTCCACGGACGACGTCACCGATGTGAAACTCCCCTGATTCAAAGGCAATCTGCGCGTGAAGCATAATCTGCAGCAGGACATCGCCCAACTCCTCCCTGACATGGGACGCGTCCTTTGAATCAATCGCGTCAAGCGCCTCATACGTTTCTTCAACCAGGTATGGTTTCAACGATGCGGCGGTTTGTTTGCGATCCCACGGACATCCCCCGGGAGAACGCAACGTGTCGATAATGTCAATCAGCTCGGCAAAGGCATCGAGCGCTTGTTCCTTACGTTTTGTTTTCGCATCCATAACGGCAAACGGGTATCACTTAAAACCGCGGTGTGCAAGCTCTACTGATTCCACCGAACGCAAGTGCGAAGATTGACGCATCACACTTCATCAATCCGCTCCACCTGACCATTAAAAACGTAGCCGGGGTTTGTGGAAACAAGGTGTCGACACCGCTTTGCACTGTATTTTTCCAACTCTTGCAGTGCTGCGGAGACCCCGTCAAAATCCGCCAGCCGATGAATGTCCGTGGCGGCAATATCGGCGATGCCGTTTTCGACCAACCGCCATGCAACATCCTGACACCGACCGCCGTAACGTCCAACCAGCGACCCCAGATTAATCTGCATCAGCATACCACGGGATTTCAGATGAACCGCCAGTTCAGGCCGTTCCTGAATATCCCCGTATCGCTCCGGATGTGCGAGAATCAACGTTTTTCCGGCCACCCGCAATCGGAAAAGTATCTGTTCCGAAATCATCGAAATGTGCCCGGGCCGATTTTCAAATTCCACCAGAAATGCATTTCCAACTGACGCGTAACTCCCCATGGCCAACCGCTCGACGTAATCATCGACACACATGACTTCGGCCCCGGCTTTCAACTTGACACCAGTTCGCGCGACATGAGGGGCCAGCGCCGCAATTCTGGATTCAAGCGTTGCTGTCGGGGGGGTCGGAAACAGGCGATGATTCGTGTGCGGTGTAGCGACGACACCGCGGTATCCCAAATCCTGGTAGCGTTCCAAAACAGCGATGGCATCATCTTCTGTGGCAGTGCCATCGTCCAGTCCCCAGAGCACATGACTGTGTATATCGTAGAGCTCAAATTCCCGAGGGACTGATTTTTGCTGCTTGTTTTTAAAAAACGGCCACCCCATCAGCAATGACTACAACTGAACTGTGCTGCCATCAGGTTCAGAAAACAACCATCTGAAATTATCGATAATGACCAGCGAGTCGAACATGCCATCCGCTTCTTCATGAATGGAGAAAGTCAGATAGACCGTGCTGTTTGGCACCACTGGCCACAAGGTTCGATACCACCCGGTAGACCCGCCAACCCACTTTTCTGCCGTCTGGTCCCAGCCAAACCCCGTGCCGTCGAGACTGGTCTCCGGCGGATCCTCAAAAAACACCGAATCCTCACAAATCTCATTTCTGTCCGGTCTCGAATCAAACGTGATATTCGTAGTCGCACCACCATTGGTCGATGCAGACTGAACAATCGCATAGAACACGTCCCGGTACTGGTCACCGGTATACGTGGGATACTCAGTGCTCATATATATGAAGTCATAAGAAAATCCCATGACATTGGCGGGCACGAACAACGCAATCTGCAATTGAACATTATCAAAAACGCTGGCATCGTTCGCTCCCAGAGGTGTGTTTCCCGTAAAATCGGGTGCCGGATTCGCACTTTGCACGTGCCAGTCCGTTCCATCCTGGTGATTTGCCGTATGCACCGCACCGGTGGTCAATGCGATGTATCGGCAGCCCGCCCGGACCTGCAAATCGTTGGTTTCAGTGCCATAATAATCAATCACGTCGAGTGCACCGATGGCGAGCGGGTCATCCCCTGTGGCATGCCATCGGTCTGGTCCGAAATAAAACCGGTCATCGCACAATTCGAGCGCCGCCACCCAATCGGTATTGGCGGAACAGTCGCACGGCAGAATCGATTCATCCTCGGCGTTGTCGCAGTCATCATCCACGCCGTTGGCGGGTAACTCCAGCGCCATGGGACCAACCAATGGCTCACAGTCGTTGCAATCGCCAGTCAGTTCCGAAAAGCCATCCCCGTCATCATCATCCCCCGCTGCTCCGCAGATTGTTATCGAATCCGTTTCTGTCTGTGTATCGCCAATGGTATCCGATTCTGTCCCGGTGTCGGTATCCAGGAAAGTATCCGTACTGGTGTCAATATCGGTTTCCGTAAATGAATCGGTAGCAGTCTCAGTGTCCGTATCCGTGTCCGTGTCAGTGTCCGTATCTGAATCCGTGTCTGTGTCCGTATCCGTATCCGTATCCGTATCCGTGTCAGTGTCCGTATCTGAATCCGTATCCGCGTCCGTATCTGAATCCGTATCCGTGTCCGTATCTGAATCCGTGTCCGTGTCCGTGTCTGAATCCGTATCCGTGTCCGTATCTGAATCCGTATCCGTGTCCGTATCTGAATCCGTATCCGTGTCCGTGTCTGAATCCGTATCCGTGTCCGTGTCTGAATCCGTATCCGTGTCCGTGTCTGAATCCGT
>JAFGWT010000399.1 GCA_016937015.1 Deltaproteobacteria bacterium | reverse complement strand
CGGGTATCCTCGGCCAGCGTCTGCGCCTGACGGGTATTGTCGGCATTCTGTTTGGTCATGCCGCTCATCTCTTCCATGCTCGATGTTGTCTCTTCAAGTGAACTCGCCTGCTCCGAGGCGCCTTCGGCCACTTGCTGGGACGATATCGAAATCTGCTGCGCCGCACTGTTCACCTGCCCCACCGCCTGCTGCACCTGCGCCATGGCGTCGTGCAGCACCTTGCCAGTGGTATTGAGCGCGTTTTTGATTCTGGCATGATCCCCCCTGTAATCCCCCTTCACTCGCGCAGTCAGATTGTAGTTGGCCAACTCGTCAAGCACATAACTCGCTTCATTAATTGGTTGCAAAATGGTATCCAGCAGTTCGTTCACCCCTTCGATGAGCGATTCCCAGCCCCCGTTAAATGCACCCGCCTCTCCTCGCTCTTTCAGATTGCCGGCCCTGGATGCCTCAATCAGGCGTTCGACCTCTGCGGCAATGCCTTTGAGGTTGGCCCGAACCGCTTCGATGGTTTCATTGATAAACGCCTTCTTGCCAGGAAACGATTCCAATGGCGCATCAAAATTACCATTGCCAAATTCCCGTATACAGGCCATCGCCTTTTTCTTCACCGCAATATGGCCGTTCACCATATTGTTCACCCCGGATGCCATTTCTTTGAATGAACCTGAAAATTCGTTTACAGGAATGACCACGTCAATATCGCCCGCATCGTGCTCATGGGACATATGATTCATATCGGCGATGAACTTTTTAATATTGCTGCGCACCCCTTCGATGGTTTCATTGATAAACGCCTTTTTGCCGGGAAACTGCTCCAGATGGGCATCAAAGTTCCCCCTGCCAAATTCCGCCACGCAGGCCATTGCCTTTTTCTTCACGGCGATATGGCCATTGACCATTTTGTTTACGCCATCGGCCATGTCTCGATACGCCCCGTTAAAATCATTCACCGGAATAACCACATCAATATCTCCAGCGTCGTGTTCGTGGGACATATGATTCATGTTATCTATCAGCCTGCGAATATTGCCCTGCAGTTTTTCAAGCGCATGACCCAGCGTATCCTTTTCAGATGCCACATCCACTTTTGCAGACAGGTCGCCATCCGCCAGACGCGCCGCCACATCCGCTTTTTTCTTCTGTTGCGCAATCATCCCCTTAAAGGCATCGGCCAGTTCACCGAGTTCGTCACTTCGCTCAATATCAATCTGTTGCTGAATATCACCATGCCGCAATCCATTGGCCGCAGAAACGAGTGTCGCAAGGGGGTTGGTAATCCCCCGACTTAAAACAAGCGCCACAACTGAGGCGATAAGCAGCGCCAGCACCGTCAGAATCAACAACAGCGTCTGGGTCTGATCAGCCGAAGCTTCGAAGCGCTCCTCGGCTTTGTGCATTTCCTCAGTCAGCGATTCAGAAAGCTTTTGACACAGCGATGCGATTGCATTTTTTTCCCTGTCAATCTGTTCATCCAAATCCCGCACTCTGGCAATGGTCTCAGCTGTTTGTTCCTGCTGCAACAGGGGAAGCAGCTCTTCGGTAAACAGCGCGTTCATTTTTTCCTCGGCCGCTTTGACCTCTTTGGCCCACCTCACCTCGTCGGGATGGTCAACCAATGCCTCCATACGCGCGATATCTTCTTTCATCTCCTGCTGCACTTCCCGCCAGTCGCGATTGACCGCGGCAAAATCGCGATTGATAACCGCATCCGCAATAACCGAATACGCGGCGTTGCCCATCCCGGCCATTTCCCGAACAGCAACCGCTTCATTCGATCGCTTGACGAGATCGGCCTCAAGGGTCGCCAATTTAGTAGTATTGAAATACGCAATAAGTGAAACGGCCAGCAGTATCGCCAACACCACCCCGAACCCCAGCGCCATTTTTAATCCGATTTTCATGGTATCCCCCATTCCTTTGATTGATGAGTTGTTCGTTTTTACACTCGGTTAAACGGCGCGGGTGCAGCAAAGTTAACAGCCTGTTTTTATTAGGTTTTCCATAATTTTATGAGTTCTGAAACACTGGCTGCGGACATCACTCGGATTCAAAGCCGGGCGACCCCAAGAAACACACCATGCAACACCACCACACAAACGATAAACGTCATTCGGACAGACGGCCCTGTCCACCGCCCAAAGGTGTATGTCAATCCATTCTCTTTGCACCTGGACATGCAGTCTCCGCAGAGGGTACAGTTCATTCCAACCGCCCGACCATCAATATGTGTTCTTTCAAGTGCACCGTACCGGCATCTGTGGGAACAGGCGCCGCAGGCGTTGCAGGAGGCAGTAAACCGCATTCTGAATGGAGAAATTTTTCCCATAATCACTGCTATCAGTCCTATTGGACAAACGCTGACACAGTGAAACATGACACCTCTTTGGCGGGACACCGTTGCCATCGCAATCATTCCTGCCGCACCAAAGACCACCGCAACAACCGATGCAGAAAATCCGGAGATTCCCCAAAGACGCATCAGCAGTGCAATCCCAATAACGCCCACCAGTAACCCGATTCGAAGAATAGAATACTTTTGGGGGACCATGCCGGGTCGCTTTTGCCGGGTGGCGGCAAGTAAATCAAGGCCCCCAAAATAACACAAATGACTGCACCAGGCGGGCCCCACCAGTAAAAGTGTGATGCCAAAGAGAATAGGCATAAAAAAACCTTCGCCGCGATAAATCGGACCGGCCAGAATAACAGCAGGGACGGGCACATGAAGTTTGCCCGACATCAGAAAACTTTCCACGCCCAATACCCCGATAATAAACTGAAAAAAGAACGTCGCGCTAAACAGCACCCAAATCCGCTTTCGCCAGATATGCGCCTTTTGGGGCGAGCTCATTTTTTGAACGAGAATCGCGGCGTACACAGATAACCCCACCACCGCCATCCATCCCCCGCCGGGAATAAACCGTTCAGGCAGCAACATCGGACGGGCCACCTTAAGCTGAACAATTGCCAACAGGCCACACGTCAGAAAAAATGCCGCCGCACTCCACCGTGCGGTCTTTTGATGTTTGTAAAAGCGCGCCGTCCACGAACCGCTGTAGAGTTGCACTGACGCCGTTGCGCTCAGCAGCGCCACTGCCCCCATAATGATACTTAGGCGAATCCACGGTTCGCCGAGTGCCATGCGAACAAGAATCATATCCAGCGTTATTTTTAACCAAAACAGCGTCCCCAGGGCAAAGCCCGTCCTCAGCACTCCCAACATCCAGCGGTGTCGCCAGAAAAACAGCGATAAAAAAAACAACACAGCAACCGTGGCCCCCCAGTTGCCAATTCGCAAAAAATGTGCCGCAAGAATAAGGATACTCAGCACAGGGGGCATATGGGACAGAATACGCATGGATTGAAAGCTTTGTATAAAATCTGCAAGTGCTCTTGAATGCGCCGGAGTGGGTGGGTCTGGAACGCTCTCAGAGCTCGGGTTAAGAGGAAATACTGTTCGTCATACCCGCGAAGGCGGGTATCCAGATGCTGGGAGACTT
>JAFGWT010000398.1 GCA_016937015.1 Deltaproteobacteria bacterium | reverse complement strand
GTTGAGGGCTTTGCTGTATATCCGAACATCATCCACGCTCAAATCGCCCCCCCATACGGACGTGGCGGCGTCCGGCGCCGCAACGCCAATACGCCACTGTTCCACACCATAGTCTCTGTAAACATCGACACCACTCAGGGTGTCAGATGCGACCACCTGTCCATCCACATAAAGCAGGTAATTACCGGCATCCGGGTCAAAAACTGCCGCCACGTGGTGATACTCTCCCGGTGCGGTTTGTGGCCCAATCAACTCGTATGATTTCCCGTCGTACTCGTACGATGCTCGAAAATGCTGGCCGGAATCATACCAGAGACCGGTATGAAACCCCGGTTTTATCAAAATGCCGTAACCGAAATTATTATCGGATGCCACCGTTCCCGCCGGGATGGATTCCATCCGAACCCATGCGGCAAGGGTGTGAGGCCCGGATTGAACCGTATCTGTGACCGGGTCTGAAGGCAGCAGCACGTAGTCCACCGCGCCTGTAGTGGCGTCGCATCGCAATGCACCGCCATTCCTTCCATCGTCAGGCAACCATACAGGATCTCCGGCCACCAGTCCGTTTCGACCATTGCCTGATGCGTCTGTCGCCACCGCACCACTGATTTCATCAAGGGGCCAGTGACCCACCAGCGCCACATCCACCGTCACCGCCACATCAATGCGCTGGCTTATCGTTTGGTTCAGGGCGCGGGCTTCCAGTGAAATGGTTGATGGGCCGTCCATGTCGCTGTAAGCGGGAATTCCGGACAGGCGGTTTTGGGCGCTGTCAAATGTCAGCCATGATGGCAGCTCTGGCACAGTCACCACAGTGGGGGATAATCCGGTCACCTCGACAAAATAATCATACAGAATATCCACTGTGGCGTGTGTGGGCGCGTCCATTAAAAACGCAGGGGGACTCGACGACGATACCGAGGACGGCAGACATTCCGGGCGACTGTCGCCGTCAAGGGCGCCGTAGTTGAGCAATCGGGACGGATAAATATCCAGGCTCTGGTTTTCGTATCCCAGACGAAACGTCAGGCGGGATGCCTCCGCTGTGAACGATCTGCCGGCAACCACCGGAATCTGAAACAATTGCCATTCAGGTCCGGTCAAAAAAAAGTAGGTGGCCATGGATTGCCATGGGGACGCCGCCGTTTCGATAACCATTCCCGTTCGACACTGACCGGATGCGGATGCGCGACACCGGACCCGAAACTCCGCTACCATGTGGTCACCCGCTGCGATTTCCGCCGGGATGACGTGAGACAGCTGTGTGCCGGTGCTGGTATGGATAATCCGCCCTGTGTCCACTTGCCATGCACCGGTAACAGGCTGTCCGTCCCCTGCTGTCCAGACCATGTCGGCCTCGCCGAAATACGTGAACGCCCCGGCATCACTGTCTGAAAGCATAACCACCGGGGCTGGCAACACCGGGCACGACGTGTCGGAATCCTCTGATGTCTCCCCATCGCTGCCAATATCCGTGTTGGTCCCGGTATCCGCTTCGGTCACGGAATCCGTGGTCGACGGAATATCTGAATCCGACACCCCAGTCTCGCCTGCCTGCTCATCCGCAACGATGATGTCAGCGCCACACCCCGTTGCTGCCAACAACAGAATCGCCCAAAGACAGACATTCCACAAACCGGTTCTGAAACAGGTGTCCACCCAGCCGTTATCTGTCGTGCAGATGCGAGAGGTCCCCTTTATCACAGTATCCCCAATCATGTGGTCTGGCCACAGCACTGTCTTTTGAAATCGCTTTCCTGAAAACACAGTCGTGGGGCGCCATACGTGGCGCCAAACCATGACGCGTTCCTCATTTCGGTTTCCCCAATACAATCTCATCATAATATCCCCGTGATTTGCTGAACAGCCTTGAAATCATGACCTTTGCTTTTATTTTATTTTTCATACCCTTATTCCATTCCCAAATTCCACACTAAACCGAACGGGTGCGAGAATGGTCACCGGAACGAGCGAGGGCATGACAGAGACAACGATGAGCCTGATGGATGTTGCACTTGCACGGCAGGCAATAAACAGCGACCAGGCAGAAGAACAGCTGATGCGACGATTGTACCCAAAGATATATCAGGTATCTAAATTTATCGCCGGAAACAGCAGCCATGCCGATGATATCGCCCAGCTCGCTGCTCTGGAAATATTAAAGAGTTTACAAAATTTTAAAGGCATGGGGTCTCTCGAAGCCTGGGCGGGCAGGATTACATGCCGAACAGCCCACAGATTTCTTCGGCACGCCAATCTCAGACAGAATAAACCCGCCCTCAGTGCCGTTGAGGTCGAAGCGCTCCCAGGAAATGATACGCCGGAAAAATCACTTTCCAGGCGGCAGAGTTTTGACAAAATGGTGGATAAGCTATCCCCCATTCCCGAATTCAGGCGCACCACACTGTTACTGCATCTGGCTTTTGGATACACGATTGCAGAAATTTCGTACATTACCGGGACGTCGAAAAATACAGTGAAGGGCCGTCTGAAAACCGCATTTAAAGAGCTGCGGGAAATCATAAAAAACAATCCGGAATTCGTCGGCGATACGCTGGAGGAAATGAGATAATGGAACATCTCCCAAAACCGGAAGCCCTGTCATGTGATGCGGTTGCAAAACTGTATGAATCATCGCTCGATGACAGTCCGCTCACCCGTCAACAACAGGACGCCATCCATCATCACACGCGGCACTGCCAGGATTGCGATCGCCTGTTCGCGATCATGCATCAGTTTCGTGATTTTGCAGACGCCCTTGATGCCGAAGCGTTTGCGCCGGACATTGCCTCTTTGCGAAATGATTGGCAAACCCAGCGTCTCTCCCACAAAAAGAAGTCCCCCCCCATCCGCCTTTGGGCGGTGTCCGTTGCCGTCGCGGCCCTTTTCCTGGTTGGCTTCTGGCAGCTTTGGGGGGCTCTGGGAACCCGTGGGGCCAGTGATGTATTCGCCTTCTCTGTTTCCTGCACGCCGGCCGCGTTTCTGTCGCCCGTTGATGGCGTACAGATCACTTATTGCAAAGAATCAGGAGCGCCCCGGACAGTGACCCGGGATGGGGTGGTGCG
>JAFGWT010000397.1 GCA_016937015.1 Deltaproteobacteria bacterium | reverse complement strand
TTCGTTGATATTGCATCGGACAGGCTGGGAATCAAATAGAAAGGGACAAAATGACTTTAGATAACCAACAGTCAATAGATGAAGCAACATCGGCAGCCATCGACGTTTTATTGCATAACACGCGTACTGGCCGCTCCGGCCTCCCGCGCACTGCGGGATGGGGCTATCCTGAGCCATACACCCGCGATTTGATGATTGCGTCTCTGGGCGTTCTCGTCAGTGGAAATGCGATACTTGTAAACGCGTTAAAAAAAACGTTGCAATCTCTTTCAGAGCATCAGAGCCCGCTGGGACTGATCCCCGGAATCGCAGATGACAGTAATGACCTCGGGGCGAGCGACACCACACCGCTTTTTTTGTTCGGACTCGCTGCCTGCCGACATATTTCCGGTGATTTGGACTTTCTTGCTGAGGCCGCCGCCAGTGCAATGTGCTGGAACCAGTATCAAAGTCCATCAGATAGAGTGCTGATAGCGCAACAGCCCACCAGCGACTGGCGGGATGAGCAATGGGTACATGGTTATGGGCTGTATATAAACACGCTGCTTTACGCTTGTTTAAAGCTTTTCGGTCATCATGTGAAAGCAGCGGTGTTGCACGATGAAATAAACAAACCGGTTACTGACGACGATAACGGCCTTCCGGGCGTTCGCGAAGGACTGCTGCTTTCCCACGCTTCACACTACGCGCTCTGGTCATACAAAATTTACAGCAATGACCGTTTTGATTTACTGGGTAACAGCCTGGCGATTTTGACTGGTATCGCATCGCGCCGCAAGGCGGAACTCATCATTGACTGGGTCGAATCATCGTGCGTTGAGATGAAGAACAATTTCCAATTGTCTGGCAATCTGGCGCCCAATCTGTTTCCCTACATTGTGAAGGGGGACATCGACTGGCGCGATCGCTATGAAAAATTTAACAATCCTGGGCAATACCACAACGGTGGGATATGGCCTTTCGTTTGTGGGTTCCATATTGCAGCGCTGGTGGCAGCAGGTCGGCAAAAGCTGGCCGAACGAAATCTCGAAGAACTGACTGAAATATGCCGACTGTCAAAAAGGACAGAAATGAAGTTTGGGTTTAACGAGTGGATTCGCGCGCAGGACGGAACTGTCGCCGGTGAAGACTGGCAGCTTTGGTCGGCGAGTATGTACGTGTACGCTGCACACTGCGTTGAAACGAAATCAACACCCCTTTTTGATACAATTAGAAAGGAGAGCTGGTGACACCACCCCAACCCAATATGACCGTGCGTGTTTTTTCCACTCGTGACGCGCTGGCGACAGCTGTTGCGGACAAAATCATCGATTCGGCTGCGACCTGCGTAACCAATCAACGACCATTCGTTCTCGGTCTTGCCAGTGGCCAGTCACCACAGGAGATCTACCGGGTTCTGCACCAGCGGGTGAGGGCAAAGCAGCTTGATTTAAGCCGGTGCATCGCCTTTTGCCTCGATGAGTACTATCCCATCTCCTCTCTAAACCCTCGCAGCTTCGCATTTCAAATGGCGGGCACAGCCATCGATTTGGGCATTCCCCTGGAATCATTCCATTTTCCTGATGGTCATTTTTCACGCGACAAGGTGGAATATCATTGCCGTCAGTATGAAGAGATGATTCGTTCGGTCGGTGGCATCACTTTGCAGATTGTGGGTGTTGGCCGGTCGGGGCATATCGGATTTAATGAACCCGAATCATCCAGACATTCCCGTACCCGTTTGGTGCAACTCAATGATCTGACGCGACTGGATGCGGCAGCCACGTTCAATGGTTTGAGGTATACCCCCAAAGAGGCATTCACCATGGGAATAGAGACCATCCTTGAGGCGGAGGAAATCGCGCTTATTGCTATTGGATCCCATAAAGCCGAAATTGTCCATCGCCTGCTGAATATGCAACCGTCACCGGAAGTGCCCGCGTCTTATCTTCAGGACCATGACCATACCACGGTTTATCTTGACGAAAGTGCGGCCAAAGCGTCGCCGAATTCCATTTGATTATAATTTTTATTGGCGCGAAATCTGCACAGTGTGAATGTGAAAAAAAATGCATGCGGAAGCGGCTGATTTCTCGGTTGCAAAGAAATTCGGAGATATTAAATGAATACAGAAATCACAAAATCTGAAGCGGGCCAACGATACGCAATTGCGTATGAGGCTCACCATACGACAATGGACCTGCATGAAGCCCTCGCTTTATACCGGACTATTGCGACTGAACATCCAAACAGCAAAGAAGCTCGCGACGCCCACCAGCAAATTCAAAATATTGAAAAGTTACTGATTCCCAGACAGGCACAATTAGACAGGCAGACAGAATTGGTTGGGTTTTACTTTGCTCAGACCAAATCGCTGAGTGAAAGACTCCTTTCGAATTGATGCCTTTTAACGAGCTGATATTTCAAGGGAATACATGGAAAGAACGCATGACATATTTGGCACCACCAATATTCTGCGACAACTGCACTTCTTTGGCCCTCGCGCATCTGGCGGAAAAAAACGCTTTGTGCGGCATGCCTGAAGAAATCGGTTTCGACTTTTAACAGTGAGGATTTTCAAATCATAAAACCTCTGAATCTGCTGCCGCGAAAGGTACGAAAGCTAAAAGCAGGCGTTCGAAAGCAGTTCAACAGATAAGGAAACAAGGTATAAATATGAACAAAGCACAACAGGCTACAGACAATGATGCCCGTATAAATTTCAGCAGACGTATATCCGGATGGACTTACATCAGGATCGTTTTAGCAGTCCTGTGTGTTATCCTGACAGGTGTCCTGGTGATTCAAAATGCGGTACCGGTTCGAATGTATATCTTCTTATGGAGTCTGGAACTGTCCATGGCGGTTGTGCTGTTTTTCAGCGTAGCCATTGGTGTGGCAATCGGCATATCCATCTGTGGCTGGCTTCTTTGGAAAAAACAGCATGGAAATGCTGGAGGAAACCGATGAGTATCAGTCCGTAGTCGGACAATTTGACATGTTGTTACTGTCACATCAGGCAGGAAATGCATTTCATATTCGGGATGTCGACTGACAATACCCATACGGTACAGCTTTTCGACATACGCAACCTGAACGTCGCATCGCAGGGCAACCTCCTCAACAGTGAATTAATTTTGTTGGACCAGATACGCAATGGCCTTTCGCTGTTTTACGCTGGCATTGTTATTGCTTATGGCTGAATCAGATAAAAACGAGCCTGGTGCATATCACATTGAGCCGGCTTCAATACCAAAGG
>JAFGWT010000396.1 GCA_016937015.1 Deltaproteobacteria bacterium | reverse complement strand
TCTGGGCTTCAGCGTCCGACCAGTCCATGATAACCGGTTTGAGACCCATGAAAATGCCTTTGAGACTGCCGAGCATTCTTTCCACGTTGCATTCCTCGCCGCAGCGTTTGTCTGTCAGCGCGATCAGTTTTACTTCCGCCGGGGGCTCCATGTTGTCACAGTATTTCAGGCCTTTTTCCTTGCCGTATTTTCCGCAAATGAACTGAATAATTGCCTGGTCCGTACGGTTTCCGGAGTAGCGTTCTTCACCAATGAGAATGGAGGGGCTGCCAGTGGCCTTTTTGGCAACGGCTAAATCAAAACTTTTGGCAAGCAGTTCCTTACCTTTTTTGCCTTCGCTGCACTCTTTGAATTTGGCGGCGTCCAGACCTGCTTTTTTAACACAGGCGTCGCTGTTGGCAGGAATTTCTCTCCACTTCTCGTTTACACAGTTTACATATGTCCAGTATTCCTTGTTGCCGGGCGCAAGGTCTTTGGCGCAAACGTAGTTGATGTCGCCCTGAACTTCCTTATCGCCATGCATGCTGGTCAGTGACCCATCGGGTTTTTTCTGGCCGATAAACTGGAGATTGATGCCAACCTGACCTTCAAATTTTTCGAGTACTGGATAGAATTTTTCAATAGCCTGAGCGCCATAAGGGCACTGCGACATAATAAAAAGGTCGATGGTGACTTCTTCCTTTACTTCGGTGGGTTTTTTATCATCTGCCGGTTTGTCTCCACCGCCTTTGGGGCCGCATGCGGCTGCGAACATGGCCATGGCGGCCAATACAAATACAGTTGTTAGTATTTTTTTCATCGCTCTTTCCTACTCTTTCCTTCCATGAAATTGATATTTCAAGCAGCGGGAGCAACCGCTCCGCCTTGTTTAAAAACTGTCAGTGACCGCAGCATCCATGGCTTCCATCTCCACAGTGATGATGCTGCGGGGGCGCCAATTCCTCTTCGGTTGCCTGCCTGACTTCCGCGACTTTTACATCAAAATGTAAATTTTGGCCAGCCAGTGGATGGTTTAAATTGACCACAATATCATCCTCACGAACTTCGTGAATGATGAAACGCATGGGACCATGGGGGGTATTGGCCTGAAACTGCTGACCTTTTTGCAGGTTGTCGGTGCTGGGGAAATTGTCCCTGGGCACCTCCTGAAACAGTTCCTCGTTCATCGGTCCATATCCATCCTCAGGACTGACAGTCACCTTTTTGGTTTCGTTGACGCTCATACCCTCAAGGGCCTTTTCAAGCCCAGGAATAATCTGCCCGCGTCCCCATACAAATCCCAGTGGATTATTGTCTTCAGACTTGTCCACAATATTTCCCTGGTCATCGGTCAGCGTATAATCGATGGCCACAAATGCTTCATTTTGAATTTTCATCTTGACTTAAAACTCCCTGTTGTGAATTTTTTCCGGCAATTCCAGGTTATTGCCAGTCGATTTGCCATATGGCCCGCAACCGTAGTCCGAAGCGCTCTTTCGGTCAACTTTTGATTTGTATATTTATAAACATATAAAACGCTTTCCCAAACCTGGCATCCAGCCGAAAACAGGCCAATATTCGCCGTCCAGTCGGTAATCAACACTTACTGCGTCACCTTATTCCATGCAGGGAGAAAAAATTGGCGTTATTTGCACTTGGGTTTTTTGGGGCGACTCACGGCTCGTCTGTGGATGGGGCTTCAGTATCCGTGTCGGATTCTTTTGCGATGTTGGCCTCCCACCACGCTGGTGCGCACACGGGACTGGCGCAGTTTTCGCAAAAGGCGCCATTGACCTCGGCCCATTGCACACGAATCAGGTAGCCGTCTTCGCCCTCCATGCAGTCCTCCTGCGCTTTGATGGCGCAGTTCTCCGCATTTTTTATTCCGGAAACGCACTCCGAAAGACAGTCGTCTTCACTGATGCAGCAGGTGTAGTAACATCCTCCGTCTTTGCAGCCGGTGATGTTGAGCGAAATCAGACCAATAAAAATGAGAATACCTGTGCGCATGGTTTACCCCTGTGTCTCTGTAATAATCGGGTCGACGCGCGAAATATTTACAGTGTTTCCGGTGGGGATGAATTGAGTGCTACGCGTACTGGGAGAGCGCGGCGGCAAGGGTGTCTTTTACCGCGTTGGCGAGGGAGGCCGGGGAGAGCACGCGAACATGTTTGTGAAACGATACAATCCAGTTCAGGATTTCGAAGTCATCATTTCCGGCCGGGACCGAGAGTGTCATGCGCAGGGTGCCGTCGGCCAGGGTTTCGATTTTCTGTGAGGCGTGAAACTGGCGCACCGCGACAAATGGTTTTGAGGTGGCATCAAACAGCAGAACCACTTCGGTTGGCGATCCTTTCTGGATGAACAGCGCATTCCTGAAGTGGGTGTCGGGGCTGTAGTTGGCCGGGAGCTGGAAGTGAGTGCCGCGCATGGCTTCGGCATTGGACATCCGTTCAATGGCAAAGATGCGGATTGCGGCGTCGTCGCCGGTGTCGGGTCTGGCCAGCAGATACAGTCCCATTTTGTAGGTGACCAGGGTGTATGGGACGACTGTAAATGTGGCATGGGTGCCATTTGAGGCGGTATAATCGAAGCGGATTTTTTTGTCGTCGAAAAGCCCGGTCAGTACCTCGTCCAGTTCTTCCACCTGACCTTCGGTAAGATGCTTGGGGCCATCGCTTACAATGTGCATCTTTTTTTTCAGGTGGTGCAGACGGATCAAATCCTTTTCCCTGGAAATCTGTGATTCGATGGTTTCAAATATCTTGTCCAGGGATTCTTCAAACAGCGTCCCTTTGCAGAAACCGAACAGTCCGCGCCCCAGAAAGAGCGCCGCCACATCGGTCAGGTTAAAGGGAACAGTGATGCGACGCTGAGAGGCGGGCAGATACCAGACCTTCAGACCGTTTTCGAGGGTGTCGCTTTCCAGTTGAACCCCCAGTGAAATCAAATCGTTGATGTCCCGGTTCGCGGTGCGTCGGTTAATGCCGTAGTCGTCCATCATGGTCCGAATGGTCAGCCGGCCATGAAACATGAAGCGGCGATGCAAATCAAACAGCCGCTGATACTTGGTTTTTTCCGCCATTGTTTCTCCCGATTCAGGTGTGCGACAGATTCTGTCTTATTGGGGGTGTACTCTGAAAATGCGAAAGATACAAACGCAAACATAAAACTCAAAATGATAAAAATTCAAATGAGGTGAACCATGTCAGCATTTAATACAGCCATTCAAATTCAGGACAGCAACTTTTACCACCCTGCGGCCGGTCGGTTTGATGCCCATTTTGGCGACGGCTATGCCCATGGCATCGTGGTGGTGCCGGAGGACGTCTGTGGGGCGTGCGAGGTGCGTGATGTCGTTGACCAGTATTACATGTATCAGGCGCTGTATCGAAACGGCGCGCTGATTGACACCAACGACCCCAAAGCGCTGAAACGGCATATGCCATTTATTCGCAAGGCCAAAGGGGAATTGCTGGTGACCAATGCGGGCCTTGGCGGATTTCTGTACAGACTGCTGCGCAAACCCGACGTGCGGCACATCACCGTGGCCGAGCCTGATTTTGACATCATGGAACTGGTGGAACCGTCTTTTTCCATCCACGCCGACAAAGTCACCTTCGTGCACGCCTCGTGGATTGAACTGGCCAAATACAACCGGTTTGATGACGTGTATTTTGGGTGAGGGGTTATCCGTCATTCAGTATCGCCTGACGCCATTTTTTAAATTCAGAGGGGCGGATACGATATCGGGCGATGATGCCTTCCTGAAGCAGTCGCACAGTGTCCAGAAGCGAATAGGTATTGCCTTCCAGATGACTCGATGCAAAAGAAAGATCAATCAACAGCCGGTCCAGAATGTGTCGCGATTTTGTCGCGATTTTGTCGCGATTCTGGGTGAAAATTGTCGCGATTATCTCCTAAGCCCTTAACATAGGTAAGATCTTTAGCCTGAAATATAGCAATTACCCGAATTTTTCCGTTTAAGAAGCAGCCGTCATGCCCGAGAAAGAGGCTGTCGCAAAAAGCTGTTTTCGCAACATGAAAAGCAAAATCCGTCGTCCCCGCGCAGGCG
>JAFGWT010000395.1 GCA_016937015.1 Deltaproteobacteria bacterium | reverse complement strand
TGTTTGTAGCAAAACTTTTTTGGCAAAACTGATGGCCTTTTTCAATTAATTTTCAGAAAGTGAGCTTCTTAAGCGAACACGCATGCATGGCCATATTTATGGCGGCTTCAATAACTGAATCGATTAAAACAGGCCGTTTTGCTTCTTTTTCGCTGAGCGAAAATGCGCTTAACGCGGATGCAATTTCTTTGATGCGGTATAAACCCTCTGTTGCCAGATTCAGCCGCTTGTTTAAATCATCTTCAATCAGCAGTTCCTTAATTCTGTCTGCTGCCTGCAAACCAGTCCGGGTATTTTGATTTTCAGTTTTTTCCAGAATATTTGCGGCCTGTACCATTTCTGCAAAATCGTCTTTCAGGGATTCAATGCTGTAGCCCACATAGGAAAGCGGATTGTTCAGCTCGTGACATATTCCTGCAGCCAATCGGCCCATTGACGAGAGTCTGTCTGACTGAGTAATCACAGTTTGCATCTTTCGGTATTCGCATTGCAGTTGATTTCTTTTTAGTACGATGGTTACCAAATCCGCAAAAGCACAGGCAATTTGGGTATCCCTGACGTCAAACCCATTCCGTTTCTGTGCGAAGCCCATCATGCCCATGCATTCCCCTTTTTCCATCAGGGGCACAAACAGAACGTTTTGCAGGCACGTGTGTCCTTCCGGAAGCGAAGCGGGGTGTTCGCCTTTAGCGAATTTATTTTGATATACAGGTCTTCCTGTTTTGTAGGCATCGGCAACAAGTCCCTGCACTGGCAAATACGTATTCATTGGAATGGCGCAACCCAACCCACCTTCCTCACTGAAGAGTATTTCGTCCTGATTTTTGTCTTTTGACAACAGCGCAACATATCCACAGCCGGCGCCGATTAAAATTCTGCAGTTTTCGTAAAGGGTATGCGCTGCATCGATAAAGTCATCGGCTTGCAGTGCAATACGCGTCGCTGCCAAAAGTGTGTTGATTTCTTCGAGTAATCGCGCCTGTTTTTCCTCCTCATACTTTTGCTGAGAGATGTCTTCCACAAAAGCGAAGAAGAATGCCGGCGCGCCATTTTCATGTCGAATAATTCGCGCATTGACGCTGACCCATATCCATTGTTCTGTCGCCGTTTTTGACCGGACTGATATTTTTCCATTTGTTTTCGTTTCGTAAATCAACTCATCAAAAAGCGCTACAGCTTTTTGAATATCTTCCGGATGGGTCAAATCCTTAAAGTTCTTTCCTGCTAAATAATCAGCGCTGTACCCCACCATTTCGAGATACGCATGATTCGCCTTACAGAAAGTGCCGTCCGAGCTGTTGACCACAATACCCACTGGCGAAAACAAAAAAATTTCATCGTCAATTTCTGTCATAGTCAATAAATCGTTCAGGAACTACTTGTCCCATACGCTCCTTCTATTGCGTGCCAGGAATTGTGCGTTTTTGGAATTCTCTAAAAATCTACCCCCGTTCGCCGGCAAGTCAAATCGAGCTGAAACTGTGGGGATGCTGATTTGAAAAAGAATGTGGCCAAACACACCCGTTTCCAAAAACTGTTTTCAGCTTTTAATCACCCTTAATAATTTGGCGAAAAACACGTTTAATGAAGAAACAACTTCGATTTGTCAGAAAAATCATTCTGGCTCAAAAATTTTTTAAAGGGATTGTCCTGTGAAGCACATGGAAGTTTTGATGGTTGAGGATTCAAGGCTGGATGCAACGATTCTCCTGGGCCTGATGGCCAAATCCGACTTTTTCGATTTCAATGTTCATCATGTTAAGACAGGACTTGAGGCAAAGACATCGGTCGAAGATAACTGTCCGGATTTAATGCTGCTGGATTTGGGGTTGCCCGACTCAAAAGGGGGGGAGACGCTTACCAACCTTTCAAATCTGCTCACAACTGTGCCAACCGTTGTATTGACAGCCGATGATGACATGGATTTGGCGCTGACGGCGTTGCGCGAAGGGGCGCAGGACTACCTGGTCAAGGGCAGCATTGATTTAAGGACGCTGGAAAAATCGGTCCGCTATGCGCTGGAACGGCATCGTCTTCGTGTGGAAAGAGACAGCAGCGAATTGTCGATGCTGGAGGCGATGGATAAAAACCGTCGGATGCTGAATGCGCTGAACCAGGCCAACTCGCAACTTGAGGACGAAATTGCGCGCAGCAGGCTGCTGACAACAGCGATTGAGCAGGCGGCGGAGACGGTGGTGATAACCGATGTCAATGGGACCATTCTGTATGCCAACAGTTCTTTCGAAAAGGTTTCCGGCTATACCAGAGCGGAGGTCATGGGGCAAAACCCCAGAGTGCTTAAAAGCGGGCTGCATGATGAAAATTTTTATAAACAGCTCTGGCAGGCACTTACAACGGTTGGCACATGGCAGGGCAGAATCAAAAACAGGAAAAAGGACGGGACGCTTTTCGAAGAGGAAGTTCGCATTTCCAGCGTTACTGATGCAGCCGGAGAAGTAATCAATTATGTGGCGGTTAAAAAGGACATTACTCACGAGGCGGCATTGGAAATGCAGTTGATGCAGTCGAGGAAGCTTGAAACAATCGGACAGCTGGCCGCTGGGATTGCGCACGAAATCAATACGCCGTCTCAGTATGTTGGGGACAATATTCGCTTCCTGCAGGAGGCTGTGGATGGTTTTGTGGCCGTGCTGCAAAAGTACGAGGAGGTTTCCCAAAAGTTGTGTCCGGAGTTTAAAGCCGGTGAACTGTTTAAGGCCCTCGAAACCGCAAAGAACGACGTTGACCTGGCGTTTTTACTCGAAGAGGCGCCTCTCGCCATCACGCAATCGCTGGATGGCATTTTGCGAATTTCGAAAATTGTTTTGGCCATGAAGGAGTTTGCGCATCCTGGCACGGAGCAGATGACTGTGGCTGATATAAACAAATCCATTGGCAGCACCATCACCGTTGCGTCAAACGAGTGGAAGTACGTGGCAAAGGTGGAAACCCTGCTTGAGGAGAAACTTCCCCTTGTCCCCTGTTACGTCGGAGAGATGAATCAGGTGTTTTTAAATATTATTGTCAATGCGGCCCATGCAATTGATGCCGCCCAAAGAGACAGTGGCCTTATTCGTGTTGAGACACGGCTTGAGGAACCCCACATTCGCATAGACATTTCCGACAATGGCACCGGGATTCCTACAAATATTCGAGATAGAATTTTCGATCCGTTTTTTACCACCAAGGATGTGGGCAAAGGGACAGGGCAGGGATTGGCCATGGCGTTTTCCACAGTGGTGGACCGTCATGGAGGGCAGTTGTTTGTGGATTCCAAAGAGGGCGTGGGCACTACCTTTTCCATACTGCTGCCAATAAAACAGCCAAAGGAAGTGCGCGATGCAGGCTGAGATATCTGAGATTTTCACCCCACGCGTCGTCATTGTGGAGAATGACGAAAACGACGCCATCATCCTGTCTCGGGTTCTGGAACGCGCCGGACTGAATGTGGATACCCATTGGGCTAAAAATATTTCTGAGTTGTTGGAGATCATCGATAACGGCAAAGCGGACATGGTGATTTCTGATTACAATCTGCAGCCGGATACGGCCCTCGATGTGGTTCAGGTGGCAAAGCACAACAATTTGGGAACGCCGGTGATTGTGGTGTCCCATCATATAGGTGAGAAGGCAGCGGTCGAGGTAATGAAAGCAGGGGCGTGTGATGTGGTCAACAAAGTGGATTACAAACATTTGGTGGCCAGTGTTTCAAGGGAATTGGTTGAAATTGACAGAATCAGGGAACGGGAGCACTTAACCACCAAACTGTTTGATATTGACCGCGAACGCAGGGATTTGGCTGAGGCGCTGAAGCAGGTAAAGGAAGCTGAAGCCACCGCCACATCGCTGCTGGCACAGCTCAACAAGGTATTCGAAAGTTCGCCGGATGGTATTCGGGTTATCGACCGAGATTTTAATGTTCTTCGTGTGAATGCCAACTATCTGACTTTCACCACATGTGAGTCATCCCAAAGTGTTACTGGCAAGTGTTTTGATTTTACACCGCGAAGCTGGTGTCACAGCGAAAAATGCATATTGACGCGCTGTCTGGCCGGCGAGGAAAAAATTGAAGAGCAAATAAAAATGGTTGATGCCCAGGGGCAGGAGCGGCAATACGTTTTACAGGTATCTGCGCTAAAAGGGCCTGATGGCCAAGTGGACGGGATCGTGGAAAATATTAAGGATGTGACCCAATGGCAGCAGATGCAGCGACAGGTGATGCACGCCCAGAAAATGGAATCCATTGGGCAGCTGGCAGCTGGAATAGCTCACGAAATCAACACCCCTACTCAGTTCGTGGGCGACAATATTTCCTTCCTGCGAGACGGCTTCAGGGACATGATTGAATTGCTGACGGTTTATGAAAAAACCTGCGAGGAAGTGCAAAGTGGTAATGTGTCCCAAAACTTATGGGACAGGTTGTCTCAATCCCGTGAAGCTGCGGATGTGGATTACCTTATGGAAGAAATTCCGCAGGCGATTTCGCAGTCCGCAGAAGGAATTGAACGCATCTCAAGCATTGTAAAGGCGATGAAGGAATTCTCTCATCCCGGTTCGGAAGATGCGGAGCTGTTCAATGTGAATCAAAATATACAAAACACGGTAACAGTTGCCAGGAACGAGTGGAAGTATGTCTCCAGAGTGGACCTGGAGCTGGGATTTAAACTGCCGTTGGTAAGGGGGTATCCAGGGGAATTCAATCAGACGATTTTGAACATGATTGTGAACGCAGCCCATGCTATCGAGGCGAAAAGTGCGAAAATGTCCGATTGGAAAGGGACTATTTCGATAAGAACATACGTAAAAATGGGGTATGTTGTTATCGAAATCATCGATAACGGCTCGGGTATTCCCAAAGCCATTTTGAATCGGATTTACGATCCGTTTTTTACCACCAAAGGTGTTGGAAAAGGGACGGGACAGGGGCTTGCCATCGCTCATTCCTCAATAGTGGACAAGCATAATGGAACCATTGACGTCACTTCCGTCGAAGGCGAGGGCACAACGTTTGTGATTTCGCTTCCATCGGTGGAACTCGAAAAATCCAAGGAGCCGCCCAAATGAAGCGCATACCGGTTGTGCATTGGGCGAACCTTGATAAATCGGAGGGACTCAACAGATGAAACGCATACTGTTTGTGGACGATGAGCCGAATGTGCTTCAGGGATTGAAGCGTATGCTGCGACCAATGCGAAACGAATGGGAAATGGCCTATGCGGGTGGGGGCGAAGAAGCATTGGAAATGATGAGTCAGTCTCCATTTGATGTGGTGGTTTCCGATATGCGTATGCCAGGCATGGATGGGGCACAGCTGCTCACCGAAGTCACCAGACGTTATCCCAACACGGTGCGAATTGTTTTGTCCGGACAGTCAGAAAAGGAAGCCATCTTTAAGGCGATTGGCAAGACCCATCAGTACCTGTCAAAACCGTGTAATCCAGAGGTCCTTAAACAGACTGTCGCCCGTGCCTGCGCGTTAAGGGATTTGCTATCCCACGATGGGTTAAAATCGCTTGTGTCTCAAATGGATCAGATGCCCAGTATGCCCGAAATTTATCTGGAGCTGGTTGATGAATTAAAAGAAGAAAGCCCCTCTTTGCCGTTGATTTCCAGACTCATTTCTCAGGATGTGGCCATGACCGCCAAAATTTTGCAGCTGGTAAACTCCGCCTTCTTTGGTATTCGCAGACGCATTACCACTGTCGATATGGCGGTAAACTACCTTGGACTCGAAAATGTCAGCTCACTGGTGCTGGCGGCAAATGTCTTCAGTCAGTTTAAAAGCACCACCGCCATTAAAGGATTTTCAATGGAGTCCCTGTGGAGTCACAGCGGACAGGTCGGGCGTAATGCGCAGACTATCGTAAAGCTCGAAGAACTGCCCAAAGAAGAAGTGGATGATGCGATGACAGCGGGTCTGCTCCACGACTGTGGTAAACTGATCTTTGCTGCCAACATGCCAGAGCAATATAATGAAGTAATGCAGTTGATGGACCGGGACGGGCTGTCGCTCGCTGCAGCGGAGGAAGCGGTATTGGGCACCACCCATTCGGTGATTGGCGCATATTTGCTGGGCGTATGGGGACTTCCCGATGCCATCGTTGAAGCGGTGGCGTTTCATCACAATCCCGGAATTTGCCCGGCGTCGGGATGCAGTGCATTGACAGCGGTCCATGTGGCCGATGCCCTCTCGCACGGTTCGGGTGCAAAGCCAATGTATGACTTGAACTATCTGCAGGAATGCGGTCTTGGAGACAATATTCAAAAGTGGATAAAAAACCTCGAATAAAGGGATATGGAGAGGAAAATGATATCAACGGCTGAAAAGGACAGGGTGTTGCTGGTGGATGATGAACCCAATGTGCTGTCCGGCTACAAACGCGGGTTGCGGGGCAGGTTTGACGTTTATACCGCCGAAGGGGGCGAAAAAGGTCTCGAAATGATAGCATCCGCAGGACCGTTTGCAGTCATCGTCGCTGATATGCGAATGCCGGTGATGGATGGCGTTCAGTTTCTCAAAAAGGTAAAACGGTTGACCCCCGAATCCACCCGGATGATGCTGACGGGCAATGCAGACCAGGAAACCGCGATGCAGGCGGTTAATATAGGGGCGATTTTCAGATTTCTAACCAAACCCTGTGCGTCCGCTGACCTGATTGCCGCCTTAACACTGGGGGTTCGTCAATATAAACTGGTTGTGGCGGAAAAGGAAATTCTCCATAAGACCCTTTCCGGCAGCATTAAACTTTTAACAGATTTGTTGTCCATCTCCGAACCGACGCTCATCGCCCGGGCAGAAAAGATTCGCGAGTACGTGATGCTGGTGAGTGACCCTTTGGAAATTGAGAACGTTTGGGAGCTTGAAATGGCAGCCATGCTGGCGCCTCTTGGGGCCCTGACACATCCGCCGGAAGTAAGGCAGAAAATGGGCGATTTGAAATCCCTGAACGAAGCGGAACTCAATCTGATAGCGGAAATTCCAAATCTCAGCAGTAAATTGCTCTCTCATATTCCCAGGATGGAAAACGTCGCGCAGTTGGTTCGTGTGTCCGCTGGATTGCTGGATGTGAACACCGGTGTGCCCAAACTGGAAGAGCAGAATACCGCAATGAAAGTGATGAAGATTTTATCTGATATGGTTGAACTCGAGTTGCGGGGCTTGTCAGAGAATGATGCCTTTGGCGTAATAAAAACCAAAAACACTGTTTACGATTTCGATTTGGCGCAGCAGATTCAGCAAATAGTGGAAGATGGCAAAGTTAAACAGGGTATGGATAATCTGGTGGCAATGGAGGTGAGAGTAAAGAATCTGCTCAATGGGGATATTCTTCGCCAAAACGTGGCATCACTTGATGATCGTCTGCTTCTCAGTAAAGGGACACGAATTACGAGCGTGTATCTGGCGCGACTGAACAATTACAGACGCATCGTGGGTATTCAGGAGCCCATTCAAATCTTCAGGCGGTCATTTGACAATTAAATGTCAATCACCTCATCCACAGGAAAAATCGAATCGATTATCGCGGTGCTTAATCGCTTTTTTCGACGAAACGACCATTTGTATGAAGCGATAAGGCGTTTATCAGCGCGCTTCCCTGCAATCAAAGCAATTGAGCTGCGCTATAAATGCATTGTGCATTCCTGCACATATGCCTCAGTGACGATTTGAAAAAGCGATTTCCTTTTTGACCCAGATGTCCGTGTCCCTGTAGGCGGTTCGGTACACACAATCATATTTTGAACGCAACTCCCTTCGAATCTTTTTTCGAATATTTTTTTTCCACCGGGCACTCACGATTACCAGTTCAACGTTGTACTCTTTGATGTCGCGCAGAATGTCCGACGCGCGCAATTCCTTACTGTTAAATCGTTTGATTGACGTGATTGCCAGATTGGGAGGGACAGGTATACGTGCTCTAAACGCGTATTGCGGCCTGCCGGTGACCATGTATTTAACATCTTTTTTGTAACTGTTTATTACGTCCATTATGCCAGCCTGTGCGGTACTTTCCTGTTTGCTGACATGAAAGTCAGATTCTTTTGACTCGACATTGGCATGGATACAGTGGCCAATGAGCGCGACTGTGGCACACCACAGTGCGGCAATCAGCCACGATGGTATTTTTCTGGGCCATGGCACGTCGAGCATTTCGCCAGTGGCATATCCGGCGAGAACCGCAGCTGGAAAAGTGAGAAGTAATCGATGATGAAACCAGATGGGATGGTGATCATACAGCACGACGATGGCCACTGTGAGCCACGTGAGCCAGGGGATTGTCCAGACGTTTCGCGTGACAACCGTGCGAATGGCGCCAAGCGCGGCAAGGGAGAACAGAATGCCATCGTCCTCAAAAAACTGTGTCAGTCTTTCCAGTCCATCCGCATTGCCAGTTTGGGCCAATCTCACTCGGCAGTGGGTTTCCCACAGTGTTCCAATTGCCGCCTGACTCAGAAACGGGAGAAAAATCAAACCGGCGGTGAGGGCAAAACCGGCAATGAATAACAATGACGGCAGCAGTGATGCCCATCTGCCGCCGGAGCGGTGTTTCATCCATCCTGACACCACCAGTCCAATCACGCACAATGGGACCAAAAATCCGGTAAACAGTTTCATTCCCAGCGAGAGCGCTGCAAATAACCCTGCCCAAATCGGCCACGCGCGATGCGCGGACAGGTGAAACTGCACCACGGCCCATACTGCGAGCATCATCAGGCTTAAGGACGGCATCCCAATCATCACCGAGACGCTCAGCCGCACAAAATTTTCAGTGTTAACAAGGAAAAAGCATCCGGCCGCCGCCGCCAGCAGTCCTGAATGTCGATTTCCCCGTGCGCGAATCGCCATAAGCAGCATATCGCTGACCACAAATATGGCAATCCCTGTAAAACCGAGCACGACCGCGCGGGCAACGTTGATGTGCCATCCAAAAACAGAGAAGCAAACGCGCAGCAGGTAAGTGAATGCCGGTGGCTGATCGCTCCATATCTGAGCGTATAAGGAGAATCCCTTATCAACCAGAAATGCCTTTATTATGTTATTGCCCTCATCGTTATCAAACTCGAATATGTTTTGATAGTGGCAGAACACAACTACAAATGTAATGTAAAGTAAGGCGATGAAAAAGGATGGCGCATAGCGCATGTCAGCAAGGATTTTATCGAACCGTTTCCGTGACGCCATCCACGGACGTGTTACCAGGGCTATTGCATCAGGTATTCCCCATGGGGGCGTTTTGATATTAATTTCGCGCATTTATCCCCTCAAGCACCGTTGCCCCGGTAACAGTAAGCAGTCATATGTATCGGTCAGATAACAGTTTTCGAATTAATTACGATCAAAATGCATACCAGTGCGAAAAATTGGTTTTCCCATGTAAAATGGCGAAAAAATATGGAAAGCATGTCATTTTTTGTGCCACCCTGTGCCAACCGCCCCGCTGGCAGCGGCTTAGCCTGCAGATAATGTCCGAAAATATCAGATGGCCTGATGGGTGTTGGCCTGGTTGGTTTTGACTTTGTATGGATGAGTGATGCTGAAAAGCTGCTGCATGTTGACTGATGTGGGAATGCCGTCCCTGTGCCAGTGTCCCTTGCAGCCGCAGTAGTCGAGGAAAACACATTGGGCGGGGATGTTCAGTTTTTGCATCTCATAGCCGCCCGTAAACAGGTGCAGAATGCAGGCGCTGGCAACAAGGCCCACTTCGGATTGATTCTGCCATTTAGTTAATGCCGAAGTAAAATTCGACGCGTGAACAATGACCCGAACCTCAAAGGCACCCGCCGCTTTTCGATATATGGCGCCAATCTCACACTGCGAGCTGCAGCCTGTGCAGGATATTTCGTGTCCGTTCACCTTGCCCTGGCATTGATGATGACGGGGACGCATACATGCGGGCAGCAGCACAATCCGCTCTTTGCATATTTGAAACTGATTTTTCAGGCCACGGTTCATAATCTCAGCGCCCACCATTATCAGGTGGTAGTCAGACTCTCTGCGGCTGCACAGGATAATATCTTCCCGATACATATAGTGTTGAAGAACGTTATGTCGAAACCCATTCACATTGGCCGTGTATTTTCCAAGGGTATTCGCCCCGGCGGTTTCAAACCATTGGGCAAACCGCTGTGTGGCGTGAAGTGTCTCTGTAACGATGACATCGGGTTGGGTCCGCAGGTAATCGCGCCATGTGGCAAGGCGAAGGCTTTCTTCCTTAAAGTCGCCACTGGCGCCAAGCCAGTTGACAAGTCTGTCCATGTTCGTCAGCGTCAGATCCGGTGATGCCGTAAAACATTCCCGCATTAGCCCGGCGGTATGCACCACACCACGCACTTTATCAATTACCGGCTTAATTCTGCCAATCTGTCTCGCCCTAAGCAGTTGACGACACAGCGCCATGGTTTGCGGTGTGGTCCCCATGGCATATGACGCATAATTGCGCCAGTAGACCCCCAGCATCATCAGCTCCAGGAGATATTCATTTTCGCTGCGGCGCTTCTCATCCACGACCAGCATAAACGGTCGCACAGACGGCAGAATCTCCCGGGCCCTCGTGAGCACCGTGTCGGTGAAATCGCTCAGTTCGTCGTAGAATCCGTCGCTGGCGATACTGTAAGTAATGGCTTCCATTGCGCACCTCGGTGTTTTAACTGCCTGACACTGCAACAGTCGGTAATACGGAAAGTGTTACCTTTCCATTTCATATTTTTTTGGGGCAGACGTCACAACGGCTGGTCGGCGAACGGTGCGTCACATTCGGGGAACCGTCGATTTCCGGAGGCCGAGGTTGTGCTGGAACGGCCCATATCCAGTCACGTCAGCACGCCACGCTGTGGCTGTGGCTATCGGCCGGCGCAACCGGGATATGGGGACCGCGTCGCCAGGCAAAGTGCAGCTGATTCAGTCGCGCACCACCTTCCCCTTCCACTATGAGGGAAGCGGCGGCGGCGCCGAGCCGGCCAGCGCTTTCAACGGAAAATCCACAGGCCAGGGCCATGGCCGCTGCAGCGGCAAAGGTGTCTCCCGCACCTGTGGGGTCCGTTGCGTCCACCGGAAACACGCCCACCTCCAGATGGGTGTGGTCATGGTAGATGCGACATCCATTTTCCCCGTCAGTGACTGCTACCACGGGAACCGTTGCGATGAGACGGTCCAGAAACGCGGACGATGCGAACAGCTCGATATCCTCTTTGCTTAAGAAAACCGAATTCACACTATCGAGCAGACGCCAATCAAAGCTTTCCTCCCGTGGAATAACAAGGCGCCGTCCTCGCCGTTCCCGGGAATGCGCGGTTTTTAAAAAGCCCTGCAGAAAAATTGAGGTGTGTCCGTTTCCCCGAACAGTCTGCCAGTCGGCAGATGGCATTTCGCCCATTACCGGCGCAAAAATCAGCAATTTTGCCTGCCGCCACTGGTTGGGAAGCAGGGTGGGGTGGAGCAACGGTGACTGATGGCGCACATACTGAATTCTGGGGCCAGCCAAAGGATACACATTGGCAAACTCTGTGGTGCAGGCGCCGATTTCCATAATTCGATTAATGCCACTGAGCTCTGTTTCAAACTGAAAATCCTGGCCGGCACTGGATAGCAGGTTGACAGCGCCCCCAAGGGCCTGAATGGTTTTTGCCGCATAGAACGCGCAGCCACCGGGACGCAGCGCGGCATATCTGTCGTGGGTTATCTGTCCGATAACGGTGGCCGTTTTTAGGTGAAAAGGTGATGTGGCAAAGGTGATGTTACTGTCTAAGCAAAAAGGGTTCATAATCCAAATTCTCCTCCCGAGATATTGCAGGCCTGACCGGTAATGGCGGTGGCCTCGGCGCTGCAGAGCCAGCCTATCAGCGACGCCACCTCTGCAGCGGAAACAAAGCGGCCAATGGGAATGGCTGCGGTGGCCAAAAGTTCTTCGGCGTCAATGCTCGAACGATGCCGCTGTGCGGATTTTTGCAAATCGGACAATGCCATATCTGTATCCACCCAGCCAGGACACACGGCATTGACATTGATTTTCCTGGGCGCCCATTCGAGGGCGAGACATTTCATCATTCCCAGCATGCCGTGTTTGCTGGCGGCATAGGCGGTATATTCGGCACGGCCCAGTTTCCCGAGGCCCGATGACACAAAAACAACTTTCGCTCCCTGGTGCAGCCGCTCGCTGACTGCGTGGACCGTGTTCCAGCTACCGGTCAGATTGGTATCAATCACCCGGCGCCAGACCAAATCCGCGTCCGCATCGTTTGTGGCGGACTGTTCACATATTCCGGCATTGATAACCAGCGCGTTCACCTGTTTGACCGACTGAATGGCCTGGGTCAGCTGCGCGGGCTGAGTGACATCCACAGCAATGGGAAATATTTCCTCATCTGAACGTGCCAGCGCAGCGGTTTCGGCTACTTTTGACAGTGTGCGTCCCAATGCGACCACCCGGTATTTCTTTTGGGCGAAGTGGAGGGCCGCAGCCCGGCCAATACCGCTGCCGGCGCCGGTTATCACCGCGGTTTTGCGTTTCATGACGCCGCTCGCTTCCATTCGGGTTTTTCCGATTCATACCATTTTGTGAGGGAAAACCTTTCGCTGCGAACTTTTTCGAATGCATCCCGCATGACGGCATCCGGCACGGGAATGGCCGTTTGACCATCCACCTGCCACAGCTTACCGGGCGCCTCAAGC
>JAFGWT010000394.1 GCA_016937015.1 Deltaproteobacteria bacterium | reverse complement strand
CGGACACTGATACCGATACCGATACCGATACTGACACAGACGCCGATACCGGGGTGGCTGTAACCAAATATACGCTCACTCTTGAAGCGCTGGATGGGGGCAGAATTTCCTCGCCATATGGCCTTGCGTTTGAGATCAACAAAGATCAGGGGATAATCATCACTGCTATTGCAGATAACGGGTATGATTTCGACCACTGGAGTTCCCTGAATGCAGGCGTCCAAATCGACGACCCAAACCTCTCAAACACAAGAGTTGTGCTCACACAGGAGGATGCCACCGTCACCGCCAATTTCATTCCAAAAAAATATGACGTGACGTTTGTCTACTACACTGGAAAGCCCGACAGCATTCAGACTATCCACCATGGCGCCAAAGCTGAGGAACCCACCGATACGGATCGCACGGATTATCAACTAATCGGTTGGTTCAACGGCGATGAGAAATGGAATTTTGCATCATCCGTCGTAACCGGCGACACTACCCTGGTTGCCAGATGGGCGGCATTGACGGATTGCGACGGCAATCACTATTCCACCGTGACTATTGGGACACAGGTATGGATGCTGGAAAACTTTAGAGCCACCTGCTACAACGACGGTACGCCAATACCCTTTGCCACGACCAGCGAGGAATGGGAGACCATGAGCAATGGTCCTCTGTACGGCTGGTATATGGAAAATGACGAAGCGTTACCCTCGTACGGTGCATTGTATACCCGATATGCGGTCGTCGATACCAATCCTAAAAAAATCGCCCCTGAAGGCTGGCATGTTCCCAACGATGGCGACTGGGGCGAGCTGCTGGATTATCTGGAACAGGCGGCGGTTGAAAATTTTTGGGGCGGCGGCACAACCTTGTCAAGCAAAGTGGCCAAAGGGATGGCATCAACAAGCGGCTGGGCGGCATCCACCGACGAGGGCGACATTGGATACATACAGTCCCAAAATAACAGTTCCGGCTTTACGGGCCGACCTTTGGGAATGCGCACTTCCATATTTGGCGAATCAACCGGACTTGGCGAAATGGAAGCCTGGCACTACAGTGAGCCGCCTGCTGGCGGTGGCGTGTTCGCGATTCACCTCTACTATGATTTCGATGCCATATATCCCATCGCGTTCATGGCGTACGAAGGATTACATGTCCGCCTTGTTCGGGATTAGCAGATTCATTCTGCTGACGTCGTTCGTGTATTGCATTGCCGGCTGCGGTGTTGAAACACCCGCCTCACGTAAGTATAACCGGGGAGTCGATACTGGGACTTTGCCAGCGTCATCGGTTTCAAACGCGAACTCTCAGGTGTTTAAAAGCCCACGGGTTCAAAGCGCTGAAAACCCCGCCTCTCTCCCCGGTCACCTGCGCAATGGATTCAGATACGTGAATGATGCAAAGTATCGACGAGACGTTTTGGAGACTTCGCTGGTCAACCATCAAAATGGATACGCGCAAAAACGTTTGGCCAGTTACACCGACGACAACTGGGGCGACCTCAAGGTTCTCAACCCCCGTTTCCGGCCGGTCCGACCTGAGGATTTGGGAAAAGGCACACCGAAACCCAACCAAAGCTGGCAGCGAATACCGTTGGATGACATTGGCTGGAATGACCACGACCTCCTTACACTGGGCGAAGCCATGTTTACCGGGTACCCCGCCCAGTTGGCCCATAGCATGTCCCATGTTATCAGCAACGTCGATAACCCCAAAAAATACGGACTGTGGCAAACAGAAAAATCTGTGGGCGGCCTGATTTGGGTTGAACTGCCCGGCGGCGTTTTCCCTGCAATGACCTGTGCCACCTGTCATGCAAACATCGACGCGCAGGGAAAACTGTCGTATGGACTGCCCAATCACCGCATTGACATTGGCAAAGCGCAGGACGGCTACAGCAGACGAATGACCACCAGAAGCATGTGGGGACCCGGCATGGCAGACATTTCGTCTGACGGGGTCGACAATCCCATTAGCATTGCCGACCTTAGAGCCGTGCGATTTCAGAACCACCTGCACCGGACTGCCAATATTAAGAATTCGCCGGAAGCATTGGCCGTGCGACTGGAGACCGGCCTCATCATGGTCGCCCGTCGCTCGGTTCGCCCGCCCCGCATCGCCACTTTTGCCCTTGCCCATTTTGTCACCCAACTAGGCACATCACTTACCCCCATCCCCAATAACGACGGACACGATGTCTTCAACAAACACTGCGCGTCCTGCCATCAGGGGGAAGCACTCAGCGGGCCGCCTGTCCCAATTGACAAAGTGCGCAGCAACCGGGACATTGCCACCAGTGCCAGTCGCACCACCGGATTCATGCAGAACACTTCGCTGCGAGGTGTTTCTGACCGCCACAATCTATTGTGCAATGGTAAAATTCACAGCTTTGAGGGGCTGCTGCAATCCGACCGCTCGGAACACGGCCATTACTTTGGATTGAATCTGCCGGATAATGAGAAGAAAAAACTGATTCAGTTTCTGCAGCAGCTTTAACCGCACGCTGTTAGTTGTTTTGTCGCTGTAGCCAAATGGGTCTGGAACGCGCTCAGAGCGCGGTATAACAGCGAAGCATGCGTGTTCGCTTAAGAAGCTCACTTTCTGAAAATTAATTGAAAAAGGCCATCAGTTTTGCCAAAAAAGTTTTGCTACAAACAT
>JAFGWT010000393.1 GCA_016937015.1 Deltaproteobacteria bacterium | reverse complement strand
ATGTTTGTAGCAAAACTTTTTTGGCAAAACTGATGGCCTTTTTCAATTAATTTTCAGAAAGTGAGCTTCTTAAGCGAACACGCATGGACCGGATTGATAAGGACGGCAAGTACAGATACCAGGTGTGGGATTATAAAACTGGAAGTACCTGGGGCTATGGCGATTCGGTGTTCTCGCAGGGACGTCATATTCAGAGCGGTCTTTACCTGCTGATGCTGCAGACCATACTCAAAGAGAGGGAACCCGGAGCGGAAGTGGTGAGAGCCGGATACTTTTTTCCATCAAACAAAGGGCGCGGACAACGTATCGATTGGGGGGCAAAAGAACTTGAACCGGCGCAAAATATACTGCGTCAGATTTGCGATGGTATAGCGAACGGTGCCTTTATACTTTCTGATGATGGTGGTGACGTGAAATACACTGACTACAGCGATGCATTTTGCAGCTGGCTTTGCCAGAACACGGAGTGGTCAAAAGAAAAACTGGCCAATATTGAAAATGCCCCACTTTTGCCGATGGCGCTTTTAAGAGAATATGTGACGGAGGAAACCAATGAATAAAAAATGGACCCCTCCCGACCAGTCGGCCCGGGACATGATTAAATCAGCGCTGGACCGAAACATCCTTGTGGAAGCTGCAGCGGGGACAGGCAAGACCACCAGTATGGTGGGGCGGATGGTCGCGTTGATACGTACCGGTGCGTGTAAGAGTGTATCTGAAATTGCCGCAATAACCTTTACCCGCAAGGCGACCGCCGAGTTGCAGAATCGTTTTCAGGTGGCGTTGGAAGAAGCGGCGCGGGACGCCGAAGGAGACGAGAAGGCTCGGCTGCAGAATGCGCTCTCCCAAATTGAGCAGTGCACCATTGGCACCATCCACGCGTTTTGTGCAAAGCTGCTTCGGGAACGGCCGGTGGAGGCGGGAGTGGATCCTGATTTTCAGGAAGTGGAAGAAGATGATGCGAACCGACTGGCGAATGACGCATGGGACCAGTTCTGTGCCAGCTTGTTTGAGGGGGATAGTGACCTGTTGCGGCAAATCCAGGAGCGGGGAATTGAGCTGAGGCAGTTGAAAGACAGCTTTGGCAATTTTGTCAAATACGCTGATGTGGATGAATGGCCGGTTCCGGAGCGATCAGCAGAAAGAATTGATGAGGCCGAGCTGATCACCAAATTGAACACCTACCTTGCGAAAATAAGCGAAATGGTTCCATATCTTCCCAAAGAGACGGGAACCGACAAGCTTATTCCCAGGTTACAGGACGTTCATCATACTGCACAATATACAACGCCGGACACCTTGGCAGGGCTGATACAGCTTTTGGAGTGTTTTGACTACAGTGCAGGCATAACACAGTATGTCTGGACGGATGATGGGCATTTCACGAAAGACGATGCTAAAAGCGCAGCGGCAGAGTGGAAGACCTTCAAAGAAGATTGGGTCCAGCCTTACCTTGCCCAATGGGCTGAAGACAATTACGGGCTGGTGCTTGATGTGTATCAGAAAGCCATCGCCTGGTATGATGCACTGCGTGAAGAGCGGAACCTGCTCACTTATCAGGACCTGCTATGCAAAGCCACCGACCTGCTTCAGACGCACCCCGTTGTTCGAAATTACTTTCGAAAACGGTACACCCACCTGCTGGTGGACGAGTTTCACGATACAGACCCCATTCAGGCACAGATGGTTCTGTATCTGACCGCAACGGATATAAACGAGACCGATTGGCGCAAATGCGTGCCGGCGGAAGGGTCCCTGTTTGTGGTGGGCGACCCCAAACAGTCCATTTACCGGTTCCGTCGGGCAGATATTGAAACCTACAATAAAGTAAAGGGAATTATCGCCGCACACGGCGAAGTGCTGCAACTCTCGACCAACTTTCGTTCGGATGAGCCGGTCATCTTTTGGGCTAATCGGGTATTTGAACCCATGACGGACGATCCCCTGCAAAAAGAGATTCCCGATATTAAGCTGCGGTTTGATAAGGAAGCCAACCGTTTCTCACCTGCGTGGGTGCCGTTTCAGGTGGGACGTGTCAAGGAAGACAGACGTGCACATGCCGGTGTGCTGCCATTGCATGTGGATTACGATAAATCACAGTATGACAGCATCGTTATTCAGGAGGCAGATGAAATAGCGAAGGTTATTCGTCATGCATTGGATAACAAGGGCTATTCGCCCGAAGATTTTTTGATTGTTACCCGCATGCGGAATAATCTGGATGTGTTTGGGAAGGCGCTGCAGGCATACGGCATCCCCCACGAGGTTACCGGCGGCGACAGCTTCAGTGACGTCGAGGAATTGCGACTTTTAACACTCCTGCTGAGATGTCTGGCACAACCCGACAATCCCGTTGCGTTAATTGGTACTCTGCGAAGCCGACTGTTTGGAATTGACGACCAAACGCTCTACGCCCACAAAAAACATGGCGGCAGATTCCATATATATTCGCCTGTACCTGAGGCGCTTCACGACACCAAACGCGAACAACTCGAATCGGCGTTAAAAACGTTACGCGTCTTTTCTCAATGGCTTGAGAAGATGCCTCCAATCGCCGCTATCCGAAAGATTGCGACCGACAGCGGCCTGCTGGCTCACGGAACAACACACGATGTCCCTGCCTACCATGTGGGGGCCATGCAAAAGGCGTTTGAGCTGCTCCGCGATACTGCCGTCAATGAATGGTCGACCGAGGTGCTGATTACCAGACTGGAAGGGTTGTGTAGCAAAGACGAAAAGCGCGACGGCCTGTCGGTGATGCCCGATACCGGACACGTGGTGCGGGTGATGAATCTGCACAAGGTCAAAGGTCTGGAAGCGCCGGTTGTGTTTCTTGCGGGGCTGTATGATAAATATATGTTCGGGAGCAGTGATCATGTGGATCGCAGTGGCGAGATAAGTCGGGGGTATTTCACTGCAGGCTTCAAATTGAGTGAGTATAAGTCCCGCACCCTGGCACAGCCTGCCGGGTGGGATGAGCTGTCAGTCATCGAATCTGAGTTCGACAAGTCAGAGCAGCTTCGTTTGCGATATGTGGCAGCCACCCGTGCCAAGGAGGCCATGTTCATATCGGTGGGGGAAGACAAGCCGACCAACCCATGGTTATATTTCGCCCCTCATCTGGATTTGGAGCAGGCTGTGGAAATACCTGATGATGTGTCACCACCCAGGCGCGATACTGTTTCTCTTCAGGTCACAGACGTTAAAGCGCAGTTGTCGGCATCCTCAGAAATATGGGATAGGGTCCAGCAGCCAGGATACGGGGTGTACAGTGCGACAGGTATTGCCCACAAAGGCCCATGGGTGGCTGAAGAAACCGACGACGACGATGCATTGATGGATTCCAAAGAATTCGACGCTGCTGATGAGATAGTTGAAGACGACGATACCGATGAGAATGTGACAAACGCCGGTGGCGCCAAATGGGGCACAGCCATTCACAGGCTTTTGGAGCTAAAAATGAAGAACGCCCTTGAACCTGTGGCTGATGTAACGCTGCAAGTACTGACAGATGAAGGCGTTGATACTGAACTTCAGGAAACCGCCATCAGCCTTGTCAACAAAGTCACAGCAACGTCCATATGGCAACGGGCGAAAAGTAGCGATCATATCCTCACCGAGGTGCCTTTCGAAATGCCCTACGAAAAAGATCGCATCCCGGGCATTCTCCGAGGCGTCATCGATATGATGTTCAGGGAACCCGACGGCTGGGTGATTGTGGATTATAAAACCGACAGTACAAAAACCAAAACCACCGCACAGCTCACTCAACATTATCGCCCGCAACTGGAGATTTACAAAAGTGCCTTCGAGATGGCCACCGGCGAAACAGTGAAGGAGATGGGACTGCTGTTTACGGGGGTGTGTGAGTTTTGTGTGGTATGATCCCCAACTACCGCTTCAAATACAACAATGCGCAGGCCAGGCTGTCGGATGCCGCGTGGTGGTGATTGAGAGAAATGCCCATGCGCTGGCAGCAGTCGCTTAACCGGCAGGGACGAAATCCTTTATTCCGATAAATTGCCAAGGTGCACTCCCATGCAGGGATTTTGAGCGCATTTGAATTGATTTGATAGTGTGCGGCCGTTTTGAGCAACACGTCCCTGTCGAATGGGGCATTGTGTGCCACAAGCAATTGCCCGGCGATTTTGCTTTGCAGAACCGGGAATAATTCGTTGAAGGTGGGGCTGTGGATGGTCATGTGGCTGGTAATGCCATGAACCTCAGTAAATCGATCCCAATACGTGTTTTGTGGCGGTTGAATCAGTGAGTAGTATGTGTCGATAATGGCGCCCCGATAAACTTTTGTAAGGCCGACAGCACAGGCGCTATGGTGTTCAGGTGTGGCCAGCTCAAAGTCGATGGCGGTGAAGGTGTTTTCGTGCGTATTCCTCATGATATGAATATACGCAGCGGAGTGGACAGTTTTTGTCTGGGGTTAGTAAAAGAAGGCCAACTTGCAGCGAATTGCCTACTGAATCTGGAGGGCTTCTTTCACATCATGGATAAACTCTTTCACCTGCTCCCATTGCTTAGCAATGATTTTTTTTCTTTCTTTCGGGTTACACAGTGACAATGTGTTATCGTCATTGAATTTTTCGAAATTTATCCCCGGTTCCAAGTAACGCCACGTTGCCCACCTGTCGTCTTTGCCATTTTTTTGATCACCCGAAATTAAATGTGCCAATTGCTCGCGGATTGTTGCATCTGGTTCTCTAATGCCAAAATAACATTTTTCCCACCCTCTCTCGATCATTAGCATTACGTCTTGGCCATTAAATTTTCCAATTGGGAATTGCAGTCCGAACCATGGATTTTTGTTTCTTTTTCCGTGAATAACAGAGTCCAGCCAGTCATTTGTACATTTTACACTGTCATCCATTTCGTATTCTTTTTTGGTAACTTCATAAAATTCGTTCCAATAATCATATTCTGTGTGCCAACGGACGTGAATCCAATTTTCTGCGATTTTAGCAGCTGATTTTGCATTTTCATTCTGTCCAATTAATTTGATTATTTCTTGTCTTTCGTCTGCCATGGTCGTGTTTCCTGTCAGTTGTTCTATTAGCTTTTTGCATGCGTGATCGCTTAAGCGGGCCATTCTGAGCGTATCCGTCAATATTCATCGTAGTCTCGGGTCATATTTGTGAGTTCCGGTT
>JAFGWT010000392.1 GCA_016937015.1 Deltaproteobacteria bacterium | reverse complement strand
AATTGCCAAAACGACGCGGTGGTTCAGAACTGCAGTTGCGACGGAAACGATGACTGTGATGCGGACACTGAGTACTGTAACGACGGCTATCTGTGCATAGAGGGTATCTGCAATTTCTCAGCTGAAGCCAATCCATGCCCATCAAACCCGTGTCAGGTGGGGGTTGCGTGTGATGAGGCGGCCCGCGCCTGCACGCCGGGAAGCAATCCCTGCGATGCGGTGGCCACCACGTGCGATCCCACCAGTTGCGTGCCCCTGAATGACAGCGACTTTGAGTGTGCGGCTGACCCCGCAGACGATGGGATCACCTGTGACGACGAGCTCGGCTGCAATGGTACGTCGGATTTCTGTCTGGACGGTTCATGTGTTGCCGGCGGCATACCCGCGGCGTTCTGTTACAGCGACAATCCCTGCGCCGATGAAACCACCTGCACCGAAAATGGATTTGGATTGGAACCCACCTGCACTCCGGCAGCGGACCGGGTTATCGGTGATGACTGTTCAGCTGACTTCAGTTGCTTTGGGGCGGGCGGCACTTGTCAGGTCGATCCCAGCAGCGCTGTGGAACTGATTTGCATTCAAAGCGAGGACGTGTGTGAATCCAACGGCATCTGCGCGCAATCCACCTGCAGCGAAGACTATGCATTGGGCAGTGACAGCGGCATTGATTGCGCCAGTGTGGCCAACGCTGAAGACGTGAGCACACTCACCTGCGATGACCCCACCGTGACCATTGCCGTTGCGGACGGCAAATTCACCACCCGCACCTATTTTGACTACAGCGCCACGTGCAATCCCGCAGGAGACGTTTTCCAGGGCATGGAAACGCGCGTCTATCTCTCGCTGGGCCAGGCGGTTACTGACGCCACTTTGACTGTCACCGATGTGGACGCCGCATTTACCGGAAATATGGAACTGTTGCTGTTTGATTCAAATCCCTGCATCGAGACCAACTGCATCCAGCGGGGCACCAATACGCTGACATTCAGTTCCGCCGACAACAGCGCAATCGTGGTACTGGATTCCACCGACGCCCTGTGGCCACCGGCCACCGTCACCCTGGAACTCGATTGCAATCTGTAACCGCCCGGATGACGATTGATTTTATTCCCGTAAAAACCGCAGGATTGCCGCCGCCACGCCGGGGGCTTCCTCGATGCAGTGATTGACGCTGATGCCGCCGTAGGAACTGCCACTGAGATACAGCCCTGGGACGGTTGAAAACAATTCTTCGATGCGCCTGACACGGGCACTGTGACCCACTTCGTATTGGGCGATGGCGCGTTTGTAGCGATACACCCGGGTTAATTCGGGAACGGCGGTGACACCCATTGTTTTCTTCAAATCGTCAAGCACGGTGGCAATTGCTTCGTCATCACTGAGCTGCGCCGCATCCGGGTCCACGCTGCCGCCCAGCATGGTGCGAAACAGGGTGCGTCCTTCCGGCGCCCGGTATTTCCATACGGACGAACTCCACAGGCATCCCAGCGCCCGCACGCCCTGATGCCTTGGCACCAGAAACCCAAATCCATTGGGCGCTTCGGCAAGGTCGCCGGTGTTGAATCCGGTGGCCACCACCAGTACCGGCGGATACGTGATGGCGCCCAGCTCATGGGCCAACTGTGCATTTAACCCGTCCAGCTGAGTTGCCGCGCTCCAGGCCGGATTGGCCATCACCACGGACGCCGCCTCTGCGAAATCGCCATTTTCGAGGGTGACCACAAACCGGTCGCCTACCCAGGCCAGCGACGACACCCCGGCATTCAGTTTTATAATATCGCCGAGTTTTGACGCCAATGCAGCGGGCAGCGTATGCATGCCCTCGTCGAATGAGGTGCGTTTTCCCCCTGGTCCGGCCGGGCCCCCGCCCTGCTTTTTTTTTCGGGATTTGGCCATCATCGCCTTCACCAGCGCCCCATCCTGCTTTTCCATGGCGTACATTTTGGGAAACGCGCTTTTGAGCTCAATGCGACGGGCATCGCCGGCAAACGCCCCCTGGACCATGGCGGCCACCAGATATTCCGCTGCGCTTTTGCCAATGCGCCGGGCGGCAAAATCAAAAACGGACTCCGCATCGTCCCTTCCCCTCTTTTGAAATGGCTCCATCGCCACTCGCAACGCACCCGATAGCGGCAACACCCCGCTCGACAGAAACGCCACCGGGTTGGCTTTGATTTCACGCAGCTTTCCGTCGCGCCAGATAAAACGTCGGGCGGCGTTTCGGTTACTGGGAAGCACATGGTCTATCCCCAGGTCATTCACCAAAGAAAGGGTGGCGGGCACATTGTCGAGGAATCCATTTGGCCCCTGCTCAATGGTATAACCGTCCACCAAATCAGTCTGCACGTTACCGCCGGGGCGACTGGCTTTTTCGAATACCGCCACATCCGATTCCGTCATCCCTTGCCTGGTCAACGCGTAGGCAATCGCCATTCCGGAAACCCCACCGCCAATAATCACAACTTTTTTCATCACACGGTCCTCGAAAACAGGGGACGACTTTCGACTTTGTCTTTTAAATATCTGTCAAACAGCATGCAGACGTTGCGGACAAAAAGACGACCCACATCGGTCAGCATCAATGGTTCATCCGCCTCGGTAAACGCCAGCTCATGCCCCTGCCGTGCGTCATCCCGCTGAGCGGCCAGCATCGCCATCTCCTCTGAAAAATAGGAATCAAACCGAATCTGCCATTTTTTTTCGAATTCAGGAATGTCGACTTTAAAGTTGCACATCAGTTCTGTAATCACACTGGCGCGAATCAAATCGTCATCACTCAAAACCAGCCCCTTGCAAATGGGCAGCGCCCCTTTTTGCACCAGTTGTCCGTATGCGTCATTGGCCTTTTCATTCTGAAAAAATGCGCCATCCAAGTACCCGATGGCGGAGACGCCCAGCCCTATCGAATTTTTGCTTTTAATCACGGTGTAGCCCATAAAGTTTCGAAACAGCGTTCCCTCACTGGCTGCCCTGGCCAGCTCATCGGTTTTTAAGGCAAAGTGATCCATGCCGATTTGCAAATATCCATTTTGCATAAACCGGTTCATCGCAGCGGCAAAAAAAGCGAATTTGTCATCTCTGGAGGGGATGTCTGATTCAATGATCTGCTTCTGGTTTTCGCGTATCCAGGGAATCCAGGCAAACGAATACAGGGCAATGCGATCCGGGCGCACCGCGCACACCTGTTTGAGGGTGTTGTCAAAACCCGTTCGGGTCTGACCAGGCAGCCCGTAAATAAGGTCCATATTGACAGAACCAAATCCCGTCGCCCTGGCCGCATCAATAATCCCGAGGGTCTGTGCGTTGGTTTGACGGCGACCAATGGCCTTTAGGACTCGCTCATCGAAATCCTGAACCCCCAGACTGATTCGATTAAACCCGAGCGACGACAGAAACGACACCTGGGCGACGCTGGTCACTGCGGGATTGACCTCGATGGATACTTCGGCCGACGGCTGCACATCAAAGGTACGGTGCAGTTTTTCGAAAATACGTCCCATTTGTGCGTCGGGCAGATAGGTGGGGGTGCCGCCGCCAAAATGCACCGCCGAAAGGGGCATGGGGTCCTGCAACTGATTTTGGATAAGCGCAATTTCAGTGCACAAATCATCGACGTACCTGTCCATTTCGCTGGTATCCCGACACAGGGCAGTGTGGCATCCACAGAAGTGACAGCGACTTTTGCAAAACGGGATGTGCACGTAAATACTGACAGTCTCACTCCCCTGAGGCAGTCTGGCCAATCGTTGTCGATAATCCGTCTCGTCCACTCCCTCATGAAATTCAAGGGCAGTGGGATAAGACGTGTACCGGGGGCCGGGCTTGTCATACCGGGCCAGCAATTCCGGCGTGATATAATCTGTGGCGCGCATATTCATTGGAACCATTCAATCTGTTGCAGGGCTGTGGTCATTTGCAAAATCAGCATATTCGTATCGCTATCGCCGGCTCAGCCGTTTGACCTCATCAATCATGAACGCCGCATTTTCCACAGGCGTTTCCGGCAAAATACCATGTCCCAGATTAAACACATGTCCCCGGTCCAAAGGTGCGCTGTCGAGCACTTTTTGCACTTCCTGAGTAATCACTTCCTGCCCGCAGAACAATACCGCGGAATCAAGATTTCCCTGCAGGGCGGGGCCTTTGCCAATGCCGTGTGCCGCGGTGGCCATTGATATTTTATCATCAATCGAAAGCACATCCGCGCCCGTGCGTCCCAGCAAATCAAGGACATGGGCCGCATCTTTCATGAAGTAAATCACCGGCACACCGGGGCGTTTGATATTGTCGATGAGCTGCGCCACTTTGGGAATGACAAACCGCTCGATAATCGCCCGAGGCATGCTGCCGCCCCACGTATCAAATATCTGCACCGCCTCGGCACCGGCGTCTATCTGTGCGTTCAGAAAATCACTCTGCACGTCCACCAGGTAATCGAGTAGCTGATGGGCCGCTTTTTCCTCCTGATAAAAGAGCCTCTTCAGGTGTTCAAAGTTTCGACTCTTGCCCCCTTCCACCATGTACGCTGCCAGGGTGAGCGGCGCGCCGCCAAAGCCAATCAGATTGGCGCGGCCCAAAAGGGCGGATTTAATTTGCCTCAGCGCGTCAAATACAAATGGCAACTGCTGCTGCACATCGAATTTTTTCAGCCCCTGAATATCCGCAACGGTTCGCACCGGTGAATTGAGAGACGGCCCTGGGGCAAATATCACATCCAGGCCCATGGGCGGCAACACCACCAGAATGTCTGAAAAAAGAATAGCCGCATCCGGCGCCAGACGGTCGATGGGCTGCATGGTCACTTCGCAGGCCAGACCAGGGGTGCGACATACATCCCAGAAGTCGTGGCGTTTTCGAATCTCCCGATATTCGGCCATGTACCGTCCGGCCTGGCGCATCATCCACACCGGTGTGCGTGCCACCGGCTGATTCAGACAGGCGCGTAAAAACAGGTCGTTACGGTTTTTTTGTGCGGTTACGGACATGGGTTATCCTTTCAGCCGTAAAAATGCGTTATTGAACGCCGCGCGCGCCCGCTGCAACGCCTCATCGGTGTGACTGAGGCTGACAAACAGCGCTTCGTATCCGGAGGGCGCCACTGACACGCCGTTTGAGAGGAGCGCCTCGAACAGTTGATTGAACAGGGCAATATCCGAACGGCACACGTCGGTAAAATTGCGCACGGGGCCTCCGTT
>JAFGWT010000391.1 GCA_016937015.1 Deltaproteobacteria bacterium | reverse complement strand
CCTGGGGAGAGAATCCGGATTGGGCCATACGCTCGGCCAGCGCGGGCAGACTCGCCACGTCACGCAACCCCTCAGGGGGATGAATGCCGGCGAAGTCGGTGCCCAGAGACAGCGCATCAATGGCGCCCAGTTTTTTAATATGGGCCATGTGGGCCAGCACGTCGTCAATGCTGCCGGATGTGCCCGGCTGTGTGATGATAAAATCCGGGTTAAAAATGAGCCCCATCACCCCCCCATAGCGAGCCAGGGCGATAATCTGTAAATCGTCAAGATTGCGGGGATGGGCCCTGAGGGCATCCACAGCGGTGTGGGACACCATGGCCAGAACGCCCTCTCTTACCAGCACGTCGTAAAAGGCGCGCTTTGAAATATGAGTCAAATCAACGGCGATACCCATCTCCCGACACAGCTGCACAAACTCGCCACCGCGCTTTGTGAGCCCCCCCTTGTCGCCAAGCCCAGTCACCGCCGCATCGGCCAGTTGATTGCGACCGCCGGCCACGAGTCCAATGGCGAGGACCCCTTTGCGCCTGAGGTCGTACAGCCGGTCTTCGGTGGCATTTTCAAGTTCGTCTGCCCCTTCCACCAGAATCATTGCCGATACTACGCCCTTTTTTCGGTTCGCCGCCACGTCCCGATACGACGAGACCACCTGCACATCGCTGCCCACCGCCTCAACCAGCTGATGGGTCAGCCGGATGCCTTCATCGAGATTGGGCTTGCCGGCGGGCGACCGTCCCACCGCCGAGAAGAACAAATCCACGCCCCCGGCACGCAGTTTGGCCGCAGTCACATCAGACCGGTTCATTAATGTCCAGCCATCCCGCTGATGTCGGAAGACGATGTCGGTAATCAGGTCCACGGTAAAAATCTCTTTGACACTGTGCCGGGGTTTGGCGCGGCGCTCGGATGTCTGCGCGGTATCATCGCCCTTGCCGATAAAATCCCTGCCGGACGACTCATCGGACGACCCACCGCATCCCCACGCCGACAGCAGCACTAAAACGATTATTACAGGTTGAACCCTCATGGCCCCCGTATACATCAAAACAGGATTTTTCAACAGCCCTGAAAGCAATCCGTCAGTCAGCCGCTATTTCGCACCGCGCTTACTCCCGGCTTTCTCTTTGAAAATGCTGTGATTCAAAAATCCAAAGGGCGTAAATCCCTTGCGTTTGCTGAAGGTAATGCAAAGCAGCGCCGACAGGTCGGTGGCCACATAAATGGCCAGAATAATGGCCACCTGGTACTTGATGGCCACGGCAGGGTCGCTCCCCCCCAGTATCTGCCCGGTCATCATGCCTGGCAGTGAAACAATGCCCATGGTCGCCAGATTGGCCAGCGCGGGGCCAAGTCCGGCCCGGTATGCCACTTTCAGATTCGCCGAGGTGGCTTCGGTCACCGTGGCCCCCATGGCAATCAATGCGCTGTAGCCGGATTCGTCCTTTTTGACCGAACTGTAAAAGCGCTCCATGGTGACAATCGTGCGATTCATGCTGTTGCCCAGCAACATGCCTGCAATCGGGATGAGATAGCGCGCGTCGTAGAGCGGGGTGGGTTGAAACACCAGCAGCATGAAATATGTGGCCACCGCGCCCACGCTGAAAAGAGTGGCCGGAAAGGTGTACATGAACATGGACTGTTTGAGGCCGGAATTTTTTAGAACGGAGTAGTTGGCTGCGCCCATCATGAGCAGGATGTACCCGATATTCACTGCCGGATGGTTGAGTCCAAACAGCCCGGTCAGGTACAGCCCCACCAGCGCGAGCTGAATGCCCATGCGTCCCATGGAGATAAAGAGATTTTTTGTCAGGCCAACTTTGGTCAGCGCGTAGACCGCCACCGACACCGTCAGGCTGCACGCCGCCAGCACAAGGCCCAGATTGGAAATGTCATGGGCGCCCATCTGTGCCTCCGTCAGTCTTTTGCAGTTGCGGTTCAGGCAGGGTGACGCAACGGTCGGCCATCTGCAGTAACGCCTCATCGTGGGTGACGGCCAGCACCGTGACGCCGGGCGAACCAAAGAGCAGCCCGCCAATCACATCCCGGTTTGCGGGGTCCACCCCGGCGGTCGGTTCATCGGCCAGAATAATGTCGCGGTTTAAAAGCAGCCCGGCCAGCAGTCCGACGCGCTTGCGTTCGCCGCCGGAGAGACTGTAGAGGGGCTGATTGAGGAGTTCGGGTTTTAAACGCAGCGCCGCAAATCGCTCTTCGAGCGCGGCATCTGGAAACGGCATTTTTCGATTCACCGCCAGTTGGAAGGGCGTTTTTAAATACTCCAGAACTGTCTCATCCCCTTTGGGCACCACATCCTGCGGCAAATAGAACATGCGTCTGCGGATTTTGGGGAGGTTTTCCTGGACAAACGCCATCCCCAATAGTTCGATGGTTCCCGAAGATGGCTGATGCATTCCAATCAGCGTCTTTAAGAGCGTACTTTTGCCAGACCCCGACGGCCCGTTTAACGCCACCTTCTCCCCTTTTTGCACCCGGAGGGAAAAATCTGACAGTACCGTCTGCGCCCCAGGAGAAACCGTAATTGAATTTGCGTGTATCATGTTGCTCCAGTATTTAACCGTAATTTGAGCAACCATCAACCAATCAATGATGATGGGCCAGGGCAATCGAGTTCTCTCGCTCCCTGTTCCGTCATGCCTGCGAAGGCATCATGATTCTACATAAGTTTTTGTTGACATATATCTGCGTGATATAGCCATGATTCGTCGTTCCCGCGGAGGCGGGAACCCAGCCTGCTTTGCCCTGCTTT
>JAFGWT010000390.1 GCA_016937015.1 Deltaproteobacteria bacterium | reverse complement strand
TTGGGCTGGATTATCACCCTGGCCATCACCATTTCCATGCTGCTTCGCCGGGACAAGGATATACGGCAAAAGCTGTTTATCCTTCTGTGCGGCAACCTTACGCTGTACTATTTTTCGCTGTTCCTCTTCCATCTGCTGGGCTACCCCGTTCTGGAACGGCTTTCCCTGGTATTCGCCACCCTCATCCCCCTTGGGGGGATTTTCTTCTTCAAGTCGTTCAGCCTGACTCAGCGGCGCTTCAGGCTGGTGAAGGTTGCGGTTTTCCTGGCAATGATGCTAATTGCCATCATCATTTACCCTACCAGCCTCAAGCCGGCGGTGGGACCCGCCATTCTGGCCTATGTCGTTGGATTCATGCTGGTGGCCCTGCTCGACCTGAACGTTCAGGCGCGCACCGCTGCCACCCGGGTGGACGCCGCCCGCATCCGCTACCTTGCCGGTGGTGGGTTTATCGTGATCAGCCTGCAGGTACTTGATAAAACCGGGCACATTTTCGACATTTACATCCCACCTGTCAGTCTGGCAATGACCCTGCTGTACCTGTACTTCATTTCCCAATCCATCGTGCGCTACCGAATTCTCGACCTCTACGAAATGCTGGGTCGTCTGGCGGTGCTCTCCATGATGGGGCTGTTTCTCTCGCTTATCTATTTTGCGCTGGTTCACCTGGTGGGAACAGGAAAGGGCTTTTTGCTCAACGCCTTTTTGGCGTCCCTCATCATTTTGCTGCTCTTTGACCCACTTCGTGATTTTGTTGAACAGAAAATATCGGACTTTTTCTTTGGTGAGCGACTCTTTCTCGAACAGAAAGTGGCCGACCTCCGTTTCAAGCTTGCCCACGTCATCAACACTGAAACAATGGTGGAGGTGCTGATTTCCGGCCTTGAAGATTCAAGGCGTATCACCCATGCATCCCTGTTTCTGTTTGACGCGCACGGCCGGGGGTATGACTTGAAATCGGCAGTGGGCCCCGCACCGGAGCTGGATAGGGTTGAAGCCGCTGTGGCAAGGCGATATCTGCGCTCGTTTGCCAAAGGGGGAGCCCTGGTGGCGGCCAATCTGGAATCCAGAAGGGAACGGTCGCTTCAGGCAGGCAAAGCCGAAACCACCGATGACATCAACGAATCACTGCGTCTGTTTAAACAGCTGAAAGCAGACGTGGTGCTCTTCATGGAAGGGGAACAGGATCTGCTCGGATTTCTGTGCATTAAAGACGAACGAATCAACGACGCCTTTTCGGCAGAGGAAGTCAATTCTTTGGCCGGTCTGGCGGCTCAGGCCGCCATTACCGTTGAAAATTCCCAGCTGTACCAGCAAATGAAAGAACGCGACCGGCTCGCGGCGCTGGGTGAAATGTCCGCCGGGCTCGCTCACGAAATTCGCAATCCCCTTGGGGCCATAAAAGCGGCGGCGCAGTTTATCGAAGAAGTCATTGCCGAAGAGGAAACAGACAACGATGACAGCGAGTATCTGGGCATCATCGTGGAGGAAGTGAATCGTCTCAACCGGGTGGTCAACGACTTTCTGGCGTACGCTCGCCCATCATCCGGGATTCCTGCCCAGCTGAATGTCAACGAAATACTGGGGCGGACCGTTCAGGTGTTCGAGGCGGGTCAGAAAAGCGAACTGCAAATTCACATGGAGCTGGATGAGGCGCTGCCCGGGGTATTTATCGATGGAGAAAGACTTCATCAGGTCTTTCTCAACCTGATTATCAACGCGGAGCAGGCCATGTCCAAACAGTCCGCTGCCCGGCTCGACATTTCCACAAAAATGAGAAAACTTCGCCGACTTCAGCGGGGGCTGACCGGTGCCGATTACGCCAACTTCATCGAAATCCGCTTTGCCGACAACGGGCCAGGAATTGAACCTGGCGTGCTGCAAAACATTTTCATTCCCTTTTTCACCACCAAATCCAAAGGCTCAGGGCTGGGGCTGTCCGTGTGTCAGCGCCTGATTCGTGATGCGGGGGGCGAGATTGAGGTGCGCAGTCAGTTGGGACACGGATCCATCTTCTCGGTGGTGCTGCCGGTGGTACTTGGCAGTGAACGGGGATCCGAGTCAGACATCACGTCGGAGAACAAGGGGCGACAGCGGGATTCACGACCCAATAGGCGCGATTCGCGACCGCCGGGAAGAACCCCGGTTCGCGGCAGCCAAACCCTCACCCCTCCCAAAGGGCAGACGGCCACAGCCAAACGAAAAGCCCGCGGCAATCAGAAACAAAGAAAATCATAGCATTGTGTGCCCCCCAATCCCGGGGACGATGGCAAAGCACCCGGGCAATATGAAGCGCTTTGAATTCGCAAGTCCCCCAAACAGTCACCGCGCACGCAACAACGGATGCCATATGCACTGCAGTTTGCCAGGGCGCACACACAGGTGCGCCCGTACAGTCGAATTTTGATCCCCTCATCCATGCGCGCAGACCTATGTGTCTGCCCTGGCCTTTCAACCAAATGCAAACCGGCGTTCATGCAGACTGTTGTCAGCCCGAAAAAAATGATTCGCTGTTATGAATGGGCCATGCCTTCCGGGCACCTGTGTATCTAAAAACCGAAATTTCACAAATGGACCAATGTTCAGGCCATTACTGGGGCAGAGGGCAGCAACAGTTTGAGTGCCTACCATTATCCTATTGAAAATATAATCTGCGCTGGATTTTCACGGTGTCTTGCTTTTTCACGTATCACGCCTGGCCGATTGACGTTGCCCATTAACTGTATGGATAAATTGGTGCAGTGTATTGTGGCATGCTTGCTGCACATGTCTTTGCAGCATGAAAGTACGACAACAAATCATTGGCAGCCTGCTATTTTGCGCGCTGCTGTGTACATCAAACGCGATGGCAACCGACTACTGCAATGCATGGTGGCGTGACGCAGATTCCGAGAATGAACGCGTTTTGGTGGAAACCGCACTGGGGCGCAGTCTGAAGACCCATTATCAGCTGTGGTGTCAATCAGAACAGGCATCGTCCACTCCCTACGCCCGTTATTGGTATCGTCGGGCAAACAGGCAGCAGCGAGTCGGACGCGTGTTAAGCATGGTGATTGCGCCCATTTCGACAGGTCTGGGTGTGCTGGGTTTTGTCGGTGGCATCAAATTGGGAGCGGCGGCAATGAATTTAACTTCAATTTTTGTGGGATGAACAGTTTTTTTGGCACTGTGCTCGGGACTGCACTTTTAAGTTTGGGAAGCCTGACTGGCCTTGCGGCATTGATTTCGGGCTTAATTATTTCCAGTCGGGCTCGCAGGACGCAGCAGCGATTGGAACCATTGCTGGCGCTTTCATTGCAACCCGCATATTCAAACAACGAACCGTCGTGGAGAGGCGGGGCGACAATTGGCGTAAAATTCTAAAAGCGGACACGGATTCCAAAATTCTGATTTGTCTGGCATTCACCGCGAAGTCAAACGAAGAGTCCCTGCGTGTCAAAAAAAAAACGAAACACTGTGTGATCATGTTTCAGTTCGACAGGTCGTCCAGAAATCGCGCCACTGCAAGATTGACCAGATCCGGCTGTTCCAAAGGCAGCGAATGAGTGCCGTCCCTGGATATGAACAATTGCGCGCCCGGAAGTTTGTCGGCCATTTCTCTGGAGCGGTAACTGGGGGTAAACCGATCATTGTTTCCAGCGATAATCAGAGTGTCATGGGGTATCTGCCCCAGGACGGGTAAAAGGTCGTGACGATTGGCCTGTTCCAGAATACGCGTGGCAATATTAATGTCGGTCTGAATCATCCCTTCAAAATATGGTTTCAAATCATCCATATCAATGAGGCGGCGATTGATTTCATCGCTCTGTTTTACCAATCCGGCAATAAGCTTCATTGGCAACAGCTTCCATAAGGTCGACAGTTGCCATGGCAAAAATCGGGTGCCGGTTCCCAGCAGTGGCAGCATTGCCTCCATGACGCGACTGTCGTGAAAGGTGCTGACGGTTTTGCCGGGCGACCCGCATATCAGAACCAGCGCACGCACACGTTTGGGAAAACGATACGCTGTTTCCAGCGCCACCTGAACACCCAGACTGTGTCCCACCAAAACGGCGGTCTCAACGCCCACCTGGTCCATAACGGTGCAGAGGTCCCGGCTGAACCTGAAAATGGACAGGTCGGCCGTCGGCCCGGGTGATGCCGAACACCCGTGCCCGGGGTAATGCCAATGAATCAATTGATTTCGCGAATGGAATGTTTGAATGAAATATTTCCACACGTGGCCGCTGCAGAAAAGCCCGTCGCACAGTAACAGCGGTGTTCCGACTGAACAGGTTTCATAAAACAGACGCGTATGGTCTGAACTGATGGCAAAACCGCTACGCCACGACGGAATCAAAATTCACCTATGCCTCGGCGTCATCGAACTCCGCCTCATCATCTTCACCATCATCCTCACCGGGCTCGTTGACCGAGGGATACTTGGCAATTTCAGTTTTGGCGATCTTCCAGGCTTTCTGAACAATCCAGGAGAGTGAACGATCCTGGCGCGTGGCCTCAGCCGCGATTTCGTTCAGCATTTTTTCAGGAAAGTATAAGCTCTGTTTACGCTTGTCACTCTTGCTCATTACAGCCTTCTTTCTGTATTGGTCTTACCATTGAATACACCGACACTGTATTAGACACATTGGACATCGTCAAGATGAATCAAGCGCTTTCAACCGGCAGCGACCAATCACCGACATCAATCCAACACTGGAAGCGACGTCCCCCCGTTGAAAAAGACGCGCATTATTTGACCAGACTGGTCAAATTCAACTACATGATCATCATGAAATCAAATGAATATTCCACTTATGATGCCAAAGCCAAATTCAGCGAACTGTTGCGTAAGGTGAAAAAAAACAAAAAAATCGTTATCACCAGCCGCGGCATTCCCATTGCAGAACTGGTGCCTTTTTCAAATGAGAATGAAAACACACTTGAACGGCTTTCCCGGCTGGAACAACAGGGGGTGATAGACGGTGACACTCGGGTTCGCGACCCGTTCGAACCCATCGAAAAAAGCAGTGGCGCCCTGAAGCGATTTTTAAACTGTCGGGGGGAATCATGAAAATTGGATATATTGATACTTCCGTGCTGGTGGCGATGGCCTTCGACGATGCCGGCGGGTCGTTCATTGGTCGGTTCGTTAAAACCTTTGATCGTCTTTACAGCAGCAGCCTGCTGGAGGCCGAATTCTTCAGCGCCGCAGCCAAGGAAAACCGGCTTGATGATGCCCGACAGTTTATTCGACCCGTTCGATTTATATATCCGGACACAAACCTGACCGATTATCACGAGCAGGTTCTAAAAAAAGGCAACGTTGAAGGCAGTGCGCTACACCACCTTTCCTGCGCTCTCTATCTGTTTCAGCAGCCTGCAGAGGTGTTTTTCCTGTCACTGCATCCGACCCAGTCCAGTCTCGCCGCTGCGCTCGGCTTTCAAACGGATTTTATGTAACCGCAATCCGCCGGCAGCGTTGATGGCACGGTCTCAAATGCGGCATAAATTCAATTATTGTACATTTTTATTCGGAAATACATCAAATCTCAATCGACTCCGGATTTACTTTATTCAATAAATCTGCCCACGAACTGGAATCCCTCTGCATCTGCTGATTTCTATTGATATCTATTGTGAAGTGATTATGTCATGAGGACTTATTCGGAAACCGCAAGCTGGTTAAGCGCACCTGTCGAATTGTTTTTGGGAGAATATGGAAGATGCGGACGATCGCCTTTGGGTATGGAATTATATTATTTTTGTTTACATGCGTTGCTGCGCGCGCCAACGACGGGGACACGGCAACAGTCGAAGCGGCCAAACAGCATTTTCAGCAGGGGATGCAGTACTTTGACGCAAAAGAATATACCAGGGCAGTCGAAGAGTTCAGAGCCGCATACGACATCAAGCCCACCTGGAAACTGCGATACAATATTGCCCAGGCGGAAGCTGCTGCCAAGCGATACGGACTGGCGCTGGAGGAATTTGAAGCATATCTGGGGACCGGGGGCGACGAAGTACTGATTGAACGCGAAAAGGATGTGCTCCGGGAAATTGATCGGTTACGTATGCTGGTTGGCGTGCTGGATGTGAAAGCACCCGATGGCACTGAAATATATATCGATGACATATTGCGCGGCACGTTACCTTTGAGCGGCGTGCTTCGGGTGGCTGTGGGCGATCATCAGGTCTGGATGCGCCATAATGGAAAAATTCTTTACGATGGCAACATCAAAATTGCCGGCGCCGTTCGTACACGACTTGATGTCAGTGATGCCAGCGATGGCACACCAACGATTTCGACATACACGAATGACGCGTCAACGGTCGACAGCGCTGCTGTCAGTGCGCCACAGAACAGCACCCGCGAATCAGACAAACCCCAGCGTTTCGCCTTCATCAGAAATATGACCCCAAAAGAGAAGGGACTTTTTTTTGGCGGTATTGCGTCCGGCGTCGTGGGTGTCGCGGCGTTGGCTGGTGGCGTTGGATTCACCGTCGCTGCAATCAAAGCTGCGGACGAACGGGACAGTTATGAAACGAAGTACAGCCAGACAGACGACCCAAGCCTGGAAGAGCAGTACGCGAATTCGGCGCAGAATAAGCATGACGAGGTCCTGCGCGATACAAAAATGATGGTGGCCGGTTATGTGACCGGCGGTGTGTTCGCAGCCGCTGGCGCCACCCTGCTCATTCTCTGTTTTCATAACACAAAGAAAAAAAACGTGGCAGTGATGCCAACCATTAATGGCATTGGCATCACCTTTTGACCCGTCACCGTGAACAGGTGATCGGAAATCACCATGATGGAAATGACCATGAAGAGTTTCGAAGCGCGCGCGCATCTTGTCTTATGCGCCTGTTGCATGCTGCTGACAACAGCATGCTTTGGGGACTTAAATCTTAAAAAATCTAAAGGGAATGTGGATACGGGCAGTGGGGACGTGTCCCGTTTTGATACCGATAGCGACCCGACTGCCGGCAGCGATGGGGATGGGGATACGGATGCGGATTCGGACACAGACAACGATAGCGCACTCGACACCGGAACCGCGTCGGATGCAGACACTGACACTGACACTGACACTGACACTGACACGGACACGGACACAGATGCTGACTCCGATTCAGACACGGACAGCGACAGTGACAGTGACGCCGATACCGATACTGATACTGATGCGGATACCGATTCGGATACGGATACCGACTCGGATACCGATTCGGATACGGATGCCGACTCGGATACCGATTCAGATTCAGATACCGATTCAGATACGGAGACATCGCCGCCGGACACCGATACACTGCTGCCTAAAGTAAAACACCACGTGATTGCCGGCGACTGGGAAGGCGGCGCATGGACCGCCACAGGCAGTGCATCCGGTGGGACTATCACTGACATTCCTGGTCCGTTCTCCTTTGCCGAGGACCGCATCTGCGTCAGTGGCGCACTGATTTCCAGTTTCAACTCGCTGGGCATATTCGGCATGTACATAAACCAGACCGGTGATAATGACCCCAGACCTTCGATACCCGGGCTGGCGTATACCGGTGTTTATGTGGAACTGACCCCCGTATCGGATTCGATTGTTCGGTTTGAACTCAATGCGGTCGACGGCAAACATTACTGCACCACGCTCAAGGGCGGCGTCAACAATCTGCCCTGGTCCAGTTTTGTCACTGAATGCTGGACCACCGGTGGCGCAGTCTACGATCCGTCCATTGGCATCGACAACATTCAGGCGTTCGTCCCCGGCGTTGAAAGCAATCCTCAGAATTTCAACTACTGCATAGATAATCTTTACCCGCTGCGCAATACCAGCTTCTGCACCCAGGGATGCATCATTGGCGAAAACTGTATTTCCAACGGCACCGAAAATCCGGACGATCCCTGTCTGATGTGCAACCGAACGCTGCAGTTCAACGGTTGGTCATTTAACAACGGCGCCGACTGTAACGACGGTCTTTTCTGCACCACCGGCGAAACGTGCACCGACGGCGTCTGCGGCGGCGGCGCGGCCACCTGCGCTGATGATGGCATTGTCTGCAACGGTGTGGAGACCTGCAGCGAAAGCAGCGATTCCTGCGGCGCCACTGCGCAAACCCACTGCTACATTGGCGGCGAATGCATTTTGGATGGCACTCACAACATTGGCAACGACTGTGAAGCCTGTGACATGCTCGCCAATCCCAACGGCTGGACAACAAGAGCGAACAATTCGTCCTGTGATGACAGGCTGGACTGCACAGACAGTGATATGTGCACTGGCGGCGTTTGTGGTGGCTCACCCAATTGCGATGACGGCAACGACTGCAACGGCGCCGAAACCTGTAACCTTGAGTCCGGCAACTGTGATTCCGGAGTGCCGGTGGGATGTAAAATTGGGGATGAATGCCTGCCTGAAGGCGCTGAAAATCCGGATAATGAATGCGAACTCTGTGACGTCGCAGCCAATCCGACAGGGTGGACCGCAAGGCCCAATGGCGCGCCCTGTACCGGCACATTCTGCGCGGACGATGAAACCTGTTCGGATGGCGTATGCGGGGGCGGCACAGTCCATGATTGCAGCAACGGTATCGACTGCGACGGTGCGGAATCCTGTGATACCGCAATCGATGAATGCATCAAAGGTCTTTCCACCTGCACCGGAAACACCACGTGCGATTCAGCTGAGGATACATGTGTGTGCCTCCCTGGCTACATTGATGCCAGCTGCGACACCTGTGTTGTGTTTGTTGACGGGGACCTTGGGGATGACGGCAACAACGGAACAGCGTGGGGCGCCGGCAATGCGCTCGCCACCATTCAGGCCGGCGTGAATATGGCAGACGAAAAAAATTGTCAGCAAGTGTGGGTCACCGCTGGGCTGTTGCCATACGTTCCTGCTGACAATGTGATCGGCAACGATAGCCGCACCGCGACATTGCAGCTCAAGCCAGGAATTGCCGTACTTGGTGGGTTTAACGGCACCGAATCCGCAACAACCATGCGTATCGCTGACAGCCAATCCGTTATCAGCGGGAACATCGACGATGACCCAATCACAGACAATAACCTTTACCACGTGGTCACCGGCGCTGATGACGTGCGATTGGACGGGTTCATTATTCAGGACGGCAATGCCGACGGTACGGGCAGCCTGTCCGAAGGCGGCGGTCTTTACATGCCTGACACCGGCGTGATTCACGTTACCAACTGTGCGTTCAAAAATAATAACGCACTCCATTTTGGAGGGGCTATCAGCGCCTTTGGCGGCCGGCTTTGGGTCAGCAATACCGAGTTCCATCAAAACAGCGCCGGAAGCGGCGGCGCGGTATATGCAAACGAACTGATTATCCACAATACGCTGTTTTCTCAAAACAGCGCCGTTTCAAAGGGCGGCGCCATATATGCCTTCGACACCGGCGACAAGCAGTTTGCCAACTGTGCGTTCACATTTAATCAAAGTGCCGGCGATGCCGGTGCAATGGTTGTTGAAAACTGCGACGCCGTCCAAATTGTCAACAGCACCTTTTATGGCAATCAGGCAATGACGCTGGGCGGCGCACTCTACAGCGATAATTGTTCACCGGAAGTCGCCAACAGCATTTTGTGGGGCAATACCGTAACAGACGATACAGGAGGACAGATGCAGTACGCCAACGTCAACGGCGCCACTGCGACATTCACGTACTGCAACATT
>JAFGWT010000389.1 GCA_016937015.1 Deltaproteobacteria bacterium | reverse complement strand
GGGGTATGACTTTTTCAACAGGGCAAAGGCTCATTTGGGCGTGGAAGCCAAGGTGACCGCCGTATTCGGAAAAGGCTCGATGGACTTCAATGACTTCAGCTCCTGTCACATCACCGGGCGTCTCGTTTCATTCAGTCTGGCGTTCACTGTGGCGTATTATTGAAACAGAATAGTCAGTATTGCCAAGGGGGAACGACTCATTGCGACTGTCCGAGCAAATCGGCGAACTCTCTTATCGTAACAATCTGTGTGTTTTCAACTTTCTTTAGCGGAAGAACGTGTGCCTTGTCGCCGGAGACGAGATAGTCTGCCTTGCAGGCGAGCGCGGTACTGACAATGTAACTGTCGTCGGGGTCGGTGGTAACAATGAAAAGCTCTGAGACGTATCCGATGTCCTTGCAGGCTTCGATGATGAGAGCGAGGAACACGTTGATACGGTCATCAGACAGCCTGTATTTATTTTTGATTCGGGGATAGGAAAGCACTCTGCCGATTTCTTCGATAATCTGACCGGAGATATACAGTTCAAATGGACACGCATCTGCGGTCATCGCCATTTCGAGGAGCCTGGCAGGAGTGCCTTGGGGTTGCAGCATGGCGCTGACGAAAGTGTTGGTATCAAAAACGGCTTTAATCATGAGCGGGATTCAGCTTACGCACTTCATGCAGCGCATTCACCACATCATCCATGACCTCATCTTCTGTGAAGTCGTCTCCCCGCCCTGTGGCCCTTTCTTCTTCCATGAATTTAAGGAATGCCTTTTTCAGAATTTCCCGGCGTTTTTCGTATCGTTCAATTGGAACGAATACCCCAAGCGCCTTGCCTTTGCGGCTGATTTTCACTTCGTCGCCGGTATAATAGGAGCGGTCAAGCACCTCGCCCAGGTGTTTTCTCAGGTAATCCGCTGTAATGTCCTGCATCTCCCTCTCCTTGTGTCGTATTCCGTTTGTTATTGTCGACGATTGTCAACTAACCCATGGCATTCCAAGTATATGTATCCATGCGAAACATGTCAAACATACTAATCATAATAGTTTAATGGGTTGTCATGGCGGGCGACCAGAGAATTGGGTTCGTTGATATTTTTGTTATCTCATATGCGTAAGGCTGAATAATATCATGCTCTTCCATTGCTCCATGACGCATGGATGCGGTGCGCAACGCTGGCGGCGAGACAGGGAAATTATGCGGGACATCGTCATGGTGATGGTGTCAGAGTAGCGCCCCGGGTGCGGTCATTGGGCTGTAGTTTTTGCTGCCCATCACTTGCAGTCCATGACGGGCGGCGTATCGCACTTCCTGTCGTGTGTCCTCTGTCATCGTATCCAATAGACGTTTGTACGCGACCGGATTCTCGTTCATTCGGGCGATGGCCACATCGACCACCGCGCGGCGAACCAATACGTTGGGGTCGTTTGAGAGATGCGAAAGCACGGAGGTCAGTCCCAGGCAGAAGAAGTCCTCCTTCAGTGCGGTAACCAGCATGTATCTAAGGGATCTGGAGCTGGAAAATGCCCACTCGCCTATCATTGTTGTTCGAGTCAGAACGTCGGCATGTTCGAGCACACCGGCGATGGTGCGTCGCAATTCGTTGCGGACAGATGGGTCCCTGTCTCCGGCCAGTTGTGAGAGCAGCGGCATTACATCACGGGAATCGAGGGTGTCGAGCTGATGCGCAAGCAACTCACACACCCGAATACGCACCTCTGCCCGTTTGTCCGCAGCAATGGATGTGAGCATTTTCAGTTTTTGCCCGTCGGGTATTTGTTCGTCCAGTATTTCATCCATGATACTGTCCACCAGAGTCATGGGAAAATCTTCCATCGCCGGCAGCATGGCGGACGAGATGCCAGGCGACAGGCTGATAGCGGCGCTTGCAAGATAGGCCGACAGCACCTTTTGCATATATCTGTTCATGTCGTACTCCATTCTCAGCGCCGACAGGTACTGCCTGCGCTGCGTCAAAATAATCAATAAGTTATATGGTTGTGATAAAGATCAGGAATGGAGTGGCGGGCTGCGCCCGGGAGCCAGCGCCAGGACATCGATTGCTTTGAATTTCACGGACATCCGGTTCTGCGTTAGTGGCACAAAACCAGGGGTCATGTTTGGATGTGAAGGATTTGAAAGGATCCCCTGCGGGATATCCGGATCATTCAGATCTTCTGTATCAATGCATGATTGCGACACGCCGGCAACAGTGAGGGCGGTGGATTGGACGGGCCGGTCATGGTCAACGGTCTGCCACACGGAACCCTGGCTGGGGCATGGACCGCTTTGCGCAATAAGCGATACACTCAGCGCTGATAAAATTATCAGTCCGGTAGCCGCAGCTGAATGTCGTTTTCTCGTATGCCAGGTAACCATTTTCAGTTCTTTCGTGGTGACGTTACATATCATCTAAACATCTCTTACTTTCATATATTCCCATTAACTATCAATCTGCAAGTACGTAATGCGACTTGTGCGTTTCTAATCGTGCAGATAGCGCAGTATTGGCAGGTTGAAAATAATATGGCCCTCGTTGCTGTTTTTGCGGGCACATGATGCTGAGTGGCACGTCAATTACGCGCAGGTTCGATAGTTACTCGGCCATGGTGAAAGAGAACGGGCGCGGGAGAGGAAGCAAGATTTGCGTATTTTAAAAATGAGAAATTCTTTGATCGATTTGTTCAGAATATCATTAACGACGATATTATTAGCGCTGTTCATTGCAGGTTGTCAGGGTGAAAGCGCTGCGGGAGGAGAGAATTCGGCGTCAGACGGTGATGCCGATACAGACTCGGACACTGATACGGATTCCGATAGTGACACGGATACAGACACGGATACGGACACGGATACGGACACGGATACGGACACGGATACAGATCCGGATAGCGGTAGTGACACAGCCGATGGCCCGCCTTCGTCCGATGACTCGGACTTCGGCGCGTTTGACGATTCCGAGAGCGACGAACCCATCATATCAGATACATCGTCAGATATATCTGTGGACACGGCGACGGCGGACACCGACACCGATACCGATACCGACACCGACAGCGATTCAGATTCGGACACTGATACGGACACCGATACCGATACCGACACGGACACAGACACGGATACAGACACGGATACAGACACGGATTCCGATGGGGATACTGAAATTATTACTGATTGCACCATTCCCGCACCGTCGACCACGCCCATTGGCTATGGCGCGGCGACAACTGGCGGGGGCAATGCCACACCGGTTTTGGTAAGCAGTTTCGAAGAGGCCGAAGCTGCCCTTGCCGCGTACAAGGATGCATTCAAGGATGGCACGCAGAACGCCCTGGTGATTCGGTACACTGGCACATTTGACTACAACACCATCACCGATGTGTGTGTGCAGCATACCCTCGAGCCCAGAATTCTCTACATCAAGGAAATGGAGAACGTGACATTCGAAGGCGCGCCCGGGTCCAGCGCCAACTTTGGACTTAAAATCAATCGTGCTAAAAATGTGATTGTGCGCAATATGACCATGGGGTTGCTGCCGGGTGGGGGCGATTCCGATGCGATTACCATCGAAGGGAATGGCACCAACGGCGATGTGGAACATATCTGGATAGATCACAACGAACTGTTCAGTTCAACCAAAGATGACTGTGACGGCGCGGGCGATACGGAATTTGATGGCCTGATTGATATTAAAAAAGGCGCCAGATACATCACCATTTCATACAACCACATTCACGATCATCAGAAGACCGGTTTGATTGGACACAGCGATACCGATGACATGGAGCGCTATGTGACATTCCATCACAATTGGTATAACAATGTGGTATCCCGAACACCCTTGCATCGGTTTGGCTATATCCACATGTTTAACAATTACTTCAATGAAATTTTGAGTAGCGGCATTAATGTGCGCATGGGTGGCGTGGCGCTGATTGAAGCCAACTTTTTTGAGAACGCGGTCAACCCGGTGACGTCCCGCTACAGCGATGTGGTGGGATACTGGGATTTGCGTGACAACCATGTGGGCAGCGGGATTACCTGGTCTGTGGAAGACGATACCCTGGCTAACGCCGACGACTGGACAAGCACCAAAGAGTTCCCTGCCAGCGAACTCACCTACACCTATTCACCGGACCCGGCTGCCTGCGTCAAACAGATTGTCATGGCCACCGCCGGCGCGAAATTATAGGAGATTAACCTGCTGGGCGGTCGCAAGGTCGCGCCTTCCCCTTCTTTCGAGACGCCGCAAAGAGAGGCGTTTGGCGCCTCAGGAAGACGGCTCAGGATATGAAATCAATGTTAATGGTCAGTACGGTCAATACGGAGGCAATGCATGCTGACGGCGATTACTATACAGTGCCTTTGAAATGCCTGCCTGTTTGCAAAAGATTCAACCCGCTAAAAAGGATTGTTTGCTCGTGTGCATCAGAACGACATTGAAGCTGTTGCAGAGAGCGCTCTGCTTTTTGCTTTTGTCATGCATTGCAGGTTGCGGTGTTGGCAAACAGTCGACAGAATCAAAACTTCAACGCTTCAAACATACTGGCGATGGGCAGGATACTTCTGCGTATTCGTCGCAGGTGTCTGACAGTAGAAAAATTTTAGACCGTGGATCATACAGTGAAAAGAATACACATCTGGAAGCATCAATAGACAGTGATTTTTCCCTGTCCATCGCTCAGGAGGAGATTCCGCGCACGGATATTGACACCTTCAGCACAATTACTCCCATTTGGTGTTGTGAGGATGACGCCGCATGTGACAGTCAGACGGAGAATCAGGAGCTGGATACAGATGCGACCTTTGAGCCATATGAGGACTGCGGCTTTCGCCTCAAAAAAATGACACGCCAACAAAAACGCGATTTTAGAAAAAGCTTCCGACGTTTGATGACAGTAAATCCTGACGCGGAAGTGATTCCTTCGCTGTTGTCGAATGGTCGCTGGCTCTTCAATATTAATCCATGCGGATATCATTTTGGACAGAGCGATCCTTTTGTTGCGGAAGGGATTGGGACACAGCACTTTTATCTTTTTGACGACGAACGACTGGTTTCTCACTCCGAGCTGAATGTCGGTTTACCTGCAATTGGTTTTGTCCCATTTGAATGTACAGAGGCCGAACGCAATTCTCCGTACAGGTATGACAAACATTACTGTGAGCTGTTTGAAAATGGTGATGACTATGTTCATCGGCGGATTTCATCGATTTCAGGACATTCCATTCAAAATCTATTTGCGGTGATAACTTTGTACGATTCCGCTGTTCCCTGTGAAAAAGGCAGCGTTCAACGGGACAGTTTGTATCATTTTGATGGTTCATCATGGCATAGGCTCTCCCTGTCACCACCGAATTTTTTAGCGTTGCATAAACAACTGGACAGCATTGAAAGCGGCTTTCCTCAAGATGAGGCGATGCCATCAACGGTTCTCGAATATTTGCAGACATATCGCGACGGCGTTATCGTTGTTCGAAAAATCGATAATTCATGGGATTCCCAAAACAGAGGCTACCGTTACGATGTTATTTTCAGAAATCGCGAAGAGGAAAAAGTGTTGTTCAGCACTTTTCGGCTGCGCGCCATTTCGGCTTTCATGTCTGGAGAAATAGTTCTGATTACAGAAGATGACAGGAAACTAATCATTCACCGCTATGTTCCAGAGGATAACGCGTTTGCGTTTTCTGCTTTCCACCATATATTGCCCTTCGATACCAGTAAAATTGGGTACGAAGACTTTGAAGAATTCTTTATTTTCAACATACAATCGCCGGACCAAATTAGCATGTCCCATAACGGCAGGGTCATTCGAAAACTGAAGTTTGATGGCAATGACTGGCAGCGTGTGTGCCATGGGCCGGAACCCGAATGGGATGTTTCGAACAACATGGATGCCGTCTGGTTCGGCGAGGCAATTGCCCACAGCATCAGAAACCTGGCGGAATATCACCCCATGGGCGCGTATACTGATGTCACAGCTGGCGGCCAACACTTTGTCAGCGTTGTCGCCGCCCCCCCAAAAGGTGCTGCAATCAGACATTTTTATGGAAACCTTCCCACCAGGCGAGCGATAAAAATTGACACCTATTGCGGATATACTGACAAAAACGCCTGTTTAAACAGCATTGACTGCGGATTGTTTTTTTCGTGCACGTATAAGAATGGCAGATGCAAAAAGGAACAACGTATGCCCTCGGATCAAGAACTTGAGGCATATCGAAAGAATTCCAGCAAAAAGGCTGAACAGGAAAATCACGGAAAACGAACCCGTCGGAAACAGTCTGGTTGTGAATGAGCATTGCAAAAGCATTTATTTGTTGCGTGTGTTTTGGGTTGTTTGCCAGCTTCCGTCCTGACCGCGTTCGCGAGGATTTGTATGCGAGGTGAGGGGGCAGCTTGTGGCAGTTGAGGCTAATCTTTCTTCAGCTCGGTGACGGGGCCCGGGCGAACACAGAGGTTCGCCCCTACGGGATGTTTTGCTCTGCGTGGAGGAAGCAGGCGGCGGTGCTGATGGCGCAGCGTCTGCGATTGGAGGGGTTCTGTTCCACAAATTCCACATCATTGTTGTCGGTATCCACGATGTCTATCACAGCCACATGACCGTAAAATGAGTCGGCCCAGCAGGAATTGGGAGCGAATACAATTAAATCACCATGAACGGGGGTGTCTGTTTGCACCAGGCCTTCTGGTGGCGCGTCATCACACCATTCTCCGGCATTGCCGTTGGGCACAGACATGACATTCCATTGAAACTTAAGATAGCGGCTGGCGTATTCGGTACACTGATACCCGCCACTCCACTGGGTGCGTATCCACGCGTCATCCAGTCGCTCGGTACTCGTATTGACCCCATCATCCGACCAAATGGCGCCGTCCTGCCCTGCTGCACACTGGGCGTATGCAGGGATGCCGTCGATGTGGTAATTGTCGGGCACATCTTCGTTACAGATATTGAAACTCTGGTCGGTGTCGGTATCGGTATCGGTATCGGTATCGGTGTCGGTGTCGGTGTCCGTGTCGGTGTCGGTATCGGTATCGGTGTCGGTATCGGTGTCGGTGTCGGTGTCGGTGTCCGTGTCGGTGTCGGTATCGGTATCGGTATCGGTGTCAGAGTCAGAGTCGTTGCCCGCCGTCGCTGTATCGGCTATGGCGGGTTCGTCACTTTCGCTTTCGATATCGCTTTCCGTGTCAGAGTCAGAGTCAGAGTCAGAGTCAGAGTCAGAGTCAGAGTCAGAGTC
>JAFGWT010000388.1 GCA_016937015.1 Deltaproteobacteria bacterium | reverse complement strand
CGGATGGCGGGAGATCGCCTGGTAGAATGGCATCGCCGCGCGCCATCACCACCGCGCGCTCAATGGCGTTTTCCAGTTCGCGCACATTTCCAGGCCACGAGTGGGTGCGCAACGCGCGCATCGCTTCAAGGGAAATTCGGGTGATATCGCGTCCGGAACGGGCCGAATATTTTTTCAGAAAATGATAGGCCAAAAGCGGAATGTCCTCCGAGCGGTCTCTTAGCGGCGGAAGGGGAATAGTGATAACGCTCAGGCGGTAATACAGGTCCTGACGGAAGTTGCCCCTTTCCATGGCCTCTGTGAGGTTGATATTGGTGGCGGCCACAACGCGGGTATCCACCTTAATCGCTTCACTTGAACCCACCCGCTTGATTTCGCCGTCCTGAAGGGCGCGGAGCAGTTTTACCTGCACCTGAAGCGGCAAATCACCAATTTCGTCGAGCATAATGGTTCCGCCATCAGCGGTTTCGAACATCCCTTTGCGACTCTCGACAGCGCCTGTAAACGCACCGCGTACATGACCAAACAGCTCTGCTTCAACAAGGGTTTCGGGGATGGCGGAGCAGTTTACCGGAATAAACGGTTTGTTGGATCGCGGCCCCTGATTGTGGATGGCCCTTGCCACCAGTTCCTTACCGGTGCCGGATTCCCCCTGAAGCAGAACAGTGGAAACGGAATGCGCCACTGATTCCACCATCCGATACACTTCCATCATGGGGACAGATGATCCCACAATGTCGCCGTATCGCTCGTGAATTTCGAGTTCCTTTTCGAGCTCCCGGGCACGGCAGAGCAACCGCGAGTGCTCCGCGGCTTTCGAAACCGAGAGGGCAAGCGCATCAGGTGACTGGAACGGTTTGGTAAGAAAATCGTAGGCCCCGGCCTTCACCGCTGCCACGGCGGCATCCACATCTCCAAACGCGGTCATCATGACTACCTGAATCTGTTCTTTTTGCAGTTTGGTTTTTCTTAGAACATCCAAACCACTTATGCCTGGCATGACAAGATCCAGCAGCATGACGTCGACGAGTTCTGTGTTCACCAATTCCAGTGCAGTGGCGCCATCTGCCGCAGTCATCACATCGAAGCCGCGGGCCTTCAGGATACGCTCGACGCTCCTTAGGGATGTGGTGTCGTCATCGACGATCAGTACATGAACACCATTTCCGATAATATCTTCGGTGTGTGTCTGTTCGGTGCCGCTGCCATTGGGGAGCGGCAATCTGGTTACTTCATTAAATTTTTGCACGGTTAATCTCAACTTCAGCAATAAAAACCAAATCTGCCAATGAAAACGGATACAGTAGGAAATACTTTATAGCCAGAGGGGGATATTGCTGAAAAATTTATTCAATCACATGTGTAATGCATATCGTAAAACAATGAGAGAACAATCACATCTTTTTTTGTGCAATGTGGTGAGATGGGGGCAGATATGCGGGCGGATATGGTGGCAGTGGGAACTGTGCTGATGCGTGGAATGGTGGAATGGATGATTCACTGGTCGCGCTTAACGAGTGTATTCATCAAATGCACAGTGCCACCTGCAAAGTGCGTTTGACCGGTTAGGATAGCAGTCAGTGGCAGGCGCACCGATGCACCTCGACTGTGATATGTTCAAGGTAACCAAGTTGTTTGAGCCGCTGATGTATGGTGGTCGCTGAATCCGCATCGTGATGGCAGGTCACTGTGGCCAGTACCCCATAGGCGGCGCCCTGGGGCCATACATGGAGGTCGGTAATTCGATTTTCTGCAGCGCCTCGGATAGTTGTCTCAATTTCATGGTGCACTGTGGATACCGGAACAAAATCCAGCAGCGTGGCGCCGGAATCCTTAAGCAGGCTGAATGCCCATTTTAAAATAATCACGCCCCCGAGCATCGCCACAGCAGCATCGGCCCACACCCAGCCGAATTGACTGCCTAAAAACAGAGCAGCGATGGCCAGTACTGAGGTGAGCGCGTCAGTAATCACATGCAGGTACGCAGATTTCATATTGGCGTCGTGTCCATGACCGCCAGATGGATGAGAATGCGCATGGGACTGCACGTGATGATCGTTCGGGTGTTCGAGGGGGTGCGAATGCGAATTATGGTGATCGTGCGAGTGGGAATGGGCGCCTTCATGTAAAAGCGCCGCGCCGACAGCATTCACAATGAGTCCAATGACAGCGACTATCATTGCTTCGGTAAATTGGATTTTTTCCGGTGAAAGCAGGCGCTGAATCCCTTCTGCGACCATTTCGAATGCCACGGCACCAAGGAGTATGGCGCCCGCAAATCCGCCCAGCGCGCTGACCTTGGCTGGACCAAATCCAAATCGTCTATCGGTGGCAATTTTTTTAGCCAGCACACATGCGGCAAAGGCGATTCCCAGTGCAAGCACATGGGTCCCCATATGCCAGCCATCTGCCAGCAGCGCCATGGAGCCAAACAGGCTCCCGCCAATGATTTCTCCCACCATGGTCACCAGTGAAATGGCAATGATGATCAGCAGTTTTGTTTCGCCAGAATTCCGTGCAACCCGGTGCAGGGCGCAGGGAGACGCCTCATTGCACGCAGAATTTAACTGGGTGTGGTTCATTTTCAGATTCTTTCTACCAAACGTTGCAATTGCTCGTTAAATATGGACAGTTCATCCTCGCTGAAACAGGCGGACAGCTCCTCGGTCAGTTGAATATGAAATTGATGGTGCTGCTCAAAATGTTGCCTGCCGCTCTTCGTCAGGGCGAGAATGGTGCTGCGTCTGTCGTCCGGATTTTTCTGTCGCACGACCAGGTTTTCCTTTTCGAGCCGGTCTATCATCGTTGTCAGGGTGCCGGTGGTCACCCCAAGTTGGCCAGCCAGTGCCTTCATGGTCGGATTTCCCATGTGTCCCAGCATCTCAAGCGCATGCATCTGTGCCGGAGAGAGGTCACTTTCCGCAACCACCCCCAGTTCCCAGGCGCTCAGGCGCTCAAAAAACGCCAGGAGCAGATGCCCGAAATCCGCTTTTAGTTTGGATGTCATGCCGTTGCCTTTCGAGTGAATTTAGTTTGATAATCTAATTGTTTGACTATCAAAGTAAATGTAGCGGCGATTGGTTTGAAAGTCAAAGCATTTTTTTTGGGGGAAAAGGGGGCTGCCTAACTTGATGGGACGGGGTAGATGGCTTCGGGAATGGCTAAGTCACTGCCCTTACAGGAGATAATGTGTGGTTCCGAGAGGGCGTAATTTATGCGAATGGTGTATGTTGCAGCGTCCTGAAGAATTTCCGGGGGAACGACGTAAAAGTTTTCCGCATAATAAATGTCGCCTTCGGCAGCCCATGCCAGTGGTACATACCCCGATTCTGCATTTTTTCTGATAGACATCCCGGTCACCTGAGAAAGGGGATTGCGGACTTGAATAATGGACCAGTATGGATTGGCGCCGTCTTTCACGTATATGGCGGTGGGGCCATCGAACAGCTCGGTGTGGCCTTCGCAGGAGACCCATTCCCATTCTCCCTGGTATCGTCCCGGCCCCAGTGGCATCACATCCGCTGCGGGGGCGCCACCCAAATCGATGCCGCAATACTGATCTGCGCAGCGATCGGTGATGCGTACGGTTGTTTCGAGCCATCCCGCTGCGGTTTGGGTGCGTACTTTCATACATCCGCCACAGGCATGGCCATTGTCCCATGGACCCAGAAAATCGCTGTCTGCAGCGGAGATATGGACATGAATGGCTGCGTAATTTTGCAGTTGCGTTTGTCCGTAATTACACGCGCCACCCACGCTGTATTCGGGATCATCCGGTGACCCGTAGGTGGTGACGGAGCCGGTCGTTTTGTTTTGATCGACAATTGGGTCTGCCGCAGTGATTGCATTGCACATATCGGTACAGACGCCGTTGTCCGTCTCAGTTGCAGTGACCGTTTCGCTGGCAGTATCTGTTGGAGCATCTGTTGCAGTATCTGTATGGCCAGAATCGCCACACCCTGTGGCAATAAACACTCCCGCCAATAGAATGTAAACCAATGTCACAACCTGCCCCTTTATAAGTCACGGGTGTTTTGAAAGCATTGTCAGCAACTCTGCTTCAGAAATTATCTGTACACCAAGAGCCTGCGCTTTGGTTAGTTTTGAGCCCGCTTTTTCTCCGGCAAGCAGATAATCTGTATTCTTCGAGATGCTGGACGAGACGGCGCCGCCGTTTTGAACAATCAGTTTCGATGCATCGCTTCGGCTCAATGTGGGCAGTGTGCCAGTGATCACAAAGGTTTTGTCTGCAAAAACCGAAGAGGCCTTTTCGGTTGCCGCAGGCGCAATGCCGTACGCTTCCATCTGAGCGCGCAATCTTCTGCCCCGTTCGCTGTTCATGAATGCGACAACGGACTCAGCCGTTTTGGCCCCGACGCCCTGTTGATTCTTTAACGTGTATTTGGCCAGTGTTCGGGTGGGGGATTTTGATAGCGTCTTTTTGTACCAGCCCAATGCCACCAGTCTGTCCCCGATTTGTTCAATTTCATCACATCGCCTGGCATAGGTGTCGGGATCGATTTTCTTTAGTGGTCGAATTGCCTCGCCTTGATTATTCAGCTCGATAATGTCTTTCAATATTGGAGAGTTGGCCACTTCGTCGAGTGATGTGTGTATCTCCGCAATAATTTGGGCGCCCACTTTTCCCAGTTTGGGTATGCCCAATGCAAAGAGCCAGTTGGCGAGCGGTTTGCTTTTGGCGGCTTTAAGCGACAACAGTATTTTTGATGCATTTTTGGCCCCGAGCATGCGGGGCGCATCTGGGGTGCCCAGGTTGAATGTATCGAGCTGGTCGGGCGTGAGAGTGAACAAATCCATAGGGTTTTTGACCAGAGTGGATTCAATCAGCTTGTCACATACAATGCCACCGGCGCCTTCAATATCGAGCGCGTCCCGGGATACAAAATGTTCAAGCCAGGTTTTCAGCTGCGCCGGACACTGCAGATTAACGCATCGTAAGGCCACTTCCCCCTGCCGCTGCTCAACCTCGCCGCCACACACCGGGCAGGCATCGGGCATGCGAAATGGGGCTTCGGCACCAGTGCGTCGGTCGGTAACGACGCGCACCACCGCGGGAATGATTTCGCCGGCTTTTTCGACCACCACCATATCGCCCACCCGAACGTCCTTGCGTTCAATCTCTTCGGCATTGTGCAGCGTGGCACGGCGCACCGTGGTCCCGGAGAGCTGCACGGCTTCCAGTTCGGCCACTGGCGTCAAGACCCCTGTGCGTCCCACCTGCACCGTAATATCAAGCAGTCTGGTTTCTGCCTGTTCCGGTGCGTATTTGTATGCAACCGCCCACCTGGGACTCTTTGCGGTAGCGCCTAAAGATTCATAAAGTGTCCGATCATTGACTTTGATAACGGCGCCGTCCATTTCAAACGGGAAGTCCGAATGCATGGCATAGAGTTCGTCCAGCAAAGCGGCAACGTCATCAATGGTATTCACACACCAGAACCGGGGCGAAGTTTTCAATCCGGCGCACTTCAGGTATTCAAGCAATGCCACATGCGTGTCAAATGAAACGCCATCGAGTTCCCCGGCGGCGTAAAAAATACCGTCCAGCGGGCGTTTGGCCACTTCTCTGGCATCCAGTTGCTTCAAAGAACCGGCACAGGCGTTGCGCGGATTCGCAAAAGGCTCCAGACCATTTTCCTGCCGCTGTTCGTTTAAGGCTGCAAAGCCCGATTTATCCATATATATTTCGCCGCGCACTTCCAGTACGGCCGGGGGATTCGCAACAGACAGTTTCAGGGGAATGGTTTTGATGGTGCGAATGTTTGATGTGACATTGTCACCGGTCATGCCATCGCCGCGAGTGAGTGCCTGGGTCAGCACGCCGTTTTCGTAGCGCAGCGAAATGGCCACCCCGTCAATCTTGGGCTCCAGCACATATGTGATTTGCTGGCCAGGCACCAGTTTGTGGACCCTTTCTCCGAACTCCAGCACTTCTGCCTTGCTGTATGTATTTGAGAGACTTTTCATGGGGTGCGTATGGGTAACGTTTTCAAAACCATCCAGCGGCGCACCGCCGACTCTCAGGGTGGGAGACGTAAGCGATGCCAGGTTGGGGTGTGATTTTTCAAGCGACTCCAGTTTTTTGAGCATTTGATCGTACTCATAGTCGCTGATTTCAGGACTGGCGTCCTGATAGTACAGGCGGTTATGTCGTTCCAGCTCCTTTTCGAGCTGCCTCATCTCTTCTTTGATTTGCGCCTCGTTGGTCATGACGCAGGTGTAACTGATTGCCCGGTGAGCGTCAACGCTGATACGCGACCTTAATTTAGCGCATGGTTACCCAAAGTAGTCGGGTTCGCTGCCGGGCTTCCATTTAATGTTGCAGCCGATGCTGGGCATTTGCCGCTCGGAGACAGGGGCGTCGTTGAGTACGGCATCAATGGCTGCTCGAAGATCCGCACCCGTTACGGGCAGGTCAGTATCTGGCCGACTTGAATCCAGCTGGCCACGGTAGACAAGCTGGCGATCTTCGTTAAAAAGAAAGAAATCCGGGGTACAGGCCGCAGTGTAAGCCTTGGCCACGTCCTGAAATTCATCGTAGCAAACGGGAAAGCTGAATCCGTATTGCTGCGCCATTTCCTTAAGTAATTCCGGGGAGTCATCCGGATAATTGGCAATATCGTTGCTGCTGATGGCCACAATACCCACATCGGCCTGGGCATAGTCTTTTCCAATCGCTGCCAGTTGGGCAGCCACGTGTTTGACGTAAGGACAATGTCTGCTTATAAACATCACCAGCAATGCCTTGTTTTCGTTAAAATCCGAAATCTGTATAATGCTTCCGGTTTCCACATCGGGCAGCGCAAATGGCGGCGCGATGGTCCCGAGGTCAAGCATGGTGGATGCGGTTCTGGCCATGTTAATCTCCTTTAAAATTGTTCTGAAGGGAATAAAATCATTTCCGAACCCAAGGTCAACCAACGAGGTCTTAAAAACAGGAGAAGCAGTGTACGATTACTTATCGCGTTTGGCGATCATTTGCGCCGCCATGAAACCGGACACCTGAGCCATGGCAACGCTGTGTGCGGGGAATGCCCACGACCCTGCCAAATACAGTCCGGCAATGGGGGTTTCAATGTCAAATCGGTTGCGCTGAGCGACGTTGAAGTCCATCCCATACGGTGCCCCTTTGTAGTTGAGCGTGTAGTGATGAATGGTGCGCGGGGTCATGCCTTCCTGATAGACAATGTGTTCCTTCAGACCTGGCATAATGTCTTCGGCCATACCGATAAGCGAACTGATCATATGTTCCTTTTGCTGTTCATAAATCACTTCATCATCGCTCCAGTAATCGTAGTCGGAGTAGGTGTGCAGTACGATGGCGGCTTTGTCCTTCGGTGCATAAAAATCATCGGGGAGATTGGAGTAGAAGGTGATGGACATCAGGCCTTCTTCGTAGCGGGCATTTAACATGGCATCAAACATGTCGTTCGCATCCCAGGATTTATTGTAAAAGATTTCATAGTCGTCGATACCCCAGTACTGCGCCGGCACATCCAGTCCCAGGTAAACACCGGCCAGAGATGTGCTGGGTTTTGTATCGTTCAGTTGTTTGAGAATTTTTCTGGGGGTCTTGTCTTCACCCACCAGCTTGAAAAACGTCTGAAACGGATCGGCGTTGGAGACCACATATCGAGACGTGTACTTTTTGCCCCCCTGCGTCT
>JAFGWT010000387.1 GCA_016937015.1 Deltaproteobacteria bacterium | reverse complement strand
GCCTGTGTCATTGATGAATCCATTCCGGAAATGCCATATATCTGTATACAGGCCACCATGGGCGGTGATTCCTGCGAGATGTATCCGTGCGCGCCGGGCTGGTTCTGCAACATGGACAGTATCTGCGAAGCGGTCCCCGCCACTGTGGGTGAAGACTGCACCGCCGCAGAACGCTGTGTGGGAGACCTGCGATGCATGGACAGCACCTTTGCCGATCGCATTGTGTGTCCCGAAGGCGTTCAGTCCTGCTGCCAGGAAACCGGCAATCTGAAACAGCCCTGCCGCAAAGACTGGAGCTGCAATGACGGTCTGACCTGTTTTGCCGCAGGTGGCGTGGGGGTATGTATGGAAGCACTGACCCCCTGTGCCGCCGACGTGCCCTGTGACGAAGGATTCCAATGCCTGTCAGCCGAGATGACTGGCGAAATGTACTGTATGCCCGCAGGTAACGAAAAAGAGCCCTGCTGGTATCCGGACTACGTCTGCAACGAAGGTCTGGAATGCGTCACCGACATCACCCAGTGCTTCCCGTTCAACAACGGCGAAGGCAGCTGCTGCCTCCCGCCTGTTCCTGTTCCGTAAACAGAATCGTAAAGCTGCCCCCCCTGCCCCACTACCATTAATGTTTTACTGAATATTGTTTCGGTCTACTGCGCTTCAACAAATTCGATGGCGCCAATATCTGAATAATTGATGGCACCGGCTCCGGTATTTTCAACTGAAGAAATATCGACACGAGGGTTGCCAGAGAGATCGGTGGCCGGGGAAGTGTCTGCCAAACCGCTGTCAATGCATGGCGAATTCGGTGCGAGGGTGTATGACCACCATGGCCAGTAGTCAGAAAATCGCACCAGAGTAATCATTGGGTCTGAATCAATAATGCCTTCTCCGATCATCTCACCTTCCATCAGACGCCAGTTTTTCACAACACTGTTTGATATTTTTCTCGCAATGACCGACTTTGCATCAGGCATTGTTTCAGACCATATAATACTGTTGGTCACTGTACCAAATCCGCGATCAATACCCCTTTTGCCAAGGCCAACTGTGACGCCGGCGTACAAGTCTGTATTATTGAAAAAAGTACAGCTCTGCACAATCGGTTCTCTGTCATCAGGCGCTGGACCTACCACTGAAATGGCACTTCCCCCTGACCGCGACTCATTGGCCACAAAGAACGCGTTCGAGATTTTAAACAACACCTCTTCAGTATTGTATTCAGTGTTGGCATACGACGTCAGGTGGTCGACCCCAATAGCGCCACCATACTGCGAAGATGAATTGTGATAAAAAATGGAATTACTGACTTTCAACGCCTCAGCATTCGTTTTGTGAATCGCTCCCCCCGAAACCCGCGCCTTGTTATCATTAAAAGCGCATCGGTCAATCGTTACGGCACCGCTCCCCAGCAGCGCAATGGCGCCCCCGGTATCGGCGCTGTTACCGGTGAACACCGAGTACGATATCTGCGCATCACCACCGTCCACGAAAATCGCTCCCCCCGCTGAAACATCCTTGCCGCCATTCACTTCGAACATGCAATTGGCTATCGTCACATTCTGACCGTGCGCCCAAATGGCACCGCCACCTTGCCACTCTTCCGCCACGATATCAGTTAATCCGCCGAGAAATTCAAACCCATCTACGCGCGATCGTCCATCCACTTCCATGATGCGACCAACAGCGCCAAGGCGGGGAATCAGGTCCATGGTGTACATAAGTGACCAGTTGGCAACATCCGGTTTCTGTACGAACCAGCGGTCATCCGGCGTCGTCTCGGTGCCTTCAAAGCCTCCATACAGATTGACGCGGTCACGCAGACGAATTGTATCATTCTTTCCACTGCCATCCGGCTTCATGGAGTAGTCAGTCTTTGTTGACGATAGGATTTTTTGCCTTTTTTGACCCGCCACCCAAACATCGCACTGCGTGATTTGCTTGCACGCTGTCACAGCGCAGCTGGCTTTGTTGATAGCGGGCTGAATCTGTCGCAATGCCGTTTTCCAACTCTGTCCATCCGCGCTATCGTCGCCATTTATGCTAACGTAGTAACGACATTCAGTGGGGCACACAGGTACCGGATCACAGGAAAGATTCTCGGTGGCGCCATTGTAATCGGGGTCGACACTGATGATATCATCATCAACACAACCTGAGAGCAAAATTCCTGGCATACAAATGAAAGCCATCGCGGTACTCAACTGCATGAAACGAACACAGATGTCATTTGTTTGGGCTTTAGCAGAAACAATGCGCCTGAACGCGCGTTTGTATGAACTCATTGCAATTACCCAGCGACGTAACCAATCGCCGTTTTTTTCATTTTTTGTCCTCTTACCTGGCCTTGCGTACATTTTTGTCATTTTCAACTCCGTTTCGAGATAATATCCGGCTTTTCCTCAGTTGAGGAGCGGTTCCAGCAATGGAACCAACAAAAACACACGGTGCGCGCTATCCGTTTCACCTGTTAGTGCGCAAAATTGCGCGAAACGAGCTCACACAAAAAAAATATTTTTTTTTGAGCTGATTTTTCAGCGAAATTTGCACATATGGATGAATATGCAACAGGTCCATGTAAATACACTGTCGATAGATAGTGACTATGAGTTGGTATCCCGCATTCGACTGGGTGACGATGACGCCGTCTCTGCGATGTACCGAAAGTATGCGCGATACATCGCGGCCATTGCGTATCGGCTGATGGGCAATGACGCGGATTTGGATGATATTGTACAGGATACCTTTGTTACCGCTGTTAAGTGTATTGGAAGCGTGAGGGATGCAACAGTACTGAAAACCTGGCTGGCCACCATTGCCGTGAGGTCCACCAGCCGCTATGCTGCCGCGCGACGAAGACAACTGCGATTTGTTGAAAAAAAGATGTTCGAGGTCCACGGGCAGGATTTTGCGGCGCCCACCCATGGGGACAGAATGGAAGCCCACTCGCTCATCGGGCAAATTCCTTACAAATACCGCGCCCCATGGATTCTCTGCAAAGTGTTGGAAATGAATCTGGAAGAGACCAGCAAATTGTGTGACTGCTCTGTGGCTACCAGCAAAAGACGTATTGCCAGGGCGGAAAAGCTGATTCGGAGAATTCGGGATGAACACTGACAAAATAGCCGAGTTGATCAGACAGGATCCCGTCCCCTGGCATGACCTTAGGGAACGTCGGGTGTTTACAGACATCCAACTGCAGATCACAAAAAGCAGAACACAGTCCAAAACGATGGTACTGCAGACGCCATTGGGGAACCCGTTGCACTACAAAGTCATTTTAACTGCTGCTGCGACGCTGCTTGTCGGTCTGGGAGTCTTTATTGGTGCACAACTCTTTGCACCGTCTCCAGAGTCACTGACATCAGACGACACGGCACGCAATGTTGATGGCGCGCCCGTCGCTGATTTTGATTCGACACTGGAAATCAACGGAGTGGGAAACGCCGTGCTGTCTCCAGGTGCCAGGTTAATGCTGCAAAGCGAAAACGCGAACGAAATACATATGTCTCAAACCATTGGCCGTATTCATTACGCCATTCTGCCCCAACGCAATAGAACCCTTTTTGTTCATATCAGACAGATTGAGGTGCGTGTTATTGGTACAGCGTTTGATATTGACATGAATAACAACGCCGTCGTCATCAGTGTTTCCAAAGGGGTTGTCTCTGTCGTCGACGGAAAAAAACAATTCTTTCTGGGCGCCAGGGAACGGTACCAAACCCAATTTGAAACACTTCAACACAAAAAATCAGAGACTGAAATGGCGCCATCGCCAGCCCATACTGCAACAGATATTGAATATCAGAAGAACATCAATACTAAAAACAAAGGAAAGCCGAAGAAGATTCAACCGCAAAAAGACGAAAAAAAGAGCAGGGCAACCGGGCTGACTGACGCCAGAAGTCAGGAACCTGCGATGAATGAGACGCCAGATTCCGATACGTCAGCGCCGCAGATTGAAGATATTTTAAAAAACGTTGATCTCGCTCGACGTCATGGGAACTTTGCCCACGCCAAAGAGCTGTTGCTACAGGCAATTCAGACGTATCCAGATGATGCCAAAATTCCCGTTTGTTACTTTACTCTCGGCAATGTGGCTTACTCATCCGGCAGGTATCTGGATGCGGCACGTTCGTACCGTCAGTATCTGCTGGTGGCCCCCGATGGCAACCTGTCTGAGGATGCGCTGGCTGCGATTGCCGATTCGCTAACGCAGGCAGGTCAAATAAGGAGTGCCGCTGATGCCGCCCAACGGTATATCGAAACGTATCCCAACGGCATCCACGCGCAACGAATGAAAGCGCTTGCACAATGATGGAGGGATGGCGCTCACAACTCATCATCCGCCTCGTTGCGACAATGCTACTGATTGCCGTGTATTCGAAGCGCGCCGGCGCATTCGTACACGCCACCGATTGTCCCCTGTTTGATCTGCACGCCATCACGCAACTGGTCATTATTGAATTGCAGACGTCCGGGCAATTCATCAATCGTGTGGATGGCATGCGAGTGAACCTGACGTGTGAGCCAGGGACAGACTATGTCAACATCGAAGTCTGGGACCCCATTACCGAAAAAAAAATGCAACGTACCATATCGGCAAACACTCGTGACGGCGCTGATCGCATGCTGGCCCTGGCTATCGCTCAACTTTACAAAGCCTCCTGGTCAGAGTTGCTCCTGAAAACTCCATCCCCGAAAAACTCAAATGCCCCCTCGGTGGACGTGGCTGCGGCTGAAGCGGTGGCCAGAAATACGTTCCGTCCCGGTGATGAAGAGAAGGAATGGATGGCGGCCATTGGTGCGGGCGCCCGCCGACTTTCTTTGCCCAATGGATTCCCCGTGTTTCACAGTCAGCTATCCATCGGAAAAAATTTTAAAAAGCGCTGGTTCCCTGGCCTGTATCTGGGATTTGATACGGGCGAAGCCGACGTGGTTCTGGGTGCTGTGCGATTTTTCAACCTGTCACTTGGCGCTGAATGTGCTGTCAGATTCAATCCATCAGCGCGCGTCGTGTTTGATTTGGGCACATCCCTTGGCGGCACCTGGTCCCATTTAACCGCGCAGGTGGATTTCCCAGGGCTTACGGGGTCCGCCACCTCCGGATTTTCCGGCGAAGCAACTCTTTTTACAGGCCCCGGACTGCGGTTGCGCGACCTGCTTCTGCGCCTTCAGATTGAAGGCGGCTATACTATAAAAAACCCAATCGTTGGCGTGGGCGACCGCGACAAATTCACATTGGGTGGATACTTTATTGGCATCTCGCTGCGAATCTTCTACGCGTTTTCAAAAAAGCAGATGCGCTGAATTCAGAAATGTTTCCCGCCATCGTTTGCGCATCGCGCCACTGCTGTCACGCCAGGCTATCCGCACTTCTGAATCTGAAACATGCACGGTTCCAGATGTTGATGCATTGGGGATGGAATAGCCGTTTGTGACAATTGAAAAATCTCCCTGCGCAACCGGGATGAGGTATGGGCAGGGCCCCTCGCATTGAAGGAGAAAGACTGTGAATCAAGCAAACACAACCTAATAAATACTAACGTGTTTTTATTCATTCAGATGCCTCGATTCGATATACCAGATAAAATACCTCGCGCGAGGTATCAGAATACTGTGTATGGCGTACGCGCTGATTGAACGGCCACGGTGTATTACTTGTGGAACGGGAACGGCGCGGTTGCGGCATTTTTTGCAACCCAGACCTGATTCTCTGTTAACGAAACTCATATTCCTTGAGAATTTCCACCAGGGTGCCGTCGTTGGGGGGGACGGTGATGGAGCGGATGACTTGAGTTACACAGGTGGATAAAAAACCGGATATGTTGCCGCCGGTGACTGTCACTTCCACGGTGGAACCGGCCATTCCCACCTTCAGCTCCAGAATACCCTCCAGACCCGGGGTTTTCGCCCGGGCGATATCGTAACAGGTCATTACCTTTTTATGTCGCGTCTCCACAAGTCTGTTGACCTCAGTGGGCGTAAGTGGCGACAGGGCCGCATCGACATCTGTCGGTCTAACCGTCACCGGCTCATCCAAAGGCGCCACCGAATTCGCCACTGCCCCGGCACGCTGCGTTTCAGGCATGTCTGCCGCTGGCGAGGAGATGTTGCTCGTCAGGGATATACCGGGTGCAGACACTTTGGAATCCGGCTCTGATTTCGCTGGCCCTGCATCGGCAGGCGCATCGTCACCAACTGGTGCCAACGGGGTGTCGTCGCCAGGTGATTCGTTTTGTGCGGACTCAATTTGCGCACTATCACCTGTTGCATCCTCGGTGACTATCCCCGATTCGCTATCGATTCCTTCCAACTGGTCATCGGTTGCATGCAAATGGGCGTCAGTGATCGATGGGGCGAAACCGCTGCCGTCATCATTTTTCTGAGAGACGCTGCCATCCGGGGAGTCCGTTGTATTTCCATCTTCCCCCAAAGACGATTGTGTCGAAGACAAACCAGACAGCCCGTCCCCTGTTATATCAACGGGGTCAGTCGATTGTGGCAGTGGCGTCGACATCACCCCTGTCACATACAGTCCTATCCATATCCCCACCACAACCAGTCCCACAATAAATAGCGGCACGCGCCAACGGCTTCCCTGCCTGTTGGATCTGGCGTCCTCCGACGGTTTCGCCTCCGCAAACAGCCCGACAACCTCCTCCAACGCCTCCAAAGGTTTATCCAGTACCGTCTCCGCCTCATTTTCCCCCATCTCAGCGTAGACAGTGGCCGCTATCTCCTCCAAAAATTCATCGGTATCGCCCAAATCCCCGGTGGCAAAAAACGATTCCGGCATATCGGCGGTTAAGTCAATGAGTGCCGTCTGTCTGTCCGCAAATGCCTCAAGCGACGCCAGGGCCTCCAGTAATTCCAGACACGTGGCAAATCGACGCTCCGGGTCCTTCTCCAAAAGGCGCATGACAATGGGCTCAGCCTCTGCCGGAAAGTCAGGGTAAGCTTCAATGGGATTTTTCACCGGCTCGGTCAGGATATTGACAATCAAATCATTGTAGCTCTCGCCCACAAATGGCAGGCTGCCGCACAGCATGGAATAAAGCACAACCCCCATGGCATAGATGTCAGCCCGGTGATCGAAAGCGCCTCGCCCCCGCGCCTGTTCCGGCGACATGTAGGAGGGGGTTCCCAGCAGCGCCCCGGTTCGAGTGAGCTTTGTCTGTTCCGTCTGCAGAAATTTGGAAATACCAAAGTCAATCACCTTAATGATAGGGGGGGCGTCCTCCTGGCGCATGAGAAAAATGTTGTCGGGCTTGAGGTCCCGATGAACGATTCCTCGCTCGTGTGCGGCATGGAGAGCCCGAAGTACCGGCTCCATGATGCCGCAGGCAGCGGCCAGGGAAATGGGACCTTTGCGCTTAAGCAGGCTGGCGAGATTCTCTCCCGATAAATACTCCATCACCAGGTAGGGTTCCCCCCAATCCGCGACGCCCACGTCATACACGTCGATGATATTGGGATGAGAAATACCCGACGCCGCCTGCGCTTCCCGGTAAAATCGGGCGACCACATCCTTGTTTCCCTTGAGCTCGCCATGGAGGATTTTCACCGCCACGCTGCGCCCCAACTTGACATGGCGTCCCAGGTACACAGCCCCCATCCCACCTTCATCCAGGAGGGAGAGAATCTCATACCTGCCGTCCAGCACCTTGCCTGAGTGTTTATTCCGCGTCATAGTGGGGGAGGATAATGTATTCGTTCGCTTCTTTAAAGCCCGACTTTTAAAACCGCAATAATTTACGAGAATGTTCGGAAAAGCCGCAACTCAGAATGCAACGCCCACGCCTATGCCGGGAATCACTTCTCTCTCCCCGGAAACCACAACCGTTGGCAACAGCGTCCCAAATATATTTTGTCTTCCAAGGTTTTACCCTGCGCTGCCCGATGGACCGTGACTATGTCGTATACGGCCCATATCACTGCCGCGATTGATGCACTGCCACCGACAATAAACAGGACCGGAACGAATCCCGGCCGGGTATCGCTGTTTGAACCCCCGTGTTCCCCCTCATATTAAATATTTACCATACCAGTCGCGGAACAGCGCAAATGTACACCACAGGTATGTGATCAGTACGGCGATGGAACAGACTACTGATTTGATTCAATGTCACTTTCAAGACGCACTATCAGGTTGCTGATTCGCCTTGCCAGCAATTGCTGCCCGGCTCTGGTCAAATGCACCCCATCTGACCGCTCACACCCCATTGAATCCACAAAATAAAAATTCTCGTTTCGGTCACACATGGCCATCTGATAATTGCGGAATGCCGCAGGGTCCGGGTCACTGACCCAGACGCCCACGATGATCACAACAGGCGCCGTTGAGGGACTTGCAGCCTCGATAATCTGCTTGAGCATATCTTCGTATTTCGCCCGGTTTGTCAGATTGCTTTCGCCCTGAAACCATATGAAGTACTGAAAGGTTCGATTGCCCAGAAATGCCATATCCGATTCCAGCCAGTTATATGGGTCTTCAAACCAGCGATGGATTGCCTGTCCCCCATGGCTAATCTGATGAATGGTTTTCCCGCTGGCTTTGGCTATTTCGGCCGCCAAATCATCATTGGCATTGGATTGCCCCATCATAAATATATCGGGGTTGCCGTCATATGTGGTCTTTGTCAGTGACCCGAGTCCATCATCTTCTTCACATGCAATTCCCAGACACAGCAACACTGCCCCAAACAGGGCATATCTAGCATAACTGGCTTTAATAATTGATAAAAACGCTGTCATCTTCAATTTCAAATCCCCGTTCCCATAAATATTTAAGCCAATCATACCAGTTAACGAAATAATTAAACATCGGAAATCTGTCAAAGCACCCAGGTGCGCATCAATTCTTCGTTCTAATTCATGCTGCCCGATAGCAGCGTTTTTAATTCGGAAACACCGCAGGGATGGCAGCGGCGTGTATTCAATACGCCCCGATTTTACGAAAGCCTGCAATGGCTTTTCTTTTGCGCTCGATGGCACGCGGTTCGATCAACCCAGGTGAAGACTTCGTCCTTTCCATGGGCGAGCTGGGGATACGACGAAAAACCTTTCCAATGTGAGATCCTGTCCACCAGACCATCTTTCACAGGATTCGTCATGGCATAGAAGAATTGCTGCTCCAGACTGGATTGTCCAGACACGGAACCATTCTGGGAGGAGTGAAAAACATGGCGCCGTCACGGTCGTAATATCTGTTCAGTTCGCAGGCGAGGATTCTGTGAAAGGCCATGAAGAACGACATGATGGTCGCATTCTGAAAAACATCTCGCCTGCTGTGCCTTACAATGCGAAAACGATTTTTTTATTGGATAGAGATATGATACTTGAGTCTGCAGAAGAGAGGTGTGCAGTATGTATATTTATAAATTTCAATTAGTTGTTGCTGTTGGTTTACTTCTTTGCATGTCCGGGTGCGCTGTGAACGAGGGCGATGCAGATGGTGACGATACAGTAATGGGGGATACCAGTTTAATTGTGCAGCAGGGCTCGGACAAAGACTCCAGCGCCACATCCGATTACCTGGACACCGGCCTGGACACCGGTGATACCGATTCCGGAACAGAGATTGATACATCCGGATGCGGCAATGGCGTCATTGAATCGACAGAAGTCTGTGATGATGGCAACAGCGTCTCCAGGGATGGCTGTTCAGCGCTGTGCGATGCAGTGGAATCCGGATACGTTTGCGGAATGCCGGGCGAAAAATGCACATACACAATTGTTTGTGGCGACGGGCAGGTAAGCGGCAATGAAACCTGCGATGATTTCGATACGGATAATTCGGATGGCTGCTCATCAACCTGTCAGCTGGAGGCAGGGTGGATTTGCCCGCTGGCCGGCGAAAACTGCGTGGCTGCTGCCTGTGGCGACAGCATGATTGCCGGGAACGAGGAATGCGATGACGGCAATACTGTCGACAGTGATGGCTGTTCGAAAACCTGTCGACTGGAAGATGGCTGGGCCTGCGGAACACCGGGGACAACGTGTTTTGAAGCGGTTTGCAATAACGGGAAAAAAGAGGGAAAGGAACCCTGTGATGACGGCAATCTGGTAGTGGGCGACGGTTGTACGCCATTTTGTAAGGCCGAGCCGCAGTGTTCGCGCGGCATCTGCACCTCCGCCTGCGGTGATGGAATCGTTCTGCCAGGGAGCAAAGAGGAATGTGATGATGGCAATCGCCAGGATAACGATGGATGCAGTGCCGCCTGTAAAATTGAGACAGGATTTTACTGCCAGCAGATTGTCGATCCGCCCCCGGCGGTGCTCGAAGTGCCTGTTATCTACAGGGATTTCATTGCGCTTCCGGCAGAAGGAGCGAGGAGACATCCGGACTTTGAGCTGTTCAGTGGCGATGGCATCACTCCTGGATTGGTGGAACACACCCTGGGCATAGACGGCAAGCCAGTTTACACCGGCATCTGCGAATCGACAGCAGTGGCGGATACCGATGACCCGAACAGCGTCACCAATCCAACCCTTTGTCCCTATGGGGCTCAGACGACTTCGAAACCGGCGTTTAAACAGTGGCACAATGACATTGACGGGATAAATATAACCTCGGTTGGCCAGTTGCCCCTTACTCGACAGGCCGATGGCACATACGTGTTTGAAGATGGCGACTTCTTCCCGGTGGAGAACGCTGGCTGGGTGGCTGACGGATCGGAGGAAGCGCGGGACGGACACAACTACGGCTTTACCAGCGAGCTGCGGTACTGGTTTGAGTACAAAGGTGGCGAATCACTCCAGTTCCTGGGGGATGACGATGTGTGGGTGTTTATCAATAATCATCTGGCGGTGGATATTGGCGGACTTCATGAGAGTCAGTCTGCGGGGATAACCCTGGACGATACAATGGGTGAGGCGCTGGGGCTGACAAAGGGCAAAATTTACGAAGTGGTTCTGTTTCATGCAGAACGCCACACCTATGCGTCCCGTTACAAACTTACGCTGTCGGGATTTACCACCATTGAGAGTACTTGTGAGTCTATTTGCGGTGATGGCATTCTGGCCAGCAACGAAACCTGTGACGACGGTGTGAATAACGGCAGCTACGGTTCCTGTAATAAAGACTGCACAAGAGGCCCCCGCTGCGGCGATGGAACGGTGCAAAACCCTCAGGAAGCATGTGATGACGGTGTTAATCTGACGGTCTATTCCACGACCGGTCTGCCAGGCTGTGCGCCGGGATGTGTCCTCGGAGCATGGTGCGGCGATGGCGAGATCAATGGGTTGTTCGGGGAAGAGTGTGATGACGGTATCAACGTCGGCGGCTATGGAAAATGTGGCAGTGATTGCACCCTTGGACCCCGTTGCGGTGACGCTATCGTTCAGCCCGAGTATGAGGAGTGCGACGACGCCAACAGCGTCTCTGGTGACGGCTGCGGTTCGGACTGTCTAAAAGAAATCATCTACCTCGAAAAGTAGGGGCGGGCCCCCGTGCCCGGCCAGTCTGTATCAGCCGCCCCATCTTTTTATCTGAAAAGAAATCATTGCATAGATCTGTTCCCGATCCATAATTGGCGCTATACCATACATATGTATGGTTTGCAAACATATGTGCCGCTATGGTGCAAAAGCAATTTTTCCTTTCTCAAAGGGGCCAGTCATCCTGAAGAGCTGGTGGAGGAAGCCCATCGGCTGGGGCTGACCGCCATTGCCATTACCGACATCGACGGGGCGTACGGCATTGTGCGCGCCCACGTGCGGGCCCAGGCACTTGGTGTCAAACTCATCATTGGTTCTCAAATCACGCTGCTGGACAACGCCCCGCTGATACTGCTGGTAAAAGACGCGGTGGGCTATCAAAATCTGTGCAGTATCATCAGCAAAGGCAGACTTGAAAATCCCAAAGGCAGTTGCGCCGTCGCCCTCAGAACAGTCTGCCGCCATGCAGCCGGACTCATTGCACTTGTACCGCCTGTAACGGCATCAGGCGACAAAGACGACACATCTCAAAAAAAAACCAATACCTTTATCACCACGCTCAAAAGTCATTTTAGCGACAACTGTTTTCTGATGACGGTGCGTCACAAAACCGCCGAAGAAGTGAAACTCAATACCCATCAGAAATCACAGGCGCAGGCTCATCAGCTGCCAATGGTGGCCACCACCGAAGTCCTCTATCACTCCAGAGCCAGAAAGCCACTGCAGGATGTACTCACCTGCATTCATCACGGCGTCACTCTGGCCGAGGCGCGCAAAAAACTGAAAGGCAACTGCGAATACCACCTGCACAACACGGCATCATTCGTCACCCTGTTTGCCGACATGCCCGAGGCCGTCATGGCCACCTGCACCATCGCGGATCAGTGTCAGTTTAATCTTGGTCAGCTCAATTACCGATATCCGTCCGAAGTCAATCAAATGGGGATTTCGTCGTTTGAACGGCTGCGCATTCTCACATTTGAAGGCGCCCAAAAACGCTATGGCAACCATATTCCCCAAAACACCATTGCCCAGCTGAACGAGGAACTGTCACTGATCAACGAACTCGACTACCCCGGATATTTTCTGACCATGTACGAAATCGTGGAGTTTTGCAAACAGCACAACATTCTGTGCCAGGGACGGGGCTCCGCCGCCAACTCCGCTGTCTGCTTTTGTCTGGGCATCACGGCCATTGATCCTGTTAAAATGAATCTGCTGTTTGAACGCTTTATCTCCCGGGAACGCAACGAACCGCCGGATATTGATTTGGACATCGAACACAACCGCCGCGAAGAGGTGATTCAACACGTTTACGAACGTTACGGCCGTAGCCACGCCGCCATGGTGGCCGTTGTGGTCCGCTATCGGCCCCGCTCCGCTGTGCGCGATGTGGGCAAAACCCTGGGCATCGACGACATCTCGTTGGGACGGCTGTCCAAACTGCTCTCCCGTTATGGCACTCTGGATCCTGAATCCATGACCACCGCCGGTTTTCCCCTGGAGGCGCCCCTGTATCAGATGCTCTACCGACTCACTAACGAACTGGTGGATTTTCCAAGGCATCTTTCCATTCATCCAGGTGGATTCATCCTTGGCAGCGAACCCATTCACACGCTGGTGCCGGTGGAAAACGCCACCATGCCCGGCCGGACCGTTATTCAGTGGGACAAGGACGATGTGGAAACCCTCGGCCTTTTTAAAGTGGACCTGCTGGGCCTTGGCGCCCTGCACCACCTGCACAACTGTTTTGATTTGCTTAAGGAAACCCGCAATCTCAACATCAGTCTCGCCACCATTCCTCACGATGACGATACATACCAACTCATTCAAAAAGCAGATACCATTGGTGTGTTTCAGATAGAAAGCCGCGCCCAGATGAGCATGTTGCCCAGGCTTCGACCCAAAACATTTTACGATTTGGTTATTCAAATCAGTATTGTACGCCCGGGTCCCATCACCGGCGGCATGGTGCATCCGTATCTGGCAAGGCGAAACGGTGAAGAAAAAGTCACCTATCCCCATCCGCTGCTTGAACCCGTTCTAAAAAAAACCCTGGGGATACCCCTGTTTCAGGAACAGGTCATGAAAATCGCCATCATTGCTGCCGACTATACCCCTGGCGAAGCGGATCAGCTGCGTCGCGACATGGCTGCATGGAAAAAAAGCGGACGCATTGAACGGCACCGGGAACGGCTGATTTCGCGGATGGAAAAAAAGGGAATTGCCAAAGAGTTTGCCGAACGGGTCTTTGAGCAGATTCGCGGATTTGGGGAGTACGGCTTTCCCGAAAGTCATGCGGCCAGTTTTGCCCTCATCAGTTACGCCACTGCATACCTGCGCACCCACTATCCCGCAGAGTTTTCGTGCGCACTGCTCAACGCTTTGCCCATGGGATTTTACATGCCCTCAACCATCGTTGAAGACGCCAAACGCAAAGGGGTGACCGTTTATCGCGTGAATGTTAAAAAAAGCATGTGGTATTGCACCGTCCCTCTTTCAAACACCATTCAAATGGGCATTCGTCATGTCAAAGGCATCGGCAGGCAGCACTTTGATAAGATTTTTGAAACCCGTCAAACAGCCCCGTTTAAAGACATCGAAGATTTCATCAAACGAACCGGCCTGCCATCCAATGTGCAAAAACAACTGGCCCTGTCCGGCGCGCTGGACTGTTTTGGCGTCAGTCGCCGCAACGCCCTGTGGCAGGGTTTGGGCGTACATACCCACAAGTCAAATACCCATGTGGAAATATCTCTGCCAGACAGCCATCGTCATATTGAGTTTAACGACGTCACCCATTTCGACACCATCGGCTGGGATTACGACATCACCGGGCACAGCACCGCCGGCCATCCACTTAGTCTGTTTCGCCACCTTCTGGCCAAACAGCAAATTCCCACAGCGGAGGACGTCTCCAAATACAAAGGTAAACATATTCACTACGTGGGCATGGTGATTTGCAGACAGCGTCCGTCCACCGCGGCCGGAGTGGTATTCATGACCCTTGAGGATGAAACCGGATTTGTCAATCTCATCTGTTTTAAGGACGTATTCGAAAAGTACAAACTGATTGCCAAAACCACGCCTATTTTAGGGGTCACCGGCAAAGTGCAGTATCAGGACGGCGTCACCCACCTGATTGCCGAGCATCTGTGGCGCCCTGGATTAAAGGAATCCGCCACCACTCCCAGCCGGGATTTTAAATAAACATATTCATGGCATATATTGATAGCGCAATAACCGTCAGCCAGTGCGCTGAGAATCAGTTGGAAAGGGTAAAGCGATATGCACCCGTACCACCGCCCTGCATGGTCTGTACATGAATGATATAATCGGCGGTTTGAGGCAGGGTGAAATCAATCGATTCGTTTCCGTTCAAATAAAACGGCACCTTGTACGTATTAACGTCCCCAACCAGAATACCGTTCACGTCCTTCAGCATGACATACACACTGTTCGCCGGATACGGCAACGTCAGCGCGTCCGACGAATTGGTGATTGTAATTGTATCGCCTTCTCCACCAGCGAAACGATAATAGTCCGTTTGAGATGCCACTGAAAGAACCGCCTCCACATCGTCACCGTAGCTGATGTCATATGCGTCTTCAATGGTGTTATTGGGATCCCCCTCAATATCATCATCTTCGGGAGAAACAATACTGAAAACAGCGTTACTCATATCGGCAATTGTACTGTCTCCCACTGCCGAAATCATCACCTGCGCAGTCGATGACGCAATCGCATTCAAGGGAATCGTCCATTGATACGAATTGGTATTTTCAACGGACGCAACAATCTCTTCACTGCCTATGCCACCATCCGTTGTATACGACAATGAAACGGCAGAGACAGAGCCGCCGGTGACCCAGCTGATATCATGCGCGCTGCCCAGGGTCCATGCCTCTGCACCGTTGGGAGAGATGAGAGACAATGTGTTTTCCACAAAATCGCCATTGGTGAGACTTAAGGAATACTGGCCTGGGCCACCGGTTTCCGTACGCTGCACATGAATATAAAATGGCTCAGTACCGGATAGCACGCATCTGAACTCACGAGGGTCACCGTTTGCGAAAATGGTGCGCGGCCCACACAAAAAGCCGCTGCTGTTGGATACCATAATGGCAACATCAGCCGCCGCATTATTGAGGACATCGTCAGATGCGAGATTGTGAAGAATCACCACATCATCAGCCGTTGCCGAAAATTTGTAATAATCATCACGGGTGCTATCCGTCACCACGCCACTGAGTTCAAGACGGTCAGCAGTGCTGAAATTGACCTCGGTGGCATCGGTGGTACTGTCGTCCGGTTCCTGTGCATCCGCCGGAAATTCGAACAACGTGAATTCCGCATCCGACACATCATTTGGCATAAGGTCATCGGCATCGGAAATACGAATCATCATTTGCGTTACCGGTACTATTGAAAGGGGCACTTTCCACAGATAAGACAGCGTACTCGCGTCCACTTCATCAAGCACTGCAAAGGTTTCTCCACCATCCACTGAATATTCGATGCGAACGGTGTCCACACCGGTCTGTGTCCACTCAATGGTTTCTTCCGTACCGACCGTCCACGCACTGCTCCCATTGGGTTCGACCAGCGTCAACGCTTCACCGGTCATATCCCCCATCGCCAGTTCAAAGGCATAATCCCCGGGCCCGGACGCCACATTTACGTGAACATAGTATGCACCGGCATCAGGCAAAATCCACCCAATGGACTGGTCACCCCCCGCGGTGAAGGTGGTATAGGTGATCACATCGTTATTGCTGTCCCTTAAAAACACCAGCACTGAAGCAGCCATACCGACGCCGGGCTCAGATACGTTGGAGATAATCACGCTCTCATTCGCCGCCGCCTCGAATGAATAAAAATCGGTTATGGATTCTGAAGTGATACCGGCAGATACGGTGTCCCCATCGTTAATGGGGAACGCAGCGCTGATACTGTCATTCATTTCGTAGGTATCATCTCCGGCGGCGATCACCGTAAAGGCATCGCTCATATCGGTCGTGCCGGGAATTCCCTCCGCAACAATTCGAACACGGGCATTGGCTGTCATCGCAAGGGAAGTGGGAATCGTCCAGGTGTACTGCTGCGGTGCATCATTCGATATGCCTGTATCCAGCACAGTAAACGTACTGCCGTCCAGTGTGTAATACAGGGCCACCGAAGCGATGTCGCCAGTGGTATTCCATGCAATATTGTACATTGACCCTTTTTCGAGGAATTCTCCGCCCAAAGGTGATGTCAGCGCGATAGCGGGCGGAGGCGATGCATTGACTTCAAACCGATATGCCCCAATTCCCCCCGCACTCATCTGCACGTGGATATGATATCTCTGCGAACTCATAAGTCTGAAACTGATGGACTGATCACCGCCATTAGCAAAGAGCTTGTTCACATTCGCCACTTCACCCACCAGCACACCGGTACTGTTCTTCAGCATGACACGCACGTTATCGGCGGCATTGACAAGGTTGGCTCCCGATGTGTTGGTTATGGTGACTAAAGACCCGGTTTCCCCTTCGAAAGAATAATAGTCCGTCGGTGATTCCAATGTCACAAGAGCGGTCACCTCAACCGCCCCACTGCCGGGATCTATTTCCGACGCCGTCGCCAGTGTGTCGTTGCCGGAATTGCCATCGTAGTCGTCATCACCCAGAGGCAAAAGTTCAAACTCGCTGTCGCTCATATCGAACGGCACGCCGTCTGCCGCATCGGAGATACGCATCAGAACAGAAGGTGCATGAACCGTATCCATGGGAATCGCCCAGTTGTAGGCACCGGTGTTGGGGGCTGAGGCAACTATCTGTTCGAAGCTGATACCGCCGTTCAGGGAGTACTCAATCTTCACATTCTCCGGAAGACTGGCAATCCCCGAGGTCCACTCAATCGACTCAACTGTACCCGCCTCCCACATCTCGCCGCCGTCAGGTCGGATCAAAGCCAGCGTCGCATCATCAACAGCGCCCTTCGTCAGCTGAATGTGATATTCACCAGTGCCCGAAGCGATATTCACATGCACATAGTATGTTCCGGATAAAGGCAACTCAAACATCAGCCGATTGTCAACACCGTTACTGAACGTGGCCACCGCCAGCTGATCGTTGGAAGCGTCTTCCAAAAACACATACACCTTGTCCGCCGGAGTGGTGAGATCTTCCGATGCGTTGACAATGACCACGCTGTCACCTGCGATGCCCTCAAATACAAAGTAATCCAACTTGGACCGCAGCGGATCAATCTCGCCAACCAAATCATCGCCGTACGCCACGGGCAATGCATTTTCGGGGGTATCGTGCAATTCATCATCCGTATCGGTGGTGTCGGTTCCTGTATCTGTCCCTGTATCTGTCCCTGTATCTGTCCCTGTATCTGTCTCTGTATCCGACGCAGTATCCGTATCCGTGTCCATAACAGAATCCGAACCGGTATCTGACCCCGTATCGGAATCCACTGATGACCCGCTATCACTATGGGTATCCACGGCGCTGTCTGACGTATCCACACCGACATCTGACCCGGTGTCAGAAGTGTCATCGGTTAACACCGAATCACTCCCCGGCACCTCACCCGTATCAGTGGCCGTATCACCTTCGTCTGTAAACGTATCGTGAATCGCAGAGGTGGCTGTATCGGCGGCTGAATCCGTCGGCATATCCGTGCTGAAAGACGTGCTATCCGTGCCAACAGACGCGGTATCCGTGATTCCCAAAGACTCGGTATCCGTGGTCTCTCCGGACGAAGAATCCATCACCACCAAATCATCTGACGCACGGGACGCGCATATGCACTGGGACCAACCTGTGCCGTCACTATTGCACTGCCGAAATCCGGCCTGGCTGGTGTCAGCGCACGCATAACATGCTTCCTGCGCATCAGGTGTGCACGGCTCGTCAGTCGTTCTGTCCTTGCTTTTGTGGGAGCACGCCGACCACAGGCAGGCACTGACAATCATCGCTGAGATTAAGCTGTAATTCCTGTTCATTCTGTTTCCCCTGTATTTTTTTCCAGATTTTTCCCAAAAACCACACAACCCACCAAAATGATCGTGTGGTTAAATAACCATCCCGCATCCGCAATAAAAAATTGCAACCTGATATAATGGGCCCGAGCCTATCACAAACGGGCACTTTCACACAGCAGTAAAACACATCATTTTTAGGATTAATTGCATGACGAAATGATAAAGTTCATTCAAATCGCAACGTCTCCCAAACCGGAGACGTTTGTGGTAAGGTTCTAAAGAGACATTATTAACCGGGGGAAGATATATGGAGGATAAAATGTACTTTGCCCGACCCTTGTTATTATCTGCTTTATCAATAGCGATATTTTCAGCGTCCGGATGCAACAAGGACGGAATGTCACCGTCGGAAACCGATTCAAGTGTCAATTCAGATTCGAACTCGGACTCAGATTCCGATAGCGACACCGATTCTGACACTGACACCGATTCGGATTCAGACACTGACTCAGATTCGGATTCAGACACTGACTCAGATTCGGACACTGACTCAGACGCAGATTCCGACGCTGACTCGGATTCAGATTCAGATTCAGATTCAGACTCAGACTCAGACTCAGACACTGACACTGACACTGACACTGATTCGGACACTGACTCAGACGCAGATTCCGACGCTGACTCGGATTCAGACTCAGACACTGACGCTGACACTGACACTGACACCGACTCGGACTCAGATTCAGACACTGACTCGGACACCGATTCGGACTCGGACAGCGATGCGGACCTGCTTGGCTATTTTCCCGCCACTGTGGATGAGAGCTACGCACAGCAAGTATACAATGACTGGATGGGAGAGTGGGTGGCGGAGTGTCCCGATGGCACCAAACGGGTCAAATGGGACAACGCATCCCAAACGGTTTCGGAAGGCATTGGGTATGGCATGTTACTGGCCGCATCGTGGGAAGACCAAAGCACGTTTGACGGATTATGGCGATTTTATCAAAAATTCACAAATGCCAATGGGCTGATGAACTGGCAGGTGGACTGCGATAACGTCATCGGAAAAGGTGCCGCTGCCGATGCGGACCTGGACGCCGCCATGGCACTGATAATGGCGCACTGCGTGTGGCCCGACAAAGGATACGCGGATGATGCACGCGCGCTCATCACCAACATTCGCGACCATGTCATGAAGATGGACGGCGATCGCATCTTCCTCTGTGCCGGAGATGAATGGGGCGGGGACTGCTGCGGCAACGCATCATATCAGGCGCCGGGATATTATCGAACCTTCGGCACGTTCATGGGTGATACAGCGTTCTGGAACCAGGCGGCCGAAGACAGTTATTTTTATCTGGACGAAAACAATAATGACACCACCGGTTTGGTCTCTGACTGGATGGATCCCCTCTCGCTCAAGTGCGACGCCAAAGGCTGGGGCGACTGGCACGGATGGGACGCATCGCGGATGCCGTGGCGGGTCACTGTGGACTATATGTGGCATGGCAGCGATGTTGCAAAGAGAGTGGCCAACACCATCGCCGAGTTTGTGATTGGGAAAGGTGGCGTTGCCCAGACCTGTCAGGGATACAGCCTCGATGGCTCCCAATGCGGCAATACACCGGCAGTGACCACGTTCGCCGGTGCATTCGCAATGACTGGAATGGCCAAAGATCAATCCACTGCGGACACCTTTTTTGACGATTTAAAAACGGTTGGCAATGATGGCTATTTTAACGAAATATTAAATGCGCTCTACTTCACTGCCGCCGCCAAACGCTTTGTCCCGGGATGTGTTGCAAAATAACGGAGCATGGCAACTCTCGTCGCGCAGACCGATGACAGGCGTTCCGACATCGTCCAGACAGTTGATTACAGTTGATTAAGGAATCCGAATCTGCCGTGTGAGACACCAACCGGACCGGGGTGAATCCAGTAATTCAACGGACGCGGCATCATCTGCCGCACGATGCACGAACCCGCGATGCCACGGGTAAATGTAAACCACGTGGTCACCCCTTTGAGCGCCAATGGCATACTACTCTGACAGGCACATAAACTTTTCTCCTGACAAGTCGTTACCCAAATCACACGCAGTACTTTTTTCGAGGCGAAATTGTACTGGTCACAAAAACAGAAAGGGTATCCCATGCACAAATTCGCACATGGATTCATTTCGTTGCTGCTATTGCTCACCGTGCCTGTACTGGCCCAGCAGAATGCCACGCTCCAAAACGATATGGTGATTGGCACCGCAACAAATACCGGCCGCGGTTCCAGAACCAGCGGCGGCACCTACGCCAAACTTCCCATTTCGAATCTCCAGAACAGCGACACTCTCAATTTTAAAGTAACCAGTGGCAGCTTTCTATATTTGACGGTCCATGGTCTCGCCACCAACGGCAGCTGGAATATCCTTTACAGAGGTCCTGTCCGTCCGCTGCCATTGGGAAATATATTCAGAAACCAACGCGCGCGTTTCACCCATCTGATTATTCAGGTTAACGGCGAATACGCAAACTATCAACGGCGCCCCTGCACACTTGATATTTTTAAACAATCGCCGGCACCCGCAAATCCAAATCTTGATTCACCAACGGAAAAGGTGCAAAAGGAACCCACAGATTCTCCGACCAACGGTTCAGATTTGATAGTTGGCGTGGCGACCAACACCGGTAATGGGTCCAGATCCGCAGGCGGCACCTATGCCTCTCTGGCTCTGCAGGATTTGGACGATGCCGATACGCTCAATTTTCAGGTAACCAGCGGAAACTTTTCCCATTTAACGGTGCATGGCCGCACTGCGGGAGGGATCTGGAATATTCTTTACCGGGGTGCCATGAAGCCTCTGCCGGTGAAAAACATACTCGGCAGCCAACGGTCGCGTTATACCCATCTGGTGATCCAGGTAAACGGTGAGCACGCCAACTACCTGCCCCGGGCCTGTCATCTCAATATTCTCAAAACGAAAAAGACGGTGTCACCCAAACCGTCTGAAAATTTGAGTTCCCCTCCCACCGCATCAACGGCCATAAACAGCACATCCGCTCCTCCGAACAACGCGCCTCAGGTCATTGTCCCGCCGCTGGACGTGGTGGCCGCATCCGCCAATTCGATCCCGACGGTGACAATGAGACCCACCCTGGATTTCGACCAATCAGGCACCCAATCAGGCACCGGCGCCCAGAGTTATGTTGACATCAGGATCTATTTTGATCAGGTCACCCGGGCACCCAGCGTCATAAACGGCGAAGATCGCGAGAAAGTCGTTTTTAAGGATGAGAATGGAAACATCATCCAAAATCCCACGCCGGAAGACCTGAAAAAAGGAAACTGGATTCTCAAGTCCACTGGTGAAAACGCGAATGGCTGGCTAATGCAGCGGAGCAGTCATTTTTAAAGGCAGCGAACACGCATGAGTCACGGACGCCTTATTTTTAGGGGAAAACGTGCCAGCCAGAACAAGGCGTTCTCAGCATTATCTACTGGAACCCATCTTTGATATAAGTATTGACCGCATCTGCGGTGAGGGTCTCGTTCCAGTTCAAACGGGACTGTTGAACAGCGGCGGCAAGAAACCCGTCGAGTGAGGATTCCAGACCCAACGATTCGGCATATGTGGCGGCGGTTCGGTCTGGATCCGTGAACGCGCCATTCCATGTCATGGCGCCGGTCTCCCCGCTGCCCGCTTGCCAGTCTGCCAGTGTTCCCGTCACATCGCCGCAGAACCAGTCTGCGGATTCGCTACTGAAGTAGCTGTTATTCTGATAGGTTGTTTCCGAAAAATCACCATCGTGAACAATAAGGCACGAGCCATGGGCCTCGTCCACAAAGGTGTTGCCGTCCACCGTAATAGCTCCCCACCCCGACTGCACCTGCACCCTCAGCGAACGGGACATCAAATCGTAAAACAGATTGCCGGCCACGTTAATCCCCGACGTGGAACCGCCGCCAAGCTGAATGCCGTAGGCGTTTCCATACCAGGGCTGGTGCAAAAAGTAATTGTTTTCGATCTCCGCATCACGCACATCAGACACATCCAGCAGCCACGCAAACTCACGGTCAGTGGGCATGCTCAACCCTACCTGACTAAACACATTATCGCGAATAACCACATTGGTAAAACGATGCGGTTCCTCCGTATTGCCGCCAATCCCCAACCCGATTTCACCATCCACAAACAGGTTGTTCTCAAACAGCAGCGTGTCCGCATCACCGGTTTCGTCCGATCGCATTTTGATGCCCATACTGGACGCCCGGGCGATAATGTTGCCGCGCACCACCAAATCGTCAGCGTTCAGATACATGTTGTGATTGTACATGGTGGCGCAGGCGGATGGCACATTCTCCTCGTTCCAGCCATTGTGATCGAACACATTTTCCTCGATGACCAATCCATGTACATGAGATGAATACATGCCAGATGGCCGAAATGCGTTGTTCTGACCACAGGTATCGATATGGTAGCTACGCTCAATAACATTGCGGCGCACCGTTACGTTTTCATAAAACTGTCCCTCCCCGTAGGACTGCACCACCAGTTCGCCGTAAACCAGACGACAGTCTTCAATCAGCAAATCGCTGCCGTAGCCCACATATCTGAATCCGCCCCCAGTCTCACCATCGTATTCCGGGTCATTGGGTATTTTTGGATACGACACCAGTTCGAGTCCCACAACCGAGACATAGCTGCGCGGCTTTCCGTTGTGGTCAATAAAATTGGTATTTATCTCCACCCGAGGTCTGTCGGTGCTGTCGCCGTAAGACGAAATCACCAACGGATGGTCCGCGTCCTGTCCCGAGAAAAACCGACCCAGGGATTCGCCGCGCCAGGTATCGCCGCGCCTGAGCAATAAAAAGTCATTGGCCCCATCCCGCATCAGAGATGCCCCATGTGCAAGCGTCTGAACCGGTGTATTCGGAGACAATCCATCGTTGCTATCCTTCCCTTGGCTTGCACTCACGTATATCACGAGACTGTCTGCACCCACATCAAACGTGGTAAAGCCCCGTTCATTTGCCCGCGTGCCGGAAACTTCATCATCGTTGCCATCGACACATCCGAGGTCGTACTGCCAGTCCACATAGCCATCCCCGTCGTTGTCAATGCCATCATTGCAGTCCGAGACCACTGGTTCCGTCCCTGTGTCCACTTCGGCGCCTGTGCCGTTATCCGACTGGGTGGCGCTATCAGCCGCTGTTTCAGAATCGGGTGCCGTATCCGAATCCACTGCGGTTTCCGAATCCAGCCCACCGGTATCGCGGGGTGCAGTATCTGTCTCTGCCTCCTCTCCAGTATCGGTTTTCACATCTGAATCACTTCCAGGCGCAGACGCTGAATCTGAATCGACAACGCTTGAAGAAGACGTATCACCGATGCCGGAATCCGCTGGCAGGGTATCTGCCGAATTGGAATCCCCTGTAACAGAGTCCACAGTTCCGGAGTCGGATTCGGTTGAATCACCGCCGGATGCCTCACTGCCTCCACATCCGGTGACCACCCATCCAAGTGCCAGCACTGCCCAAATGAATACCGTTTTTTGTGCCATCGTTTTCTCCCTGCTGCTAAACCATGAGGAGCATCGAGTATCCCATCATATTCAATCTCCTACAACACGAAACAATTTTTGCACGTTCACGGTAATTCCCAGCTGTCCACAATGCCCGCGGGCCCCAAAAACAGGTTAAAAAGCGAACCCATCCACCACCGATTTACTTAGTGTCAACTAGTTGTGGTAAACTTTTTGAGACTTTATACAATTTAGTATGCATTAACACATCACTTGAATAAACAACATCCGGGGCATTGCAGAGACAATTCACCGGATCACTTTAAAAGAGGTCAGCTTATGAAATTAATTCAACACACCCACTGGTATCCGCCAACATGGGGCGCCGCTTTTTTCTCCGTTCTGCTGTTTGCGCTCACCGGCTGCGTGAACGAAACCGGCGGCGACGGGAACACGTCCACCGATGAAGACAGCGCACAACCCTCCGACACCGGCGCGAATCAAAGCGACACGGCCGCGGATACTGCCTCCGGCACATACCAGAGTGACGATACCTTATCTCCAGATACCGCGGACACCCTGAACGACTCGGACAATGTCTCCGATACGTCGCAGGATACGGGTACCATCATTGTTATTGACACGCCGTCCGACACGCCTTTTGACACGGATGAAGACACTGTTTCGGATACGTCCAACGACACTGGAACAGAAACAGACCCGGCCCGAGCCTATCTGTTAGAGGAAACGGTCGCGTTGCGCGCTGCGCTCAGCTGGCCGGACGCAAATGTCTGGCTGTCACAGGAACAGCTCAGTGTGCAGTTACCCGAATATGACCCCGGCAGTCTGTTGCGCTGCGGTCTCAACGACAACGCCGACTATCGTGCAGTGGTTGAAGAGCTGGGAGGGATTCGCTGGGGATACGCGGTCGCCATGCTTGAAGACAACAGCAAACCCATATTCCAAAACGGTTTACCGGAAATACTTCGAAACTGGCTTGACGATGCCATGTCGGGAGACGGGGGCGGCGCGCCGGTGGAAATCGCAGAGGCCGACATTGTGGGGCTTAACGAAGAAGCCGCGGTATTCGCATCGAATCAGCACGGCGTCATGCTGGTGGATTTGTCAGGGGATACCCCCCGCTTCGTTTGTGCGGCCAAACTCCCCGGAATTTCGAGCAAATTTTACTATTACAACGGCAAGCTGGTGGTGATGGCGCAAAGCACCGCATCCGGTGAACCCACCCATTCCTACCTGCTGCACTTCGATGTCAGCAGTGACGCGCTCACTTTTATTGAAGCCATTGACCTCGGACTCTCACGGGTGCTGGATTCCCGTCGATTCAATAATCGGCTCGTCATCTACACCGACATGCTAATGGAGGAAATGCGCACGGCAACTGTTGACGGCGAGGAAACCGTGGTGCCGTACTACAGCCGCAGCGACCATCGCATCCTGCGCGTCTTCAACTGGGGCGACAGGCTGGTGGAGGAACTCTCCGAAACCCAAATCAGCGATATGGACGACCTGGATTGGATCGAAGTTACCGAAGATACCAATACCGCTGGCGACCTGATTCACCAGGCCAGTTACTTTGGCAATGCCATATGGGCCAGTGATCGCTATTTTGTTATTACAGAAAGCGTCCGCCAGACCTACCTCAAGGGATTTGAAAACCGCTCCTACTCCCGCTGCACGGCGTCGCATACCATAGAGGTGCCCTACACATACTGCTATACCGTCTATGAGGAGCGTCCCAACCCCAATTACGAGCCACCCAATAACACGGGCGGCGACCGAGCCTGCAGTGGCACCACCCTGTCGGATTGTCTGCGTCATGTGGCCAGTGTGTCCAACGAAACCATTCAGGTCCCCGTGGACCGCATCTGCGAACAGCAAACCCGCACCAGGTTTATTTGTGATGCCTACGAGACCGTTCAGTACACCGTGCCCCAGTACCGCTACGAAAATTACACGAGGCTGGCCATTTACGAATATACAGAAAATGGCTTTATCAAGTTTGCAAGTGATGTCGCCGAAATTCAGACTGACGGTCTCTCGCAGGTGGCGCTGACCGATTCAGTGGATACTCTGACCACCTCCACGACCCGGTTCGATTTACAAATCAGTGGCGATGTGCAGACCCTCTACTTCCAGAACGGGTTCCTGTACGTGATAGCCGAAGGTGTTCTCCAGGTGTACGCCATGGGGGACAATTCCCTGGTGCGCACGTCCACACTTCAGGTGGTGAACGACACCCTGCAGACCAGTCTGTTCACGGACAATACCATCTACCTCAGTGACTTCTCATGGAATGGCCGGGCCGATGATACCTCCCAGCTGAAGCTGATAGATCTGAGCAATCCTGGATTCCCCACGCTTATTGCTGAGACGCAGGAACTGCCAGGGGGCCATACCCACATCCTTGCAATTAATCAGGGCATCTTCACCATCGGTCGCGTATCCCAGTTCGAAGGCTTGAATGTCAGCGCACTTAAACTGGGTCTGTTTGGTGATCCGGACGCCACGGAGCTGTCATACCTCATTTTGGGGACCGACATCGACAACACCGCCATTAGCGGCGAAAAGGATTTTTACTTTAACTATCGTTCCAGCGAATTGTTTTTACCATACTACGGATATGATTCAGACATGGGCATCGCGACCAATCGTCTGGGAATCAGCCATGTGGATGGCACGGACATCGTCAGTGGCGGCGCCCTCGAAACGCCCGAGCGGCTTTTGCGCGTTCGCCCGGAACCCGGTTCCGATCGCATGATGGGATTCAGTAACAATCTGATTGAATCCATCGTCCCCGACAGCGGTGAATGGACATTACAGCCGCTGCTCGAATACTACACCCCCATCGCGCTGTATCGATACACGGATGCCGATGACTACGTGGAAGTGCTGCAACTGGGCAATCGCTGCAGGCTCCATCTGGCCAAAGCGGACCAGATAAACCAAAGAGACGAAGCGCGAATCAGCGAACCCTTTACCTGCACCGGTGCCGTCTGGGCGTTTGAACAGAATCTGATATTTGCCGATCGCATCGGCATGGCGTTTGACAAAGATGGCACACTGACACCTCTGACCCCCGAAGAAACAGCAGCACTTGTGACAGCCAGGGCCGCCCGACCTTACTGTTTACTGTCCACCACCGAACGCTTTCCCGCCAATGCCCTGCGGGTGGATTTCGAAAGTTCAGAATACACAATGAACGATTTCACCTGCATGACCCCGGAAGCATACTGGGAACTGGCCAATACCTACGAAGACACAGACGCGTCGTTCTGAACCGCCCCTGCATTTTTAAAACAACATCTCTGAAGGATAACCAGGAATTCGCTTTGAAACGGGTTATAAAAAACCTGCTTGCTGTTTCACATGACCACTTCGCTGAGTGAATTTCTTCCGGTTCATTTTTGTTTCAAAGACCACTTCGTAACTGAATTCCTGATAATATCTCGTCTGACGGTTGACGAAGCGCGCTGCATTGAATAGGTATCGCCGTTTTAAGGTGCAGTACACCTGACATCAACCCGAACGAGTAAACATCATGACAGATCCCAGTATTCAGACTGAAGAGCAGGCGAATCTGAACATCGTGCGGCAAAAACTGGACGCCGCATACCAGACGCTTGAACGCCGTGTTCACCAGTACGCCAAAGACGTGCAGGCGCAAAAGACATATCTGTGGGAGAACCGCAGCGATATGGACCATGCCGAAAAAGTGTCCACCCGTCAGGCGGCGATGCAGATTATGCAAAGTGGCGAGGTGGTGGCTGATACGCTTCATAAAATCGAAAAATTGAGGCAATCGCCATGGTTCGGTCGCATTGATTTTAAACGCGATGGACACGATTCATCCGAACGCCAAATATATGTGGGAATTCACACATTCACCGATACCACAACCGGTGAGAATATTATCTTCGACTGGCGCGCCCCGGTATCCAGCATGTTTTACGATTTCGAAACCGGACCCGCCCGGTATGAATCGCCCTCGGGCACCGTTACCGGAAAGCTGACCCTCAAAAGGCAGTTTAAAATTCAAAACGGTCGATTGATGTTTGTGCTGGAAAGTGGCCTGCATATCATGGATGAAGTGCTGCAGGATGAACTGAGCCGCACCTCGGACGATCGAATGAAAACCATCGTCGCCACCATTCAGCGTGATCAGAACGCCATAATCCGCAACGAAGACGCACAGGAACTCATTATTCAAGGCGTGGCCGGTTCCGGTAAAACGTCCATCGCCCTGCATCGCATTGCATTTCTGCTATACCGACACAGGGATACCCTGAGTGCCAGAGACATTCTTATCATCTCTCCCAACAAAGTGTTCGGTGACTTTATTTCGAATGTGCTCCCGGAATTGGGCGAAACTCAAATCGCCGAGATGGGAATGGAACAACTGGCCGATGAATTGCTGGCGCGGAAAGTCAAATTTCAAACGTTTTTTGAACAGACATCCATTCTGACAGAAACGTCGGACAGCGCACTTAAACAACGCATCACCGCCAAATCCACAGTGGATTTTGTCCGAACTCTGGATAAATATACAGCGCATGTGGAAGCCACCCGGTTTGTGGCGACAGATGTTTTTGTGGGAAACTATGCCGTGCCTGCATGGGTTGTGGAACAGGCATTCAACAAACGCTCGGACCTTCCTCTTGCCAAACGGGTCAAATGGGCAGCTGAAGTGGTTGAACACGAAATATGGATCAACTATCGCTACGAAATATCTACGCCGGAGCGGGCAGAACTGAAAAAAGCCATTGGCGCCATGTATCGAAAGTCGACAGTTCGGTCACTGTATAAGGACATGTTTACCTGGATGGGCAGGCCCGACCTCTTTAAAATGGCGCCTAAAAACAGCCTGGAATATGCCGATGTCTTTCCACTCATCTATCTTAAAATTGCGTTGGAAGGTCTAAAGTCCCCCTTCATGCACGTTAAGCACCTGCTGGTGGACGAGATGCAGGATTACACCCCTTTGCAGTATGCGGTGCTTCAAAAACTGTTCCCCTGCCAAAAGACCATCCTCGGTGATGCGCATCAGGCAGTCAATCCGTACAGCGCGTCAAACGCTGTGACCATCGGCCAAGTGTTTAAACACGCTGAGCGTGTCCACTTGCATAGAAGTTATCGGTCCAGCTACGAAATCACCCGCTTCGCCGGCAGCCTTTCCCCAAACGTCAGGATTGATGCCATCAAGCGTCACGGTGAACCGCCTGTCGTGATTTCCTGTATCAGCACAGAAGAGGAACTGCAGACCATTTTGAGCAGGCTGATTCAGTTTGAACAGGGAAGCCATCATACCCTTGGCATCATCTGTAAAACGCAAAAGCAGGCACAAAAAATTTTCAGTGTCCTTTCCAAAACCAATCCAACCCTGCACCTGCTCAGCACGGGCAGCACCGCATTTCAACAGGGCATCACAGTCTGTGCCGCGCAATTATCCAAAGGATTGGAGTTTGATTATGTCATCATCCCATATGTGACAGCAGAAAACTATGCCACTGAAATGGATCGCGGTCTGCTCTACGTGGCCGCCACTCGCGCCCTGCACCATCTCACCGTAACGCACACTGGCCCCGCGTCCGGGTTTCTCCCCCGTACAGATGTACAGTAGCATCACCAGGATGCTGAATTAAAACGCGACAATAAGATGTCCCTTTATTTAAAGGGGTTTCCGCGTTGCTCGTTCTGATTTCTGTTACAAATAAAAGTCGGTTTTGAAACTTTTTTAAAAAAAATATCAATAACCGTCTCCCCAAAAATTGAAAAACAGTGTACGACATGAGTGTAAGTTGCTGATTTATGCGAAAAAATCATCACATCTCAGGCGGCAATCTGCATTAAGCTCCGCTGGTTAGAAATTCGTTACTCACATTTATCCGAAGAATACTACGGACATTGGCCAAGGTCAGATGGAGGTTTGAATATGGAAACTTTTTTTAAAACACTGAGTCAGGAAGTTCAGCAAAACGACAACATCTCTACTGACATGTTTAAAAAATTCAATGTTAAACGTGGTCTTCGAAACGAAGACGGCAGTGGTGTTCTTGTCGGTCTGACCGAAATTTCCAGCGTTATGGGATATACCAAGTACGATGAGGAAGTGGTACCGGTGGAGGGACGGCTGTTCTATCGCGGATATGATGTGAACGACCTTGTCAACTCCGACGCTGCACTGAGTGCAAAGCACTCCCTGTTTGAAGAAACCGCATACCTCCTCCTGGCGGGCAAGCTGCCCAATACAGAGGAACTGCAGTACTTTAAGAGCCTTTTGGCCAAAAACCGACGGCTACCTAAAAACTTTGTGCGAGACCAGCTGTCCACATTCAGAACCAAAGACATTATGAATGCATTGGCGCGCTCGGTTTTAACCCTGTATTCATCTGACGATAATCCCGATGACACGTCACTCGACAATCTGTTGCGACAGGCGGTGGAACTGGTTGCCAAGGTTCCAGGCATTGTGGCCTATGCGTATCGTGTATATCTGGAAGCGGTTAAGGGAAAGAGCCTCATTATTCACAAAACCAATCCTGAGTTTTCCGCGGCAGAGGATTTCCTAAGCCTCATTCGCGATAATGGGGCGTTTACAGAAATCGAAGCACGTGTTTTGGATACAGCGCTGGTGCTTCACGCGGACCACGGTGGCGGCAACAACTCCACATTCGCAGCCCGGGTCGTCACGTCGAGCGGCACTGATACCTATTCTGCCATCGCTGCGGCGCTGGGATCGTTAAAAGGTCCGCTTCATGGCGGTGCCAATCTCTTTGTTATGAAAATGATGGATGAGATTAAGGAAAACGTAAAAGACTGGACCAATGAAGAGCAGTTGCGCAGTTATATCATAAAGATTCTGAACGGCGAAGCTGGCAACGGTTCCGGCAAAATATATGGTTTTGGTCATGCGGTGTACACACTGAGTGACCCGCGTGCGATAATTCTTAAAAAGTATGCCCAACAACTGGCCGAAGAAAAAAATCGAACCGATGAACTGGGGCTCTATCTTGCGATGGAAAAAATCGTCCCGGAAGCATTTGCAGAAATCAAAGGTGCCGGAAAAGTCATCGCTCCCAACGTGGATTTCTTCAGCGGCTTCGTGTACGACTGCATGGGCATACCACGGGAAGTCTACACGCCGCTCTTTGCCATGGCGAGGATGGCGGGTTGGGTATCCCACCGAATTGAGGAGATACTCGTACAAAAACGCATCATGCGTCCCGCATACAAAAACGTCACTACCATTAAGGAATACATCCCTATCGAAAACCGCTAGTCCTCGTCGGACTATATTTGGCTGCAACAGGGCTGCCCGTCCTACCGATTCCCTTTCTGTTCTGTCTGTAAACACAATCAAGCCCAATCCGAATCGGTCTTGTCTCTTCTTTTCGCAATGTCTTTGTGCATTCAAATAAAAATGACGCTGTAAATTATTCCATGGAAGTTCTGCTGGAACATTTCCGGCAGTAGAAAATCTAACCTGAAAAGATGTGGTTGCCACAAAGTCATCCCATCTGCAGACCGGTCTTTATGGAGTTTTGTCACTGTTGCCCATTTTGTCTGGCGCAACAGGTCTTTCATTTTCACATATTTGGAAAGGACAATGCGATGCTGTCGTTATCATCAACCGCGGCGGGCCGACGTTCGCCATCAAAATTGAAAATAACACTGATTTGCTGTGCCATCATGCTTTCATGCACTGTGCATGGTACCACCAGTCAGAAAGACGCCCCCCGTGCCACTCAACAAAAAATTGATGCTGCCAAAACAGCGCCGGGATTGCAGTGGGACACCATCAGTTCTGATGTCGCCCCGGTGAATCTGACGGCTTCGGATGGCACTGGGCTGACGCTGGTGGCCTACGACGCCCGGGCAGTGATTCAGGGACCTCTGGCGTTCACCGAATTGAGGTTATCCTTTGCCAATCCCGAAAATCGCGTACGCGAGGGTCACTTTGAAATGGTACTGCCACCATCTGCCGCCATCTCCAGATTTGCCATGAAAATCAATGACCAATGGCAGGAAGCCGAGGTGGTGAAGCGTCAGAAAGCACGCCAGACATATGAGTCTTTTTTGCATCAACGTCAGGATCCGGCGCTACTCGAAAAAAAAGCTGGCAACCAGTTTCGCGCCAGAGTATTTCCAATTCCGGCAAAGGCAACAAAACAAATCATCATTTCATGGTCACAGGAACTGCACCGAAATCCGTACACCCTCTATTTAGCGGGGCTCCCTGCCATTCAGCAGTTTGATGTTTCCATAGAGGATGACACCCCTGGAAACAGTGACCCCAGGTACACCATCGCCCAAAAACATCTTTCCCCTCCTGGTAATCTGGTGCTGAACCTGCAGCATTCTCAAAATTCGACCGCGTGGACGGGCCTGCAAAGCAACGACCTGCGGGTTGTGCAGGTGACGCCACAATTGAAACACAGCATGGAAGATTTTACTGACCTGACGGTGCTGTTTGACACCAGTGCGTCAAGATCTCCTGGATTTGAAAATCAGCTCAAACAGGCTGCGGCGCTGATAGCCGATTTGGCTAAGCGGAAGAAGACCGATTTCAATGTGACATTTACCTGCTTTGACCAGCACATCAAACACATTTACAGTGGGCCCGCATCCGGATTTGACAGAAAGGCTCAGCAAAAAATTATCGCGCGCGGTGCGTTGGGGGCTTCCGATTTGGGGTATGCGTTCAAATGGGTAAAAAAACACAACCGCAAAAGTGACCGACTACTGCTGTATACGGATGCCATTGTCACTGCGGGTTCCGCAGACACATCCAGACTGAAAAAACTGCTCAGTGATCTTACAGATGCCGGCATCACGCGGATGGATGCAGTGGTCTTTGGTGGAATTCGTGATGAGACACTTCTCAACGAATTGGTAACAGACGGATTGAAACACTCTGGACTGGTACTCGACGGCGATTTCACCGCAGAGCGCATTTCCAACCGGCTGTTGCACAAGGTTCAGTCTGAAGTACCGGTCACCGTATCAAATGCAAACTGGTTTTGGCCCACATCGCTGAAGGGCGTGCAAAGCGGCGATTCATTTTTAATCTACATTTCCGCCGCCTCGGACGCTCAAACAGCGGTGAAGCTCGATATTCCTGACAGCCAGCCGCGCAGGATTCAATTCAGTCATGTCTCCCTGCCGCTCCTTGAAAGAGCCTGCGCCATCGCCCAAATTAACAAAGCCACAACCATGCTGGGCGATTTGAACGCAGCGGACGAGAAGGCATCGCTTCGTCAGGGGATTGTGAATCTGTCGGTGGCACATCGTGTGCTCTCTGATTTTACCGCGCTTCTGGTGCTGGAGACGGAATGGGACTTTCAACGGTTTAACATAGACCGGGACTCACTGACCGACATCATGGTTGTGCGCGACGGCAATATTCGCCTGATGGACCGAGACGATATGGTTATTGCGGCTGACATCAAATCACCCAGGAGAGAACCGGACAATGGCGTCGGACAGCGTCATATGGGCGAGGAAGGACGAATAGGCATCAGGGACAGCGCGCTATCAAACGATAGCATTCGTGGATTCGGCCAAATGGTTGCTGCCGGTTTCGATTCAGAGAGTGCCCTGAAAGCCCTGATGAAAAAACAGGCAGACGACGATTTTGGATTTGGCGGACTGGGATTGAACGGCACAGGCAGAGGCGGCGGCGGCACCGGCGAGGGCACCATAGGACTTGGCAGTCTAAACACCATCGGACACGCTGCATCTCCACAGGCGCACGCGAGATACAGTCGGGGGGCCGGAGGGCTGGGCCGTGCGCAACATTCGAGAGTCATGATTCGTACAGGCGCCGCAACGCCACAGCAGGCGCCTCGTGATGGCAGTCTTTCCGAGTCCACTGCGGCGCATCGAGGGAATGAAAATTTGCCACCTTTATTCACCGAATCGCAGAAACGTCGTATCGAGTGGCAAAACCGCAAACGCGCCAGCAGGACATCTTACGAAGGCAAATTAAAAACCGTTATGACGCTGCTTGAACAAAAAGACATCGCTGCTGCACAGAAAGCAGCCAGTGACTGGCATGCACAGTCTCCTGGCGACCTGCTCGCCTACATTGCACTTGGCGAAGTATTCGAAGCTCAAAAACAGGAATGGCGTGCCGCCCGCGCCTACGGTTCAATCATAGATCTGTATCCGTCACGGGCAGATATGCGCAGAATGGCCGGTGAACGGCTGGAACGTCTGAATGACGCTGGAAAATATCTTTCCATTGACACATTCAAAACCGCGGTAACCCAGCGTCCTGACCATCCGTCAGGGCACCGACTGTATGCATGGGCACTTTTTCGTGCAGGGAGGTACAGCGAAGCGCTCGATGCAATGCACAAAGGAATTTCACAGAAATACCCATCCGATCGATTCAAAGGAGTGGTCACATCGCTTCGCACCGAAGCCCAGCTCATGTTCGCTCTGGCGCAACAGCAACAGCCCGATAACAAAGCGCTTATAGGGATGAAATCGCTTTTCCCCAAGCCGGGTAAACCGCTCGCCGGCGCATCCGCTCGGTTTGTACTGCACTGGGAATCCGACGCCAATGATGTGGATTTGCATGTATTTGATAAACATGGCAATCATGCGTATTACAGCAACAAATCTCTTCCAGGCGGTGGAAAGCTAAGCGCAGATGTGACCACCGGATACGGACCGGAATTTTTCACCATCGAAGGAAAAACCGCCAATGCCCCGTACGCGCTTCAGGCCCACTACTACAATCGCGGTCCCATGGGCTACGGCATGGGAACACTTCATATCATCCGGGTCGACGCAACCGGACAGGCAACATTCGAGTTCAGACCGTTTATCGTAATGAAAGACGGGGCATTTGTGGGTCTGGGAATGGCCGAAGGATAGCGCCTGCCTGACGTCTACCCGTTACTCACTGCATTAGTCAGGTCGCATCCATGCAGGGCAATCCACTCGAAGTGCCACCTGAAAGCATCACATTCCATCGATGCCTGTTCTGCATATTCCGCTCTGGTCATTCGGAAATGCAGTCGTTCCATGGGTTTCCTTTTTCGGGAGGTCTGTGGCGTGAGTTCTGGCATTCGCCATGCAATGCACTGGGTCATACGCATCGCTCGCGAGCAATGAATTCACTCTGTTATCTGCGCAGATAACAGAGGAACCCAAAAATTATTTTTACATTCTTCCTGATTAACCGGGGGGAACACAAGGAGAACGAATCATGAAAAAATCAGCTATTTTTGCGTTGGCATTGGCAGCGGTAATGACAATTTCCGGACTCGCTTCGGCTCAGAACACTCCCCTAAAACCGGAGTTTCGGATTGATGGTGAAACGTATGCAATGACCGAAGGTCCTCTCAACGTATGGCGTACCGTATTTTTCGTTGATGCCGAGGAAGCCGCACGCAACGGCTCACTTCAGGCCAACATCGATTTTCAGATTGGCGACCTGACCGGCGGCACCAGCTGGGAGTACTGCTTTTATACCGAAAATGGGGTATCCATTCCCGAAACCGGTCTTACAGCCACAGCCGGCGACCAGAATCAGGTCCCATTTTTTGTGACTGTTGATGACCAGGCAGCCGGCCTGTATGAGGTCACTATCGACATCACCACCGGTGAATTGAATTTCAACCATCTGGGCGATGGCATCCTTGGGGATGTAAATGTGGACGGCGAAATCACAATCCTCGATGCCCTGCTGATTTCGAGGGACTACGTCAATCTGGATACACCAGCTTCCTACGAAGCACAGTTCGGCGATGTCAATTGCGATGGACAAATCAACTCAGTTGACGCGCTTATCGTATCTCAGTACTACGTTGGTATCGAGAGCGCCATCGACATTATCGATGCCTGTGCCGCGCAGTAACCAACAGACTGCCACCTCCTAAATCCTCTTTCTCCTCTTTTGGGGAAAGGGGATTTTTTTATGGCTTTAACCGCTTCATCCACAATTAATAATTCTACATATGTTTGGCGAAAAGTGTCTTCATTGTGTCGTGGGAGATGGCTGGCTGCTTCACCAGCGGAGTGGTTTTAATCTGCGGAATCCGATCATGGAACGCATCGCCACTTTCATCGTGGAACAAAAGGCCGGTTGGAATTCGGTCGCCCCAGTTCATCGCTGTTTCCAGCGCCATCATGCGATTCGACGTGTCATACGCTGGGTCCTCGTTAACGTTATAAATGCGGTCCTTGTACCATTTAAAGGTGTTTACCTTGTTCATGCTGATACAGGGTTGCAGCACTTCAATATAACTCAGGCCCCGATGCTTAACGCCTTTTTGAATCAGTTCGGACAGATGTTTGGGGTCCCCGGAAAAACTGCGTGCCACAAATCGACATCCCAGCGTTAGCGCGAGAGCCGGTCCTCTTAGAGGATAGGAGATCACGCCACGCGGCTGCAGTTTGGTTTGCAATCCCATATCGCTGGTGGGCGACGCCTGTCCCTGCGTCAAACCGTAAATCTGATTATTGTGCACCATCAGCGTCACATCAATGTCCCGTCGCAAAGTATGCAAAAAATGACCGCCACCTTCGCCGTACATATCCCCGTCACCGGAGTTCAGCAAAATGGTTATGTCATCGTTCGCCAGCTTTGCGCCTGTGGCTGCGGGTAAAGCCCTGCCATGCAATCCGCAATAACCGTTTGCCGTAATGTATTGAGGCAATTTTGCGGCCTGACCGATTCCAGCCATCATCAGCACTTCGTGTGGCTGCTTGCCCATGGCTTCGAGCGCATCCTTCACCGCGGCGAGAATGCCAAAGTCACCGCACCCTGGGCACCATGCCGTTTCATTCACAGAACAGATACTAAACGATTTGCATTCGCTCATTTTACCACCTCCGCAACATCCGCAGTCAGGTCTTCAACAATGTAAGGCCGACCATCATATTTGGGCATCAGCTCTGGCCGAAGTCCTGTGCTCTGAGTGATAATTGCCGCCAGCTGTCCGGTATTGTTCCCCTCCACAACAACGATGCGTTTGGCTTTTTCGACCGCGGCTAAAAACTGCTTTGCCGGAAATGGCCACAGTTCAGTCAAATGAACATGATTCAAATGAATTCCCCGATTACCCAACTCGGCAACGGCTTCCTTCAGGGTATCCCCGGTGGAACCCCAGCTGACCACAGCCACTTCGGCGTCCGTCGTTCCGCTGGTCTGAACGCTGAACGTACCACTCAGCTTGGCCGTTTTTCGCGCGCGTTTTTCAACCATGGCCTTGCGAACTTCCGGGTCATCGGTGATATGCCCGGTCTCAAAATGTTCATGACTGTCTGTCAGTATCAAATGTTTACTCTGTCCAGGCCAGGCTCTGGGCGAAATACCCGAATCGGTAATGGCGTACCGCTTGTATTCCGACATCTGTTCGAGCGTCTTTGTGGATACAAGCGACGTCTCAGTGGGCACCTTATTGAGGTTGTACTGTTCAACGGTAAAAAATGTGTCTGCAATGTGCTGGTCTGACAGCACGATGACCGGAATTTGATAACGATCTGCAATATTAAACGCCTTTGCGGTCAGATAAAAGATATCCTCCGCATTGGTGGCCGCCAGTACCGCCCTTGGAAAATCGCCGTGACCGGTAAACGTGGCAAACAGCAGATCAGCCTGCTCCTGCCGGGTGGGCAATCCGGTACCCGGACCGCCGCGCTGGCAATTTACGATAACCAGAGGCACTTCGGCAACACCGCAAAGAGAAATGGTTTCACTCATGAGCGCCATTCCACCACCGGAAGTGGCGGTCATCGCACGAACTCCAGCCATTGAAGCGCCCACAGCCTGGTTCACTGCCGCAATCTCATCTTCGGCCTGTTCCGTCACGATTCCGGCTGTTGCTTCCGCATTGGCAAGATAAGTAATGATTCCGGTCGATGGGGACATGGGATAACAGCTGATAAATTTCAGATTGGCGGACAGTGCGCCCAGTGCCGCCGCTTCATTGCCATTCAGAAACAGCCGCGATGGCGCGCCCGCAATGGTTGGCAGCGACGCGATTTTTCCGCTGCGGCTCTGTCCCTGTGCATGTCCTTTGGCTGCGGCGTCAATATTTCCCGCCTGAATGGTCGCATCCTTGAATCGCTCCCTGAAAAGACCATTGAGCAATTCGATGTCCAGTCCCAGCACCCCAAACACATATCCCACCGCGGCGGAATTGGAGTAGATGGGCTTTTTGCCGGTATCCATGGCAATCTGGCGCAGTGGCACATCCACAATTCTGCTGTCGTCGATGTTCGCCTTGAGGGTCGCATTATCAAGGATGGCAATACCATTGTCCTTCAGCGATGCGAGGTCATCAGCCATTCTTTCCTTGTCGAGGGTGACCAGCAGGTCCACCTGTTTTTTCATGGCCCATACGGGAACGTCGCTGATGCGAAGCTGAAAGAAATTGTGTCCTGCGCGAATTCTGGACTCGGAATCCTGCACGCCAAAAACGTGGTAACCGGCCCTGACACAGGCCTTTCCCAGCAGTTTTCCGGCGCTAAGCAGCCCCTGTCCCGCTGCGCCTGCTAATCTGATACTAATGTCAGTCATGAGTTATCGGGCTCCATTTTCTGTTGATTACTCTATGAGGTTATTGGATTTTCTAGGCACCATCGAGACCATGACGCTCTGCTGCGTCAAACCAGGCTTCGGGGTCCTGTAAATACGAAAGGGAATCTTCAATGGAGAGCTGATGATCGTGCTCAATTTTGGCAAGGAATGAAAAGAATTCCTTCTCCCTGGCATTGTCACACTTTGTCACCAGGTCCGCATAAAAATCAGCTGCGTCCTTTTCAAACTGAGCAGCGGCCTTAAGTGCCTCTATGTCATTATCGTCATGGGCCATTGTCGCTTCAGCCTTGTAATCCAGTTTTTTCAATTCCTCGGTGACATTGCTGTCCACCATGTCAAGGTCCACGTCCTCAGGCCAGGCGCCGTCCGCCAGCAGCTTTTTGTGCAGCTTATCAATCCATCGTTTGTGGTCTTCTTCCTCTTCAGCGAGGGTTTCAAGCAGTCGTTTCACTACCGGATTTTTTGAGCGGGCGGCTTCCTTAAGGTAGTAGTCTTTTTCCCGCTGTTCATTATCCATGGCAAATTTTACTGATGAAATTTTATCCATTACATTGCTCCTTAAAGAGAACGCGACATTCCACAAAAGTGAAACCTAATTCTCCGTTAAAACGTGTTCGTCATATTCAAGTTCAAATCGATTTCTGTGTTTGGCTTCTTCTCTGGCCAGCGCTACAAACAGCGCCTTGAATTGAGGCTCAGACACCCGCTGTGACAGGTCGGTATACAAGCGGTATGCCTGTTGTTCCTGTTGCATGGCAAAAAGCAGGATGTCCTGGTACGACGATGATGCATCCAGCACCACGTCGACCGCATAATCTGATATCTTCATATCAGCCACTTCAACATCAGCGCCCAGCTTCAGCTCCCCATCAAGAACATCCTCCAGTTTTTTTCGATGCCCCATTTCCTCTTCGGCAAACCCAAGGAACACTTTTCGCATCGCATCATTTCTGGCCGTGGAAGCAAGATCAGTGTAAAGCGCCACTGAGCGCCTCTCCAGCGATATGGCGTATTCGAGAATTTCTTCCGTACTCAGCTCGGTCGTCATACCCGTTGTTTCTTTCTGTTTGCTTCCTTTGGGTACTGCGTTAAACCGTCAATGTTTATTGCAGTACCGGAACGATAAAACCATTACCCAAAATATCTTTTCAGCAGGCCGGCGAATGCCTGTCCATGCCGCGCTTCGTCTTTGCACATCTCATGTACGGTGTCGTGAATGGCATCGTAGTTGAGCTGTTTGGCTTTGGTGGCAATATCCTTTTTGCCCTGACATGCGCCATGCTCTGCAGCAACCCGCATCTCAAGATTTTTCCTTGTATCCGCGACAACCACTTCACCCAGTAACTCTGCAAACTTCGCCGCATGTTCGGCTTCTTCAAACGCAATGCGTTTGTAGGCCTCCGCCACTTCGGGATACCCTTCGCGTTCGGCCTGTCGACTCATAGCGAGATACATGCCCACTTCAGTGCATTCTCCCATAAAATTCTGGCGCAGTCCTTCGAGAATTTCAGCGTCAACCCCCTGGGCAACGCCAATACGATGCTCGTCCGCCCAGGTCATCTCCGTTGTGGACTGTTCCTGGAATTTTTCCTTCGGTGCACCGCACTGGGGACACTTGTCCGGTGCGCTCTCGCCTTCATGTACATACCCGCAAATGGTGCAAATGTATTTTTTCATTCGATTCTCCTTCCCGGTATTACGGTTTTTTCACAGTCAATTGTTTTGAATGCGTATGCATCATTAATGTCTACGTGGCTGTTGTCAATCGCTCATGTATGCCATTTGCCCGCAATTTTGTGCTTTTCGCATTCCTTTTCAGTTAGTTTAAGCAGGCGATACGCAGTATCCCGCAGCACACTGTATATGACACCGCACGAATCATCATCGCGATCGCGGTCCCCTTCATCCGCCAGTGCCAGCATCTCCTGGCTCAGTTTAATGGTTTTAACCAGATTTTCATTAAACGGTTTTGTGTCCGGTTTTGTCATTTCGCCACCCGATCTGCGATGTATCCTGTCCGTGCTGCGGCATCGCGATGGCCCGCTATAAAGCGAATGCCGTGCCAATTTGGAAACACTGCGTAATAACTGCCTCCTGTGCACTTCGCTGGAATTTTTTTGTCTCACGATTGTGTCTCGACGCAGAGGAAATCACAAAGGTGAGACAATTTGCCAGTGGCGTACTCACCGCAACAAAACCACGACATCCCCATGGAGAATCCCGCGACCGTGATTAAATTAAACTTCATTAAACACAACTAAAAACACACAACTAAGGAGTTCATTATGAGCAAATCCAAAGCATTTGAATACGAGGCCAGCATTTCAAACGATCAACTCATCACTCATATGGAGAACATGATCGCCGGTCTCAGACGAGGCAGCATCACGGTCGATAAAGGAGACGGTCCGGTGGCACTCGATGTCGCACCCATCGCGAAATTCAGCGTGGCAGTGAAAGACACTACCAAAGGAAAAAGCCTGAAAATCAAACTGAAGTGGCCAGAAACGTCTCCTGAAGCGCCCCCGGAACCCCCCGATAATACGACATCCGCTGAGTCGGCCCAGCCACTGATCATCAAATAATTTGAAACCATTCTTCGTCAGCGCAATAAAGAAATGGCCCCTTTTTCTGCACCGGGAGAAACAGCTGTAAAACGCTTATTTTTTCATTTTCTTCAAATTTTTTCATCTATTTTGTACAGAACGTTCCAGCATGCCCATTACCTCAAAAAAACTGGGAAAAATGGAATTTAAAACTTCAGCTGTATCCCCAAACGCCGACTTTTCAGTTGTGGCACGGGTGCGAAGAGACGCCGCCGGCAACGGTGGATTATCCTGTTAATTCCGTGTCCGGAAGGACGTAACATACTTTAACCGAACAGCGCTTTCACCAAAGATCACCTGTCTTGAAACAGCCTGTATTGGCGTGCATTTCAGGTTTGACAGTTTTGGACAAAGGACCGGATGAAAATTTTTTTCAGCAAGTATATTTCAAAATCAGCCGCTTTCAGTCACATCGGGCACAGCGTAAGTGATATTGGAACAGGTACTGGTGAGCTGCCGGTTGCCCAAAGGGAAGTCACCGCTGCGCTCACCGGCCTGCTGACAACCCTCCACGACAAAGTGGCGCCCCATTATTACTCCCGAACCATTGTGCTTGAATTGCTTGCCGCCCTGGAGCAAAAGTCGCCGTTCACCGCGCAGCACTCCATGGGGGTCGCCACGGTGGCCCGGATTCTGGCCAGAGCCCTTGGACTCGATGTTATTAAAGTCGAACGCATCAGCATGGCAGCCCTGCTTCACGATGTGGGCAAGCTGGTGATTCCCAATCGGATTCTCGAAAAAAAACACGTGTTGTCGGAGACCGAGCGACTGTACATACAAACCCATGCGCTGTTTACAAATATTATTCTTTCAGCGTTTCCCACCTTCGACACCATCCGGGACATTGCGGCGCTGCATCACGAACACCTCAATGGCACCGGATACCCATATGGTTGCACGGCGGCCGGGTTGTCGCTGGAAACACGAATTGTCACGGTGGCTGACATTTTTATGGCGCTCACCGAAGAACGACCATACCGCAAAAGCATGTCCAACAGTGCCGCGCTTCATAAGCTGAATACACTGGCTTCCGAAGGCATTGTCGACAACAGAGTGGTGAACTGTGCTGAAGAGAAACTGCTGGTGTTTGATCGATCGTCGTCCGTCTGGTATCCCTCCCGAGTGTCCATTTCCATTGCCCTCAACACCGACGCCCCCCAGTACAGATAATCCCCCACCCCTCTACCCGGCATACCTTTGACGCCCTTCGCTCCCGTCGCGCCCATCGCCCTTCCCATGCTTTTATCGGTCGCACATGAGTGAATCGTTGTATATTATAGCCCCAAGACAAATCACACAGATATTTATCCAAGGGAGGTCTCATGAAGCGATTGCCATTAATAATATGCATCTTTGTTTTGATTTGCGGGTGCGGGGGAAGCAAGGGCGCATCCCCCGATTCAGCGGCATCGCTGCCAGATGGCAGCAGCACCGAAACACAGAGCGGCAACGGCTCTGACGATTTTGGCACCCATGCCGGGGATGCATCCGGCGGTGGCGTAAATGGCTCAAAACTGGCCCCAACGACCACTGAAGCAGTCCTGAAACTGATTGTCCAGTCTGAAGCCAGCGGCCCAATGAAGGGGGTGGTGGTGAAAGCCGTCACTCAGGATGGAAAAAAATTCTACACACCTGAAACCGACGACATGGGCTTCACCGAAATTCTGGTTCCCACAGGGGCGCAGCTGACTCTGACCTATCTGTCGCTGTTTGAAGACGAAATCAAAAAGCAGGCCAGCATCCCCAACGAACCCCATGTTACCATGAAACTGACCCTCACGTGGATTCCTCTAAAACCAAGGCCCATTGAGACGCCCGACCCGGGGGTGCTTATTCAGAACGCGACGCCGCCTGAACCATCTCTGATTCTCAAAGGGGTTGAGTTTGATACCGGCAAATCCACCCTCAGACCTGAATCGTACAAATTCATCGAACCGGTCATCGAATTCCTCACCTACAAACCCAGCGCAATTATTGAACTGTCCGGGCACACCGACAATGTGGGCAATCCTAAGAAAAACCAGCAACTCTCCGAAGACCGGGCCAACGCTGTGCGCGATTACATCATATCAAAAGGAATAGAAGGCGACCGCATCATCGCGGTGGGCTACGGTCAGGAACATCCCATCGCCTCAAACAACACCGAAGAAGGCCGACAGCTCAACCGCCGCACTGAAGCCAAAGAGATCGGAAAATAATAGATTTCAGCGCCATCACGTCATGAGCCCCCACATCTTTTCACTTTCACTCTGCACTGTGAGACGTTCATCATTCATTTCGTTCCCGTGTAACAAGGCGGAACGGGAATCCAGTGTGTGGGATAAAATACGCTTCTGGACTGCCGCCAGCGCAGCAATGACGCGCCAGGATGCCGCAGGCACCCTTTGTATCGAATCAGCAGCCCAATGGCGGACCCATTCGCCCGTCAATACGCGTGCGTGACGTGACGGACGGTTTCACAGGGGCGGCAGATGCCTGATGGCAAACCGGAGTTGCGCCGTGTACGACCCGCCACCGCCTTGAATATCGGGCCACTGTTGTCTTCGTCGCACTGCAGGCAGGCATTTATTTCCCCTGTGGGCAGGTGATAATTATCGCCCAGCATCACGGCACAGGTTTCAAGGCATACGGTGCGGGTATTGACCGTGTTGTAATACCATATCTGCGCACAGGTATCGGTGAACCCCAGCGCTTTGAGACATGCAATGTTCGTCGCCTCACCGCCGGTCATTCCCTGAATGCCGCACTGACGCACCGGTCCTGTCAAATCGGTTGTTCTCATGTAAACCGCGAGGTCCGCCAGGGATGAACACTGCCCACAGGCGCCAAAATGGGTCACAACAGCACCGGCTGCGATTGCCGCATCCGCTGAAGGGAATGTATCCAGCCGATATGTGTCCGGGGCCGTCTCGCCAATGGTAACACCGCACACCTGCGCGTCGTCCGGGGAGGCAGACGGAACCGCGGACCCGTATGGATTTTCATTTTGCAACGCCGGTGGATTGAGCAGCGTCATGGTCGTCAGCCGATTAAGCGCAGCGTCCGATAATGTGGTTGGCGCAAACGTTTCTCCACCACAATCGCACACCGGTCGACACTGAGTGGCACCCAGCCCGGTCTGCTCAGCCGGAATACCAAACAGCGTTCCGCAACCGGTAAGACCGCTCAAATCGGTCTCCACACCTGTATCGACGGTATCATAATCGTTCTGCGAGACCGTGTCTGCGGATGATGTATCAGCCGTATCACCGCCAGTATCACCAACCGCTGCTGCACCGCCACCGTCACTGCACCCCATGAGAATGCCAAAAAAAACAAGGGCAAAATTAACAGACAGATTCCGTTTTTTCATCTCAAACACCCATCGCCGCGCCTTAAGGAACGACCGCACTGTGTGACGCACAAAGTATATGTGGCAGCACTCGCCGCAAATCCTTCTCCTTAATCTCCACGTCACATACATCAGACAGTTTTTCAGACTTGCAGTTGAATGCAATGGACAATCCCGCGGTTTTTGCAATCCAGACGTCGTTTTCATTGTCACCCACAAAGACCGCTGCGTCGGGCGTAATACCCATTTGCTGACAGAGGTGCAAGAGCCCATCCGCCTTGGCCTCCACATCAAACGGCGTATGCACGCCGCCAAAAATCCGCCCCTGATCATCAAAGTCAATCCGGTTAATCAATACATAATCAAAATCAAACCCTGGAAACTGCACATCCAGTACGGTTTGGATGGAACCCGAAATCACAGCGATTTTCGCGCCCGCATTACGCAAGGCAAAAAGGGTATCCATGGCACCGGTCATCACCTGCAATCCTCGGCACACCTTAACGATGCCTGAATGGGTCGCACCTGCCGCCCTCAGCAGTTTGAGGTCGTGTTCAAACCACTCCTGATAGGTAATCCGGCCGGCAAAGTAATCACGGTACGCCCGCTCGCGCTCCGTCTGGTTGGTTTTAAATCCTTCGTGAAGTGTTTTCCATATATAGATGGTGTCATCCACCAGCGTGCCGTCCAAATCGAAGCAAACCAGTGGAAACCGGGAAGGCTGCTGCAGTTGTTTATCAGTGTGTCTCACAGTTGATGTCGCTTGAAAAAATCTTCCATTTTGAGAGATATCAGTTCAGGATATTCAAGGGGCACGAAATGAGTGCCGCCTCTGACCAGCAAAAATTCACGATTCGGGTTGTCCCCTTTGACAAACTCCCGTGATCGCCTCGCTGGAACCAGTTTATCCTCATTGCCGGATACCGCCAAAATGGGAATTGGTGATGTCCGCACGATCTGGGCCGCGTTGTGACGCGCAGCAATCTGAAGATAGTAGGTATAATGCACCGCAGGGATGTTAACGAAATCGCGAATGGCGGCATCCATAACCAGCTCATCCACAGAGGGTGACACCAATCCCAACCGCTTCGCCCAGCGACTCGGATGTTCATTGCGACGCACCATTTTGCGCAGCCTTGAAAGGGCCTCCTCCTTTTGGGTCAGCCATCCCACGGTTTGAGAAACCCGGGGACGAATGCCAATGGTTTCGAACAGCGGGTCACTGATGTGTGAAAATGGCTTTCCTAAAACGCCACTGATTACCACCGCCGAAACGATATTGTCGTACTTCAGGGATTCCGCCACCACCTGTGTCCCCAGCGACCAGCCAGTCAGGATTGCCTGAGAATGACCCATTTGGCTCATCAGCTCCTGCTGAAATGACGCCAGTAATTCGATATCCAGGCCATCGTTGGAAAAAATCCGATTGGCCGCATCGTAGCGAGGAAAGTCAATCAGGAACAACGGCCTGGTTTTGCGCAACTCCCTGGCAACCCTGGACCACACCAGAAAGGTGCCAAACAGTCCACCCCACAGGTACAGCGGCACACCGGTCTGAACATCGGTGATACTGCGAACCGTCAGTTCGCAACCGCTGTTCATTTTCCGGGTTTCAATCTTCATCTGTTCAGATTTGCGCCAGCGCGCCTATGAATGAATCGATTTTTTTACGGTTATGCAGTTCGGTCACCGCAACGAGAATGCAGTCGGCCGCCAATTCAAATCGCGCCAGGTCGACTCCACCAAGAATATTTTGTGATTTGAGGTGACTGAGCACTGTGGCAGCATCGCTGTTTTTGCATCGCATGGTGAACTCGTTGAACGTCGGTCCGGTGTACCGCAGCTCGAAACCATCCAGTTCGCGAATTTTGGACTTCAGATATTCAGAAAGCGACAGACATGAATTCGCCACCTGCCGGTACCCCTGTTTACCGAGCATGCAAAGGTTCACAACCGCGCTGAGTGCGCACAGACCATGATTGGTGCAAATATTCGAAGTCGCCTTCTCCCGGCGAATATGCTGTTCACGTGTCGCCAGGGTCAGCACATATCCGGTCTGTCCAGATGTATCCTCTGTCCGCCCCACCAAACGCCCTGGCATCTGTCGCAACAGCTTTTTGTCATCGGCGATGGCAAAAAGACCGAGCCCTGGACCACCGTAGGATGGTGCCACAGCAATGGACTGTCCTTCAGCGGTGGCGATGTCCACGCCAACTTCACCAGGGGGCTTGAGTACGCCAAATGCGAATACATCCAGCGTGGAGGTCACAACACAGATTTCCTTTGCCCTGGCAAGAGCCACCACGTCGTCCAGCTGCTCAACAACCCCAAAGAAATTGGGATAGCCTATGAGCAGACACGAAATGCTGTCGTCCAGCGTTGCAGTCAGTGCCGACTTATCTGTCTGGCCAGTGTCTTCGTTTAGCGGCACCATCACCAGTGCATCATCGCTGCCATCCAATGCGGTCAAATACGCACGCAAAGTGGCCACATACTCCGGATGAATTCCGGCCGATACCGCGATGCGATGTCGACGGTTGACCCTGCGCGCCATCAGTGCCGCTTCCACAAGTACAGTCGCCCCGTCATACATGGATGCGTTGGATATGGCCATCCCCAGAATTCGGGCGATGGCAGTCTGAAATTCGAAAACCGCCTGAAGCGTACCCTGACTGATTTCCGGCTGATACGGTGTGTACGCGGTATAAAACTCACTGCGCCGCATCAGGGAATCCACAGACTGAGGGATAAAATGGTTGTAGATACCCGCCCCCAGAAACGATGTCATGCCTGTGGCAGGGGTCGACGCCATTTCAGTCAGCAGGGTCTGCAGTTCATATTCGCTCAACGCGGGGGGCAGATTCAAATCTCCTTTGAACCGCGCCTCAGCCGGAATCTGTGCGAACAAATCATCCACATTCTGAATCCCGATTTTTTTGAGCATTGCTTCGACGTCATGGGCCGAATGAGGGATATATCTCACGGTCGCTCCTCGTTCCTCAGTCCAGGCTGTCCAGATATTCTTCGTAGGCGGTGGCGTCCATCAGGTCTTCGTCAGTCGCATCGTCGCCGAGTGTGATTTTGGCAATCCAACCATCGCCGTAACAATCGTCGTTGACCTTTTCGGGTTCATCCTCCAGCGCTTCATTCACCGAAAGCACCGTCCCATCGATGGGGCAATAAAGATCCGACACGGCCTTCACCGATTCAATAGTGCCCATAGTATCGTTGGCTTTCACGCTATCGCCCACCTGAGGGCACTCCACCAGCGTAATATCGCCCAACTGCTCCACCGCAAATTGTGTAATGCCCATGGTTGCAGTCTCGCCCTCAATCAACACCCATTCGTGACTTTTTGTGTACTTTAGATTGTCAGGTAATTTCATCGCTGTGCCTCTATTTTGTCCGCACCGGGTACGGACGTTTGTAAAACGGGGTTTTAACTATCTTAGCGGATTTAATTTTCCCGCGAATTTCGATGCCGATTTGCGTACCTGGTTTGGTACCGACTTTGGCGACGTCAATGTATGCCAGGCCAATATTTTTGCCAGTTGTGGGCGACGGACATCCAGACGTGACTTCGCCCCAAACAACGGATGCATCATCTGGCGCAACAACCGGATAGCCATGGCGGGGAATCGCTTTTTCCGTCATTTCAAATCCCACCAGTCTGCGGGTCAATCCGGCCTCTTTCTGCGCCAGCAGTGCGGCCTTCCCCAGAAAATCCGGTTTATCCAACGCCACCGCCCACCCCAGACGCGCCTCAAGCGGGGTAATCGACATACTGAGTTCGTTACCATAAAGGGGCATTTTGGATTCAAGACGCAGTGTATCCCTTGCGCCAAGCCCCACCGGCGACAGGCCCTCCGCCTTCCCGGCAGACATCAGTGCCTCAAAGAGTGCGAGGGCGCCTGCGTTGTCACAGTATATTTCATAGCCGTCCTCTCCTGTATATCCGGACCGGGAGACCAGACTCGGCACACCGGCAATATCACCTTCGGTAAATTTCATGGTGGGCAGCGATACAAACGCACCTGTCAACTTTTCGAGAATGGACACCGCTTTGGGCCCCTGCAAGGCCAATTGAGCGGTTTCAAGTGACCGGTCTGTAAATCGCACATCGAGTTTGGGCAAATTGGCCTGAATATGAGCGATATCCTGTGCCTTGCACGCGGCGTTCATCACCAGCAGAATTTTGTCAGCACCATATCGATACACCATTAAATCATCCACCGCTGTGCCTTCCGCGGTGCACATAACCGAATACTGCATATCCCCATCGACAACCGCATTTAAATCGTTGCTAACAAGATAATTGGCAGCCTTAAGCGCATCCGGCCCTTCCAGCCAGAATTCGGTCATATGACTGACATCAAAAAGTCCCGCCGCCAGGCGTACAGCCTGATGCTCTTCTACAATCGAACCAAATCGAACAGGCATTTCATAGCCCGCGTAGGCAACCATTTTCGCCCCACGACGTTTTATCGCATCATTCAACGGTGTTTTTAAAAGTTCTTCCATCTGTCATTTCCAATCGGTCGCGTTTTCAGGGGACAGCGCCAACACATCCAGTCGCGGCGCCCCGCTCTCCACTTTCGAAACGGCAGCAGAATATGCCTGATTGTCGGACCGTACAAGCATAAATTAGGCTTTTCAGTCGAGCTGTGAAGCGTCAGGAAAACAAAGAAAATTCGGCGCCACGCCCCCTTACTGCCCTGGCCCGGGCGCAATTGAGATCAGCGTACTGGCATGAAGGGATTTGCGCAGCTTCAAAATTGAATCCACCGCCCCAAGCACCACCAGCGTCGTCTCCTCCCTGAGAATGGTCTCCGGCCCGGGATTGTACTCAAATGCGCCATCCGGGTCGCGAATGGCAATAACCAGAATATCCGTCGCCTTGCGAATGCGTGAATCTGAGAGCGTTCGGCCAATCAACGGGGAGTCTGGGGGCAGTTTCACCTGCTCAATACGATGATTCTGCTCCCTGTCCCGCAGCATTATATCCAGAAATTCAGTCACATCCGGTCGTATCATTTCAGAGGCAATACGCATCCCGCCAAGAATATTGGGGGCCACCACCCGATTGGCCCCGGCGCGAATCATCTTTTTGGGGGCATCCTTTTCCATGGCCCGGGCCACAATCCGCAGTCCCGGATTCAACTGTCGTGATGAGAAGATAAGGTACAGATTATCCTTGTCGTTTCGAAGGGCAGCCACCAGTCCCGAGGCCCGCTCAATCCCCGCCTGAAACAGTATTTTATCCTCTGTGGCATCGCCGTTGATGTAAAGCGGCAAGCCCCCTTTATTTCTGGAATCCGCGTATGCCTGGACCGTGGCGTCAATGGCCGCCAGATTGCTGTCGACCATCACGAATGGCGTTTGAGTATCCATCAGTTCCTCCACCACGCGACTCCCTGTGGTACCGCATCCGCATACAATCACATGCCCCCGCAGCGCATCAATCGCCTTCTGCATCTTTTTTCTCCGCCTCACTTGCTGAAGATCGGTTTCGACCCAAAGCGCCACTATCGTGGACCCAAAATAAATTAAAGCGCCCATTCCCATCAAAATCAGCACGCTGGCAAACAAATGCCCAGCTGTATCCAGTTCAACCACTTCAGAATACCCCACCGTCGAGAGGGTAATAATAGTCATGTAAAAGCAGTCAAACAGCGACGCATTGTTGATGGAAAGCAGCTTAAATCCTATCGTCCCAACGGTGATTGCAATCAATACCGCAGACGACGCCTTCATCACTCTTTTGCCATTGGCTTCCATATAACCCAATATGTTAGGATGGATGGCCTCGACGAAGAAAGTTTTTTGCCATGAATCTGATACCGGCGATGGAAGAGGCGATGGAATAAATGTAACATTTTTAAAAATAAAACTTGAACTATCCGCCGGAGGCTGCTAATAACCCGCCGACTTCGAAATGAAGCGAACTTTGAAAATCTGATTATCTTGAATATGGATGGGCCGCTAGCTCAGTTGGTAGAGCAACGGACTTTTAATCCGTGGGTCGAAGGTTCGAATCCTTCGCGGCTCACCATCCTTTCAGGAACAACGCGTTTCCTAACCCGCGCGCCTGACTGTTATCCATATTCTTTTGAATGCTGGCCCCGTCGTCTAGCGGTTAGGACACCGGCCTTTCACGCCGGCGGCACGGGTTCGAGTCCCGTCGGGGTCACCATTCCATAAGCGCTGAAGCAGCAATGCCTCAGCGCTTTTTTTTTTGCCTGCGTCAGGCGCCTTTCAATCGATCGAAGAAATCAAATATATCGGGGAGAACCAGAGGAATCATGCCGCCGTGATCGGCGTCCACTTCCATGTATTCGACTTTGAACCCATGGGTTTCAAGCCAGTCGCGCAGCAGGCGGCTTGCATCGAGGGACGGCGCCTGAGTGCCCTCCGTCACAAAAACAGACATATCTTTGATCTCTTCCCACGGATAACCGTTTTCCTGCACAAACGGTCCGGAAAGGGGTGCGATGCCTTTCCAGTAGCTGCGGTATTTGCCGCCAATGTACCATGTGCCGCCGCTTCCCATGGAGTGGCCGGCCAGAAACATGGCATCCTGCCGTACGGGGTATTCGGCCAGTACCCGCTCGAGGACATTGATTACGTCCATTTCACTGAGCTGATTAGTGCGTTCGCTGGTATCGGTCACCTGGGCCATCAGTTCCGCTGCGCCGGCTTCATTGCCAAAGGGGGCCGAGAGTCTGAGAAAATTGCCGTAAGCCCCTTCATCGCCTTTGGGAGAAACCAGCAGGACCCCGTGGTCCTCTGCAAGTGTCACGAGTTGATGATTATTTTGGTCCAGATAATTATTTTCGTCGCTGCCGGCGCCGTGTAAAAACATAACCAGTGGCAGCTCAGACTGACCATCCCAGCTGGCAGGGACAACAATACGGTAGGAAATCTGTCGTCCCGCTTCCGGAAAATAATATGCCCGGCGCTGATCTCCCTTTGCCTGCCAGTCTGAGGCACCTGGATCAGCTTCAGACACAGCGATTTCCCTTGCCTGAATGATAACATCGCAGGGATTAACCAGAGTGCCAAAGGTGATTTGCCGTCCCGTCCATTCACACAAATCCGTGTCGATTATCTCGTCAGTGTCTGTGTCACTCGATAAATCCGATTCAGACGCCGAATCGGTGTTATCTGTATCGACATCGCTGACAGTGTCTGAATCTGAATCTGAATCCGTGTCAGTATCACTATCAGTATCAGTATCGGAATCGGTATCACCATCCGTGTCCGAATCCGTGTCCGAATCCGTGTCCGAATCCGTATCCGAATCACTGTCCGAATCGGTATCACCATCCGTGTCTGAATCACTGTCCCCATCCGTGTCTGAATCGCTGTCACCGTCCGTATCCGAGTCCGTATCCGTATCCGTGTCCGAATCACTATCGGAATCGGTATCCGAGTCGGAATCAGCATCCGCATCCGAATCGCTATGCTCTTCGTTGTTGCTGCCTCCGCTTTCACCGGAGCAGGCAAGTAGAATGCACATTCCCAAATACAAAAAAATCTTTCTTAACATCGGTCGCTCCCATACCGCAGCGGTAGTCCACAGGATCTGGTTTATGGCGGACACGCCGCTCACTTTTTCATCATGCATATCGTCAGGAAAAATAACAAGCAGCGAATTTTTTAAGTCCCCCCGGGGCTCTGGTCAGTTGGCGTCGGCGGTGGCGCTGTCCGAATCCGGGTCCGCCGTTGTGGTATCGGTATCCACACATACATCCTCACCGCCACTGCACACCAATCCATTGCAAGTCTCACCTGTGGTGCATGGGTCCCCGTCTTCGCATTCCGCGCCATTGTTGGGTGACCAGGCATCCGCATTTTTGTCCACATCACAAATTTCACATTTATTGGTTGGGTTGGTCATCCCATCATCGACGCACGTC